>JANOIR010000473.1:0-32646 GCA_031407765.1 Vicinamibacteraceae bacterium
GCAATAAGTCCCGGAGCGCGGCGCCCGGCTGGCCAGGCGCGAAGAGCGAGCTTATGGGGCATAAGTGAGCGATGAGCAACGCCGCCAGGCGGGATGCCCCGCCCGGGAGTTATGTTGCGAATTACGCGGACAGGACACTAGCGCGCCGCCGATCCCTCGCGCAGTGCCGCCAACGACGCGTCGACGGCGTCGCGCAAAGATCCGACGTAGCGATCGCTCCCCAGCGCTGTCTGCGCCTGTGGGTCGGTCAACATCGCATCGTCCTGGGCCCACAGGCCGGCGATCAGCGTGGCATGGGGTGCGCGGTGGCGAAGCCGGCGGAGCAGGAAGCGCAGGTGCGCGGGGGCTCCCCCCAGTTCCAGACAGGAGACGGCGATGACCGGCACCCCGGAGAGATCGAGCGCCGCGATCGCCTCACGCGAGACGGACGCGCCCGGGATTCGTCGCGCCGTAACCCCTTGCCGGCCCAGCAACTGCGCCAGCATCGCCGATACCACCTCGTCGAACGCGCCGCGGCCGGCGACGCAGGCGACGAGTCCGGTGACAGGCTGTGGGATCGGCGACTGCGTCGACGGTGCGGTGCCCTTCGCATCGACATGCTCCTCCAGCTCGCGGATGATGCCGAGGATGAAGCGGCTCATCTCCGCGGCACGCCGGCGGCTGATCGTGCCGCGGGCCTCGTCCACGGCCGCGAGCTCGAGCCCTGGCAGCACCACGCCGTCGTAATAATCGACGAGCGACCGATCCCCGAGCATCTTCTCCGCCTGATCGAGCGCCTCGTCCGGGTCATTGGCCAGCATGCGCTGGTAGAAGCGATTCACTTCGGACAGGGCGGGTCGGTCGCCGAGCAGGACGTCGAAGAACTCGAGCGCCTTGACATGCCGCCCGATGACGACCAGGCAGAGGGTCAGGGGCGTGGAGAGGATCAGTCCCACCGGCCCCCACATCCAGGTCCAGAACACCGCCGCGACGATCACCGACATGGGAGACAGTCCGGTCGAGTGGCCGTAGAGCAGCGGCTCGACCACATACCCGGTGAGAGGTTCGACGATCACGAACAGCAGCGCCACGTAGATGGTCGGCGACCACCCGGCGTCGACGCCGGCCGCGAGCGTCAGCGGGAACACCGCCGCCAGCAGTGGCCCGACGTAGGGCACGAACCGGAGCAGGCCGGCCAACACGCCCCAGAGCGCCGCGGACGGTATGCCGATCAGCCAGAGCCCGACGCCGATCACTACACCGAAACAGGCGTTCACGGCCAACTGGGACACGAAATAGCGGCTGAGACGATGGCCCGCATCGTCGATCGCGATCGTCGTCCGGTGCAGATCGGTCGCACCAAAGAGGCGGATGAACCTGTCGCGCAGATCCTCCCGCTGCATCAGGATGAAGATCGCGACGATCAAGACCACGACGGTGGTCTCGAGGGGGCGCAGGACCGGCTCGATGATGGCGCGAGCGAACATCAGCGCGGAGGACTTTGGCACGGCGAGTTCGACCATGAGCGGCTGTTGCGGGGTGCCGGCACCGGGCAGGGGCGCATCGGTCCTTGCCCCGCGCGGCCGGACGGCTGGGGGCGCGACCGGCGTCGTCGCGGGCGTGTCTCCGCCGAAGAGGCCCGAGATGGCGGCCATGCGTGCGGTGGCTAGAGCCTGGATGCTCTGCACCTTGCTCTGGACGGTCTCGACGTACTGCGGAATACCGGCCGCCAGGGTGGCCGCCTGATTCCCGAGCAGCGTCCCGAGCAGCCCGAAGGCGCCCAAGGCGACGAGCACGCTCAGCCCGACCGCAGGAGCCCTCCACAGCCCGATCCGCCGCAGGACGCCGACGAGCGGCGAGAGGACGAAGGAGAGCATCACGGCCAGCGTGTTGGGGATGAGGATGTCCTGAGCGACGTAGAGCGTCGCGACGACCACCGCGCCGACCGCGACGGCCGCCAGCGTCTTGAGCTCCGGCGAAGACGCGGCAGGCGGCGCCCCGGCGAGGCCGTCGACCGCCGGCGGGTCCGGCGCCCGGTCTGTTCCAACCTCGTCGTACCCCGCCAACTGCTCCGGCTCGGTCATGCGTCTACCGTGTCACGACGCCGACCCTCGGGCGAGCACGAACCCGCGCCACCGACGTCGGCACGCTCCCCCCAAAGGGGCCTGCCCAGGTTCGGCCAGGCTGGCTTGACTTCCTGTTGGTAAAATATTAATTTTGACTAGTCAAAATTACTTGACCTATAAGGAGTAACGAGAAATGGCCTCCGTCGCGTCACCGGTCCTCCCCACCCCATCCCTTCCCATCAGCGAAGGCAGGAAGCTCGTCCGCTGGGGCTTCTTCAGCCTGCTGGCCGCGGCAATCCCCATGGTCATTGCCGCCGACATCCGCTCGGCCTATCTGTGGGCGCTTGCAGCCGGCTGCTCGGCCGTGGCGTTCTATGCCGTCCACACCATCAGCCCCGAGCTCGCGCGCGAGCGCTATCATCCGCCGAGCCCCGGCCTCGATGGTGTGGCGCTGCGCTGGGTGCGCGGGATTGCCTTCGCCGCGATCGTCTTCGCGCTCCTCGACAGCGGGCGGTGGCACCTGTCGGCGGCCATGCGAGCCGGCTGGCGCATCGCCGGGCTCATCACCTTCGTCGGCGGGATCGGGATGTTCGTCTATGCAATGTCGGTGAACCGGTTCTTCTCGTCTGTGGTTCGCATCCAGGAGGAGCGCGGTCATCACGTCATCGACAGCGGTCCCTACGCGCTCGTGCGGCATCCCGGCTACGTCGGCATGTTGCTCGCCTGGGCAACGATGCCGCTGGCGCTCGGCTCGTGGTGGGCGTTTCTGCCTGGCAGCGTGATCATGACTTTCGGGTTCTTGCGCGTGTTGGGCGAGGACCGATTCCTGACGGCACACCTGCCCGGCTATCGCGAGTACGCCGCGCGCGTCCGCTATCGGCTCCTGCCCGGCATCTGGTAGCCGCAGTGGCGACCTAGCAGCCCGTGGTGCAAGTGTCGCGGCATTCGACGGGCGATGCATCCCGGCGCTCGGCGTGCGGGCCTGGATCCCGGCCGAGCCGGCGGTATACTCCAGGTCCCCCACGCTGCGGCGCGATGCGCCGGCCGATGTTCCTTGCAGGAGGAGATCGTGCTCGAGCTGTCCGATCTTCGTTTCGCGCTGCGCCTGTGGACGCGGCACCCGACCCTCATCATCGTCGCTGGCCTGTCGCTCGGGCTCGGCATCGGCTCCACCACGACGATGTACAGCCTGCTCAGCGGCGTGGCGCACTACGAGTTCGGGTTCGCCGACGAGGACCGCGTCGTCGTGTTGTCCAACACGCAGGTCGACGACGGCCCCGCCGAGCAACCCCCGACCTACGACGTCGTCCAGGCGCTTCTCGCCAGCGGCCGATCCTTCGAGGCCCTGGGGTTGCACCAGCCCGCCGGAATTCCGGTCACCCTCTCCGGGGCCGGTGAGACGGTCCGTGTGTTGCAGTCACCGGTCGACGTGAACGGGCTGTCGGTGACGGGCGTGCCGCCGGCCCTCGGGCGGACCTACCGGCTCGATGATTTCAACGACGTCGTGAAGGAAAAGGAAGCCCGCGGCATCGTCATCAGTGACGACATGTGGCAGCGGCAATTCAATCGCGCCGCGGACGCCATTGGAAGGACAGTCCGCGTCGACGGGGAGCCGAGGATCGTCATCGGCGTGATGCCACGCGGATTCGTGCTGACGCCCGGGTTGGAGGATGTCGCCTTCTGGGCGGCAAGCGACCTCCGGAAGATCCCGTACGCACGGTGGATGACGGCCGTCGGCCGTCTGAAACCGGGTGTCACGCCCGAAAGGGCCGCGGCTGAAGCGGCGGCCATCAGCCGACAACTGGTCGAAGCGCGCGGAGAGAAATCGGGGAAGCTGGGGGCGAGCGTAGTGCCGATTCGCGAGGCGCTGTTTGGCGGAACCGAGCGCGTGCTCACCTTCCTCGTCGGAACCGTCGGCTTCGTCCTGCTCATCGGCTGCGCGAACGTCGCCAACCTGCTGCTGGTTGCCGGGGCTGGGAGGCAGAAGGAACTGGCCCTGCGGGCGGCGACGGGAGCCAGCCGCGGGCGGCTGATGAAGCAGCTCGTGACCGAGAACCTGCTGCTGTCGCTGGTGGGCGGCGCCTGTGGCATCGGACTGGCGGCGGTCGGCACCAGGCTCTATCCCCTGCTCGTCTCTGAGGAGTTCCCCACGTTCCTGCGCCACGTCTCCATCGATGCGCGCGTCCTCGGCTTCGCACTCGCCATCTCGGTGCTGTCGAGCGCGCTGTTCGGACTGCTTCCCGCGTTGCGCGCGTCGCGTGTCGACCTGAACGACGCACTCAAGGACGGAGGGAGGACGGGCGGCGGCGGACGAGCACGCGGGAGCGTCGCGCTGCTGGTGGTCGAGGTCTCACTCTCGATGGTCTTGCTGGTCGGCGCGGGCCTCATGCTGCGCGGGCTCCTGGCCGAGCAGCGGAGGCTGCCAGGCTTCGATCCCAACCGGCTGCTGACGGCCGACATCCTGCTCGGAGGCCCCAGGTACTTCAGCAAGACCCCGCACGACACGAACCTCGTGACTCCGCAGGCCGAGGTGTTCTACGACCGGCTCCTCGAGCGCGTGCGGGCCCTGCCGGGCGTCACCCTGGCTGGCGTCATCAGCCGCCTGCCGATGGACGTGTGGATGCACTACGTCACGCTCGGCGAGCGACCGGCACCGAAGGAGAGCCGGGTGATGGCCGACTTCGCGGAGGTCGATGCGCAGGCGTTGGAGACGCTTGGCGTAGAGGTGTTGCGCGGCCGCGGCATCGAATCGCGGGACGTGGCTGGCGCCCCCTGGGTGGCCGTAATCAACAAGACCTTTGCGGATCGCCATTTCCCGGGGAAGAACCCCATCGGACAGGTGATCCGTGCCTCGATTGGGTGGGGAGGCCAGCCGGGCACGATGGAGGAGCCGCAGCCACGCCAGATCGTCGGTGTCGTCGCCGACGTCGGCTACCCTGCCTACTTCACCCAGACTCCCGCGGTCGTCTACGTGCCGTTCCGCCAGCACCTCCGCGAGTACGGCAGCGAGGATCAGTGGATTCACACCCGCAAAGTCCTCCTCGTCCGCTCGGCGGGCGACCCGCTCCTGCTGGTCCGATCGATCAACGAAGCAGTCGCGGACGTCGACAAGGACCAGACCGCCCACGGCTTCGTGACGATGGAAGACCAGATCGCACGCTCGCCGTCGGTGACGAGCGCCCGCTTCCTGACCTCGCTCTTCGCGGTGTTCGGCACGTTGGCCGTCCTGCTCGCGATGGTCGGCGTCTACGGAGTCATGTCGTGGGTCGTCGGCCAGCGAGCCACGGAGATGGGCATCCGCATGGCCCTCGGCGCCCAGCCCCGCCAGGTCGTGCGCATGCTGCTGACCCAGTCCCTCCGGCCCGTCGTGCTCGGTGTGGTGCTCGGCGTCGTCGGCGGAATCGGGTTGGGCAAGGTCCTGAACAGCATGTTCTGGGAGATGACGGCCCCGGAACCTGCCGTGCTCGCCGGCATCGCGGCCCTCATGCTGGCCGCGGCGATGTCAGCGGCGTGGGTGCCGATGCGGCGCGTGCTGACGCTCGACCCGAACCGTGTGCTGCGCGACGAGTAGCCGGCCCGGCTCCGATCGCGGCGAGGCTCCGGAAAGCCGGCAGCGGAGGCTGCGCCCACATGGATAGCGTCCTGGACGCGATCACCGCCATCGTCGGGCGCGCCGCCGAATCGTGGCTTGGCATGTTCGCGCTCACGTCGCCGCTCTGGCTGCTGGCCGCGGTGCGGACCGGGCGGGCGCTGCAGCGCCGCCGGGCGTTCCGGGATTTTGCGGCGGCGCAGCATCTGCAGTTCGCCGGCACCATACCGAGCGACGCGCGCGCTCCGTACACGCGCATCGAACAGGTGCGCCGGGCGGTGCTGCTGTCGAATGTCGTGGAAGGACTGTCGGACGGCCTGCCGATCCGCCTGTTCGACATGCCAAGCCGCCACGGGCCGCGCTGGACAGTGGTCCTCGTCACCGTCGAGGGCACGCTGCGCCGTGGCGCGGGGGCGGAGCGGGTGATTGCCGCGGGCCCGACTGCGCTGATCGAGACGAACCTCGACGTCCTCTGCGTCTCACCGCAACGGCGACTCGACGCCTCGGAGTTTGCCGCGTGGCTCACGTTCGCCACCGCACTCGCGACGGCGATGGAGCGCGATGCGAAGGAAGGGGCTCATGTGGCCACCACACATGAGTGGTGATACGCTCATGTGGCAATGACACAGGAGCCCAAGCTCGACCTGCTTCAAGGCACGCTCGACGTCATGGTGCTGCACACGTTGCACACGATGGGCGAGATGCACGGGTACGGTGTCGCCCGCCGGATCGAGCAGGTGAGCGGCCATGCCGTGTTGCTCAATCAGGGAACCATCTACGCCGCGCTCGTGCGGTTGCAGAACCGCGGCTGGATCCGGGCGGCCTGGGGGACGTCGGACAACAACCGGCGCGCGAAGTTCTACGCCATCACCAAGGCCGGACAGCGGGCGCTGCAGTCGCAAGCCGAGTACTGGCAGCGTTTGAGTGGCGTCATGGGCCGCGTGTTTGCGGCGTCGGAAGGCGACGCGTGACGAACAGGCTGCCCGAGTTCGTCCGGCGCGTGCTGGCGATGATCGACTGGCGTGCGCGCGACCGGGAGTTCGACGACGAACTGGCGTCGCATCTCGAGGCGGCCACGGCCGACTACATGCGACAGGGGCGGTCCGAGGAGGACGCGAGTCGCCGGGCGCGGATCGACCTCGGCAGTGTGACGCTGGCTCGCGAGCAGCATCGCGAGGCGCGCGGCATCGGGTTCTTCGACACCCTGTCACGCGACATCCTCTACGCCGTCCGCGCGTTTCGTCGCGCGCCACTCGCCGCGCTCACCATCGTCGCCACCGTGGCTCTCGGCCTCGGGCTGGTCGCTGTCGTTTTCACCGTCTACAACCTCTTGTTGCTGCGCGCCGATGCCGTGCGAAGTCCGGGCGAACTGTTTGCCGTGACGCTGCAGCGATGGACAGGCGCCGACACGGATGAAACCCTGTCGCTCGCGCGGTCCGACTACGAGGCGCTGCGCCGCGAGACCAGCGTCTTTGCCGAGACCGTCGCGATCCTGGACACCGGCGGGCCCGCCTACTTCGAGGGTCGGTTCGCGCGACAGGTTTTCGTGAGCGGCAACTTCTTCCAGGCGCTGGGGGTCCAGGCTGCCCTCGGAAGACCGCTGCTCCCGGAGGATGACGAGCGGTTTGCCGGCCGGCCGGTGATTGCCCTGAGTCATGCCGGCTGGCACAAGCTGTTCCGGGGCGATCCGGGCGTGATCGGCCGCCGCGTACTGATCAATAGTGCGCCGTACGAGATTGTCGGCGTCATGCCCGACGGCTTTCGCGGCCTCGGCATCACACCGCCGGACTATTGGGCACCCTTGGCCATGGACGCGCCGCTCGCCGATGCGCAGGCCGGCCCGGAACAGCCGCACACGATTGAGGTGATCGGACGGCTGACCCCGGGGCTGTCGCGGGACGCCGCGGGCGCCGCCCTCTCCGCATGGGCCTCGGGCCGCGTCGAGTTCACAACACCGGGGCGTCCGATCAAGGCGTGGCTGACCCCGCGCCAGGGCACCTTGCCGCGCGACGGGTTCGACCTCCTGTTCGCCCCGCTGTTCTTCGCGTTCGGGCTGATCCTGCTGATCGGCTGCGCCAACGTCGCGAACCTGCTGCTCGCGCGGGGCGTCTCGCGTCAGCGGGAGATCGGGATCCGGCTGTCGCTGGGCGCGTCGCGGACGCGCATCATCCGACAGTTGCTCACGGAGAGCCTGATACTTTCGCTGGCGGCGGCAGTGTGCAGCGTCGTGATCGCGCGGCTGTTCATGGACGGTGCACTCTACGCGGTGGTCACCACGCTTCCGCCGGACATCGCCCAGTTGATCAGCATCTTCAACCTTGACGCCCCAAGCTCGGACTGGCGAGTGGCGGCGTTCCTGGTGGCAGGTGCGATCGTGTCGACGGTGTTCTTCGGGCTCGCCCCGGCCCTGCAGGCGACCCGCGTCGATCTCGTGCCGACGATGCGCGGCGAGGTGACACGCGGAGCTCGCCCGCGAGGCGCGCGGCATGCGTTGATCGCGGTCCAGGTGGGCGCCTCGGCGCTGCTGTTGATCTGTGCCGGCATTTTCCTCCGCGGGGCCGTCGCCGCCGCGACGAGGGATCCGGGGATCCGGACGAGCGACACGCTGCGCGTGATGTTCGGCGACGCACCGCGGCGCGCCGTGCTGCTCCAGGCGCTGACGGCCGATCCGTTGGTGGCGAACATCGCGTCGCAGCAGACGAGGCGTGGAACGATCAGCCCATTCGGGCCTGCGGAGCCCGCGGGACCGACCGTGTTGCCGGTGCAGCGGGAGTCCGTATCGTCCGACTATTTCGAGACCCTTGGCATCGACCTGGTACACGGGCGCGGCTTCCGGGCAACGGAACGCGTGGAGGCGGGGGTCGTGATCGTCTCCGAGACCATCGCGCGTCGGTTCTGGCCCAATGGGGACGCCGTCGGTCAGCTCGTTCGCGTCGAGGTGCCGCAGTCGGCATCCGGGGATGCCCGACCGATGCCATCCGGCCCCTTCACGGTCGTCGGCGTCGTCCGTGAGTCGGCGCCCGCATCCGGGGCCGATCAGGACACGGTCCGGAGCGTGTACCTTCCGGCCGGCGTGGACAGCCCGAATCACGCGCTGGTGCTGCGCGTGCGCGGCAACCCGGAGCAGGTCCGCCAGGCGCTGTTGGAACGCCTCGCGCGGATCGATCCCGCCCCGATCATGATCCTCACCTACCAGACGATGGCCAGCATGCAGACCTACCTGCTGCAGATGGGTTTTTGGGCCGCGGTCGTCCTGGGAGGACTCGCACTCGCCTTGACCGTGTCCGGCGTTTTCAGCGTGCTGTCCTACGTCGTGGAGCAGCAGACGAAGGAGATCGGCGTGCGCATGGCGCTCGGCGCGGGGACGCGCAACGTGGTGCGGTTGATCCTGTCCCAGTCGTTCCGCCCGGTCGGTATCGGCCTTGCCCTCGGCGGCGGTCTGGCCGCGGCGGTGGCCATCGCGCTGACGACGACCCCGATCGCCGCGGAGATCAGCGGCGACATCGATGTCTTCGATCCCGTGGCCTATGCCGGCAGCCTGCTGGTCATCGTCACGTCGTGCGCGCTGGCCGTGTCCGTTCCCGCCCTCCGCGCCGCTCGCATCGATCCAATCGCGACTCTCCGAAAGGACTGACAGCGCAGGTTTTTCTCACGCCCTCACCGCCGAGGGGCGCCGTCCAGGACGTCCAGCGGTTTCAGGTCGGCAGTCGGAAGCGGCACGCCCATCACGCGAGCGAGGGTCGGAGCGATGGCGCGCATGTCGATCTCGCCCAGGTTCTTTCCCGCCGCAATGCCGGGGCCGGCGATGAAGAACGACGCCAGCAGTTCCGGGTGCGTCGGCGCATACCCGTGCGCGCCGCCCGTCGTCGTGCGGTCGCGGACGACAGGCCCAGTCAGCGCGCCGCCGGCCGCGTAGCCGG
The DNA here is from genome assembly GCA_031407765.1 of Vicinamibacteraceae bacterium. GTDB lineage: Bacteria > Acidobacteriota > Vicinamibacteria > Vicinamibacterales > Vicinamibacteraceae > JBDSLU01. The sequence goes on from JANOIR010000473.1 coordinate 9,555, forward strand.
GACGGAAGTCGACGACGAAGGCCGGCCCCGCCGTCCCACCCATCTCGGCAATCTTCGCGGGATCGAGGATCGCGGCGATGCCGTTCGCCTTGTCCGAGGCGAGCGTGCGGAGGAGCTGCTCGACCTTCGCGGCCACGGCTCGATCGCCGGCGTTCTTCAGCATGATCGCCGCCGACCCTCCAGAGTTCCAGGCGACCGCGTCCCAGTCGGCAATCGACTGGGGCGCCGACGGCCGCGGCGGCGTCAGGCGGATGAGACCGGCCTCGACCAGCGCCGCATTGAGGTGCGTCTCCTTCGTGGTCGCGGCAAAGCCGTGGTCGGACACGATGCAGACGATGGCCTTCGGATCGGCGGCGCGCATCGCCCGCTCCATCTCCGCGACCATCCCGTCAATCGCCTCGAGCACGCGAAACGCCTCGGCGCTGTACGGCCCGGCGTCGTGCTCCACGTGATCGAACCCGGCCAAGTGAATGGTCATGAAGCGGACCTGCTTCTGGCCGATCATCGCCACCGCATAGCGCGTACGCGCCTCGTCGCCGGGAATCGCCTCGTCGAGGTCGTTGGTGTAGCGGCCCGCGATGGGTTCGAGATCCCGAAACAGTCCGGGTGTCGAGATGGCCCGTACCAGCTTGATTTCCTCGGGCGACTTCATGGCCCGCCAGTACTCGGGAATGTTCCAGGCGATCCCGGGCGCGCCGACGCTGACCGGCCAGCTGACGCTGCCGACAACGTAGCCGGACGCGCGCGCGGCGTCCCACAAGGTCGGCGCCTTGATGTCCTCCGCGTACCAGTACCAGACGCCGAGATTGCGATTGAGTGGATCGAACGGCACGTTGGTCGCAATCCCGTGCCGCGCCGGCCACACGCCGGTCAGCATGGTCGTGTGGCTCGGGTAGGTGACCGTCGGCAGGACGCCCCGAACGGCCGTCGCGTGCGCCCCCTCGCGCAGGAGCCGCCGGAGCGTCGGGATCTTCAGCCCGTACCGATCCGCCTCCAGCACGTTGCCCGGATGCAGGCCGTCGATGGAAATCAGCAGCACCGCGGGCGCACCCGGCGCCGACTGCGGGCTCGATGCGGGCGAGACGGCGGCGAGCGAGACGGCCGCCAGACTGCCGACCGCCATGAGACCGAACACTCCGAACACCTTCAGCTTCCGCACGGCGCCTCCAACTGCAGTCTAGAGTCTAGACAGGGACGAACGCGTCACATTGCCGTCGTCCGTTCGTCGCGGCGCGCACATTCACGGCCGCTAGGCTGTGGTTTCGCGGTCGAGTTCGCCCGTCCGCCCGCGCGACTCCTGCCACAGCCCTCCTGCGTTCTTGACAGGACCGGGGCATCCGGCAGGATGCCGCCTGTCTATACAAGCTGACGACCCGGCCGCCCGAGGAGACTCGCGAATGCACCCACGTCCATCGACCCTGTGGAGACTGATCGGGGCCTGCCTGACGCTGTGGTGCGTCGGCGGCCTGCCCCTCCACGCCCAGTTCGACACCGCCGTCGTCCTCGGCACCGTTCGCGACGGCAGCGGCGCCGTCATCCCGGGCGCGACCCTCACGCTGAAGAGCGTCGACACCGGCATCGCCGCCGAAACCCAGAGCGACGAGAACGGGAATTTCCAGTTCTTCAACGTCCGCGTCGGCGCCACCTATGAGGTCACCGCGGCCTGCCAGGGCTTCACGCCGTCGGTGGTGAGGAACGTCGGCGTCGCGGTCAACGCGCGCCAGCGCGTCGACTTCAGCCTGCAGGTCGGCGCACTGACGGACGAGGTCGTGGTGACCGGCGGCGCGCAGCTGCTCGAGACCGACTCGAGTGAGCGCGGGCAGGTCGTCGAACGGCAGCAGATCGTCAACCTGCCGTTGAACGGCCGCTCGTATTCGAGCCTGGCGCTGCTCTCGACCGGCGTCCTCGAATCGAACCAGAACGGCGTCGGCACCAGCGGCCGCGAGGGCTCGTTCAACGTCAACGGCCTGCGCAACACCGCCAACAACTTCCAGCTCGATGGCATCGACAACAACCTCTACGGCACCAGCAACCAGGGCTTCTCGAATCAGGTCATCCAGGTCTCACCCGACGCCGTCGCCGAGTTCAAGGTCCAGACCAACAACTACAGCGCCGAATACGGGCGCAGCGGCGGCGCGGTGATCAACGCCACGTATCGCAGCGGCACCAACGACCTGCGCGGCAGTGTCTGGGAGTTCAACCGCAATACCGCGCTCAACGCCACCGGCTTCTTCCAGCCGACCGGCGGCAGCAAACCGTCCCTCAAGCGCAACCAGTTCGGCTTCGTGCTTGGCGGGCCGCTCGTGCGCGACCACTCGTTCTTCTTCGCCGACTACGAGGGCTTCCGCCAGGAGCAGCGGACGCTGGTCTTCTCCACCATCCCGACGCTCGATCAGCGCCAGGGGGTGCTGACGGTGCCTGTCGTGCACCCGCTCACCGGGGAGCAGTTCCCCGCCGGCACGCCGCTGCCGCTCACCGCGTTCGCCCGCCGCGTGCTCTCGGAGCTGCCCGCGCCCAATGTGCCTGGCGTCGCCAGCAACAACTATCAGAAGGGCGTGCCGAACCAGAGCAACTACGACAAGTGGAACGTGCGGTTCGATCACAAGCTCGGCGAGCGCCTGTCCGGGTTCCTGCGGGTCGGACAGCAGAAGACCGACGCCTTCGAAGCGCCGAACATCGACGGGCCGTCCGGCAGCAACCAGAACGGCTTCATCAACGTCGATTCGATCCAGGTCGTCGCCGGCGGCACGTGGATCCTCGGCCGCGCCTCGGTGCTCGATGCCCGCCTCGGCTACTCGCAGACCGACGCCGGGAAGAAGCCGCCGGTCATCGGTGGGCCCGGCATGCTGGAGCTCTACGGCATCCCCGGATTGCCCGAGGATCCGGAACTGACCGGCGGTCTGACGCCGCAGACCATCACCGGCTACTCGCAGCTCGGACGCCAGGCCACCAACCCGCAGTTCCAGAACCCGTCCATCTTCAACCCGCGCGTGAGCCTGACACACGTGCTCGGGCGTCACAGCCTCAAGGTCGGCTTCGAGTACGCGGCCATCAACACCGAGGTCCAGGACACCAACCCGCTCTACGGCCTCGACAGCTACACCAGCCAGTTCTCGCGGCCGGCGGGCGTGGCGGCGAACAATCAGTACAACCTCGCCGACTTCTACTTCGGGGCACGCACGCAGTACGAGATCGCCAGCCTCATCGTCGCGAAGATGCGGCAGCGCGGGACCTACGCCTACCTCCAGGACGACATCCGCGTCACCTCGGCGCTGACCGTCAACTTCGGCCTGCGCTACGAGTACGTGACGCCCTACTACGAAGCCGAGAACCGCCTCTCGAACTTCGATCCGGCGACCGGCACCCTCGTCCCGGCGCGCGACGGGTCGATCGCCGACCGGGCGCTGGTCGAGCCCGATCGCAATAACTTCGCGCCCCGCTTCGGCCTCGCCTGGCAGCCGCTGAAGGACACCGTCGTCCGCGGCGGCTACGGCATCGGCTACATCCACTTCAACCGCCTGGCCAGCGCCGGCCTTCTCGCGACCAACTACCCGATCGTCACGCGAGCCACCGTGACGCAGGCACTGACGCGAGGCGCCGACGGCCGCGTGATTCAGTGCGTTGGCGATCAGTTCGCCGGCTGCTTCCGGACGACGCAGCAGGGCTACCCGCCGAACCCATCCAACAACGTCACGCTCTACGTGCCGCCGGACACGCCGTCGGGCTACATCCAGAGCTGGCACCTGTCGGTGCAGCAGAAGCTGACCGACAACATCGTCACGGACGTCGCCTACGTCGGCAATCACGGCGTCAAGCTGTCGATGATCGCGGACATCAACCAGGCCCGGCCGCCCCTCGCCGGCGAGAATGCCAACGCGACGCTGGCAGCGCGCCGTCCGATTCAGGGCTACGGGACGATCTCGGCGGTGCTGCCCGCGGCCTTCTCGAACTATCACGCCCTGCAGGCGAAGGTCGAATTCCGCAAGTCGACGAGTCTGAACGTGCTGAACTCGTTCACCTGGTCGAAGGCGATCGACAACGTCAGCCAGGTCCTCGAAGAGCCGGGCGGGAGCACCGGTACGCCGCAGAACGTCTTTGACATCGGCAACGATCGCGGGCCGTCCGGGTACCACGTGCCGCTGCTGAACGTCACGAGCTTCGTCTGGAACCTGCCGTTCGGGCAGGGACAGAGGTTCGGGACGAACATGGGCACGGTGTTGAACAGCGTCCTCGGCGGCTGGCAGGTGAGCGGCATCAACACGATGCGCAGCGGACGGACGATCAACCTGCGCTACAACACGTCGGGTCCGACGGCGGTGACGTCCGGGCTGCCGAGCTTCCTTGGCGGCGTGGCGCTCCGGCCGAACGTCACCGGCGATCCGCTGGCGCCCGAGAGCGAGCGCTCGATCGACAACTACTTCAACCGCGACAACATCACCCTGCCGCTGGCCACGGCGCCATTCGGCAACGCCGGGCGGAACCGCGTCCGCGGCTATGCCTTCTATCAGCTCGACCTGGGCATCCACAAGAAGTTCGGGCTTCCGATCCGCACGGGCACCTCGCTCGAGATTCGCGCCGAAGCGTTCAACGTGCTGAACAAGACCAACTTCGGCCTGCCCAACGGCGACCGCAGCAGCGGCGCGTTCGGCACCATCCGGTCGACGTTCCCCGCGCGCCAGCTGCAGGTCGCCGCCAAGCTGTCGTTCTAGCCGTCGCGGCAGACCTTGTGGGTGACGCCCGAGCCGAGCCGTTGCTTTTTGCAGCAAAGTTCTTTACATTCACGTCGTGAGCCCGACACGCCGCCGCGCCGATGCGGTGCTCGCCGTCCTCGTTGCCGTCGTGGTGTTGGTCGTGGGTGGCGTCATCGCCTGGTCCCGGCTGGCGATCTCTATTCACGAAGATGCGGCGGCGGTGCCGTCAACGGTGGCCGCCGCGCCCGCGGACCGCTACGCGCGTCCCGTGGAGCAATCGAGGCGCCTCGCGCGTGAACTGGTCGTAGCTGACAACCTGCCGGGCCTCTCGGTCGCCGTCGCCGTGGATGGCGAGATCGTCTGGGCCGAAGGTTTCGGCTGGTCCGACGTCGAGAACCGCACGCCGCTGACGCCGCTCACGCGCTTCCGTCTCGGCGCCCTCTCGAAACCGCTGACGGCGGTGGCCGCCGCCCTTCTCCACGACCAGGGGCGTCTCGACCTCGATGCACCCGTCCAGCGGTATGTCCCCGCGTACCCCCGGAAGCAATGGACGGTCACCACGCGCCAGTTGATGGGCGACGTCGCCGGCGTCCACCGCATCCGCGGCGACAACAACGACGCCATGCCTGCCGGCCACTGTGCGAGCGTCCACGAGGCGGTGGCGATGCTTGCCGATGATCCGCTCCTGTTCGAGCCGGGCACGCAGCACCGCTACTCCATCTGGGGCTGGGTGCTCGTCGGCGCCGTCGTCGAGGGGGCGGCCGGGGAGCCGTTTGCCCGTTACATGGTCGGCCACGTGTTCGAGCCCCTCGCCATGGCGCGCACCGTCGTCGCGGAGACCGAGGGCCTCGACGGCGTCGCGCACCAGGGTGGGCGCCGACCCGATTACTCCTGTGCGGCCGGCGCAGCCGCCTTTCTCTCTACGCCGACGGACCTTGTGCGGCTCGGCTCGGCGATGCTGAAGCCCGGGCTGTTGAAGGCGGAGACGATCGCCGCCTTCCAGACGCCGGCGCGGCTCGTGTCGGGAGCGTCCACGACCTACGCGCTGGGCTGGACAGTGAGCAGGGTCCCCTTCGCTGGTGGGCCGGCACGCATGGTCAGTCACCGAGGCAGTCCCATGGGCGGTACCGTCTCGCTCCTGACGTTCCCGGATCTCGGCGTCGCGGTGGCCACCGCCGCCAACGTGGCGGATGCCAGCGGCGTGAACCCGTTCGCTCGGCAGGTCGCCGAGGCGTTTACCACGCACTTCATCTCACCTTGACGACGACCTTGCCTCTTACGCGCCCCGTGTCGAGGTAGGTCAACGCTTCGTGCGTAGCGTCGAACGGAAAGACCCGATCCATCACCGGCCGGATGACGGCGGACTCGATGAGGGATGTGATCTGGCTCAACTGCTCCCCGTTCGCTCGCATGAAGACGAACGAGTACTCGACGCCATGGTGCTTGGCCTTCCTCCGGATACCGAAGCTCAGAAGGCGCATCACCTGCTGCAGGAACCAGTTCGATCCCTGTTCCCTGGCGAACTGGACATCCGGGGGACCGGAGATTGAAATCAGCTTGCCGCCAGGCTTCAGCACGTCGAGCGACTTGTCGAGCGTGTCCTTGTCAAGGCTGTTCAGCACGACGTCGTAGCCCTTCAGAACCTTCTCGAAATCCTGTGTCTTGTAGTCGATGACGACGTCTGCGCCCAGGCTTCTGACGAGATCGCCGTTCGCGGCGCTCGTCGTCGTCGCCACCGTCGCGCCGAGGTGCTTCGCGAGTTGAATGGCGAACGTTCCCACGCCGCCTGAACCCGCGTGGATGAGGACTCTCTGCCCCTTCTGGAGGTTGGCGCGCCCGATCAGAACCTGCCAGGCGGTCAAGCCCACCAGAGGGATGGACGCGGCCTCTTCCATGGTCAGGTTCTTCGGCTTCACGGCCACATCCGCTTCATTCATGGCAATGAAGTGGGCGAGCGTCCCGATCCGTTCGTCATGCGGCCGCGCATAGACTTCGTCACCCGGCTTGAACCGCCGCACGCTCCGTCCGACCCGGACCACGACGCCGGCGACGTCGTTGCCGAGGATCAGCGGGAGGCGATAGGGCAGGATGAGCTTGAATTCTCCGTCCCTGAGCTTGGAATCCAGCTTATTCAAGCCGGCGGCATGGACCTCGACCAATACGTCCTCGTCCCGAACCTGCGGCTCGGGCATGTCGCCGAGCCGTCCGCCCTCCTTGCTCTTGTAGCGGTCGATGATGAAAGCCTTCATGGCTTGGCCACAATCGGGAGGGCAGGACGCGTAGCGACAGGTGCGTCGAGCCGCAGATTCTTTCGAAGCCCCGCGTCCACGACGCCGGCGGGCGCAAATCGACGAAGCCATCGCAGACGGTTGGCAAGCCCACCGGCTGGGTATCGACGTTTCGGGCGCTCCGCGTTGGCCGCTTTCAGCACGACCTCAGCGACGACGCCCGGTTCGTCGGCCGAAGCCATCAACTCCCTGAGCACGTTGCCCAAGGCCGCACGGGCCTCACGATACTCATCGAGCTTCGAATCAGGCTCCAGGAGGTTCGTGTCGAACTGAGTCTTCGTGTACGCGGGCTCGATGACCGTGACCCTGATGCCCCTCGTGCGCAGCTCATGGTCGAGCGATTCCGAATAGCCCTCGACTGCGTGCTTCGTCGCGGCGTAGAGCGCGCCGTAAGGCATCGGCAGGAGCCCAAGAACGGAGCCGATGTTGATGATGCGACCGCTCCCCTGGCGGCGCATGTGCGGCAAGACGGCTCGGGTCATCCGGATCAGCCCAAAGAAGTTCGTCTCGAAGATCGACCGAGCCTGTTCGATCGAGCTCTCTTCCGCGCCGGCGGGGGCGACACCGAAGCCGGCGTTGTTCACGAGCAGGTCGATGCGGCCTTCCCGCCGCATCACCTCGCCGACAGCGGCGTCCACCGAGGCATCGCTGGTCACGTCCAAGGTGAGCATCTCGAACGAACGCCTGCCCTCCCTGGCTGCCCGTCTGCTCGAGCCGTAGACCGTGTAGCCAGCCTTCGCCAGCCGCTCCGCCGTGGCTTCCCCGATGCCTGACGAGGCGCCCGTCACAATCGCCGTCTTGCTCCTCATGATCTCGCTCCCTCCTTGCCGTGACCGGTTGTTCGGGGTCGCAGGGTCGACACCGGCCAATCCTCGCGGTCAAATATGACAATCATCATATTCAACGACGGACGCGAGCCCCGCGCAGTTCCCCGCGGTGTCAGCCAGCGTTTGGCCTGAAGTGCTTCAACACCGCGTCGCGTAGCGCCTCGGAAAGCCGCGAGTCATCGACGGCGCGTGCCAGCACCAGTGCGCCGACCATCGTCGCCACCGTGACGAGCGCGTGCTCGTGCGCGCCCGGCCGCCCCCAGTCGGGCGATTCTCGGGCGACGAGGTCGACCATTTCCTTGATGCGACGTGTCGCGGCGCGGCGCACCTCCGGAGCCTGGCGCGGCGTTTCTGAGCAGAGCGCGGCCACACCGCAACCAGTCTCCAGGGCTTCCACGTGCGCTTTCGAGAGGTACGCACGCATCATCGCTTGTAGCGCCTGCTGCGGCGGCGCGGCGGCAGCGATTCGCGCCACGGCTGCCACGCCCTCGGCGCCGGCGCGGTCGGCTGCCTCAGCGAGCATTGCCTCACGCGAGGCGAAGTGGGCGTAAAAGCCGCCGTGCGTCAGGCCGGCGTCCTTCATGATGTCGGCAACGCCGGTACCGCTGTAGCCGCTGCGCCTGATGGCACGCGCGGCGGCCTCGACGATGCGTTCGTGCGTCGCGTCCTTGCGTCTGGGGGCCGATCGTTTCCTGGCGGCGGCCGGCATATGATGACCATCATAGTCACGCCAGACGAGGAACGCAATCCCAGCTGGATGAACGGCCAGTTGGCGCAACGGCGACGTCGTGGCCGGTCGCGTGATTGAGCTGCGCTAGGTCGAGAGCAATGTCACGGCGCCCAAGTCGAAATATGACAACTATTGCGGCCACGAACTTCGGTCCGAGCGAGGCGGTCGACGTCGAGGGACGGATATCCTGGCGGCGGGGCTGTCGTTCGTCGCTCCTCGATCGAAACACCCCCGTCGCCACGACCACTCGTCGACGCGGTGACGCCCAGTTGTCGACCGCGGGTTCCGTCGTGACGGCTGCGCGCTGGTGTGCTGTCGCCCGCGGCTATTCGCCAGGGAAGTGCTCGTGATCTATCGAAGCAGAGCCGCCCGCTCGGCCGCCTCACGCACGCTTTCGGCGAGCCGCGCCGCTGCCTTGACGGCAGGCGACGAATCCGCTTCGACCCAGACGATACGATGAGATCGGGATCCGACGCGGACGTGCAGCTCGTAGCGGATCATGTCAGCGCCGGTGCGCGGTAGCGCTGCGCCAGTGAGCGTCCAGGCGCCCGCACCCTCGAGCTGCCGCCAGAGCTCGAGATACTCGGGTTCGGTCGCCGTGCCGGTCAACGAGGGCGTCGAGGCCCGGGAGCCGGGCGGCCGGTATTCCACGGTCAGCACCCCCTTGTTCGCCTGCAGCATCGCGGCAGTCATCAAGCCGGCGACCCCACCGCTTTCGACGAAGCTGACCTCCGAATCTTCGAGGATGACGCTTCGATCCGAAGGCGCCGTCGGCCTGCCTGGCGGCGAGCCCGTCTGCTCCGCGCTGCAGTACACGCCCCCAAGGCCGAGCGCCATCAGCAGCGCCGCTGAATAGCCGTTCGCGCGCATCACCACAGGATAGAGACGGGAACCCGGGCGGGAGCACGGACCTGTCGAGCTCCCGCCCCTTCCTTCAATCAATTCGGCTGTCTCGAGGACGAGATCGCCGTTGGTGCGATGGCAGCGTGATCGATGATGGTCCCGACGCCTTCTCCGTCGCCAATCGTCGCGTTCCTCGGCCTGAACAGCTCCACGAAGAACGTCTCGCTCGGCTCCGGCTTGAAGTCGCCCCACACCCACACGTCGATCGTGCCCGAGGTGCTGAGCGGCGGAATCGTGATGGTGTCCAGACCAAAGATCGGCAGGATCGGCGCGTAGTCGAGCCAGGCCCGGGCTGTACCGTTCTCCGTCCTGGCCCTCACCGACACCGTCCTGGCCGACGCGTGCGACATGCTGACGGTGAAGGTGGCCTTCGTGAACGAGCCATTGCGTTCCCTTACCTCGGCGTCGTTGATCGTCAGCGTCGGTGGCGCGTTCGATGGGCACGCGTAGACCGTCACGTCGTCCACGAACCAGCCGAACACGCCGCCGCAGCCGTCCGTGCCGAAGTCCCACCGCAGACGCACCGTGTCGCCCGGCCCGGCGTACGCCGACAGGTTGACATGCGTCGTGCCCCAGGAGCCCCCGACGGAACCGCCGTCGGTGCCCGAGTACGCGGGCTGTCCGGCGAGGGGATTCGTGTTGCCCATCGCCGCCGTGGCCAACGTCACGTTGTACGGGTTGTAGGTGAAGTCAGCCGGCGCAACCAATTGCCAGGCGCCGCCGTTCACGCTGACGCGGAGGTTACCGCCGTCGAACCCGAACTCGGTGGCGACCCAGTGCTTGAATGTCAGGAGCGGTGTCTCGACGCCGCTCGGCAACTTGACGAGAGGGCTGGTCAACTGCAGGACCCCGGACTCGTCGCCACCGGGCGCACACGTGCCGATATTCGGATCGGGAGCGAAGAAGGCGGATCCCGTGCCGCCAGAGGGAATCTCGCTTGTCCACTGCCAGTCGCGCGGCGTGAAATCCGCAGGTGTGACTGCGAGGTGGCTGACGGTCCATCGCGACGACGGGTCCTTCTCGAAGTCGTCGAACAGCAGGGTGACCTGGGTCGTGTCGGCCGGACACCTCGGAGGCGGCGTCTTGCCCAGTATCGGTTGGAACGCGCAGAAGGCGGGCGGCGTCCTCATCTCGACGGCGGCCATCGCCTCGGACACCTCCGTGCAATCCGATGGGTCGATGCTGGAACCCGTGAGCAGGCCAGTGACCGGATCTCTCAGGTCGACGCCGACGAGATCCGAGCACGACTGCTCGAGCGCGTCGGCATGATCGGCAAAGTCGCTGACGGGTGTCTGGTAGACCGTCATCGCGCGGAAGTAGATGTGGGCGGCTTTGATCGCGCCCAGACCCGCGATGGTGTGCCCGTTGTACGTGCCCCCATCGGTCACGAGCGCATACGCGTGGTTCGGGATTCCCGAGTTCGTGTGCACGCCTCCGTTATCGGCCGTCGAGCAGACGTAGTAGGCCGTATCGGAGACCTTGCCGGGATTCGAATAGCACGTCGGGTTCCACATGTCGCGAAAGGCGCCCGTCGGCGTCGAACCGAAGCCGACGTCCTCGCCAATCAGCCAGCGCAGCGAGTTGTCGGTGACGCCGCCAGACGACTTGAGCGTGACGTTCACTCCGGGCGCCGGGAGCTGTGCCTTGATGCTGTTGCCTTCTGCCTGCGTGATGCCGAGCGAGGGAATGACGATCGTGGGATCCACGCCACCCATGCCCGGCAGGCCGCTCGGGACGTTGTTGGCCACGAGGACCGCGATCGCACCGGCGTCCTGCGCGTTCTTGACCTTGATGGTGAAGGCGCAGGTGCCCCGGTCGACCAGCACGATCTTCCCGGCAACGGCTGCGGCGTTCGTCAGGGCTGTGCAGGCCTGCACCGGCGCCGCGAGCGCGACGTCGCCGGTCACGCCCGTCGTCGAGACGGGCGGCCCGAACTGAGCTGGCTGCGCCGGAAAGATGCCGGCGATCGCAGGCGGCGCATTGATCGAGAGCTGCGCCTGTGGAGGGCTGAAGGCCGAGCACGTGCCAGTGCCGCGCGCCGCATCAGGGGTGTCGGTCCCCGCCCCGTTGAGACGGTCGATGGTCTCTCCCCAGATGTCCGAGTAGGCTTCGTTCAACGCACCAGGCTGCCACTGGTAGATGAGATCGTGCGTGTACTGCGTGTAGGCGTGTCCCCACTCGTGCGCGGTCACATCGTCTGTGGTGAAGCCGGGGCAGAACGAGATGAATGTGCCGTTCCACGACGCGTTGGGACAGCCATAGCCGCGATTGAAGATCGCGTCCATGATCGCGCCCTGTCCGTCGAACGAGTCGCGCCCGAACGCGTTCGAGAAGAACTCGTAGGTGTCCGCCGAGTAGTTGATGATGTTGTCGGCTTCCAGCACGCCGGTCGGAAACGCATCGCCTTCCGTCCAGAAGGGGCTCGCGGGATAGGAAGGCGGCACGGTTGGCAAGCCCAGTCCGTCGTAAGCCCTTCGGAACAAGGCATCGGGCGTGCCCGTGATCTGATCGATGAGCTTGCCGGTATGCGCGTCGATGAACACGAACTCGCGAACGTTGCGACGATTGCCCACTTCGACTTGCCAGGCAAGGTGATTGGGACCGCGCACACCCTTGGCGAGTCCGGCGCGGAACACGACGAGCCGGGCGCCGACGGCCGACACTGACCCATCGCTCAGATCTTCCTGGACTTTTGCGACAGCCAGGCTGGCGGCGGCCCGAGCGCTGTGGACCGGGCTGGCATCGAGCGCGATGTCCGGAATGGCGCTGCCGTTGACCGCGATCAAGGCGCCGCGTGGATCGAAGTGCGTGCTGAGTATGCCCGCGAAGACAGGGACGCCTCGGTGGTACTGACGATACGTCACGTGCCTGCCGCCCTGCGGGTCGCCATTCAGGCCGATGAGGCGCAGTTCCGTATCCGCGCTGGAGACGCCGAACACGCCAGCGTACTGTCGAAGGAACGCGGCCGATGCCTGTTCGATCGTCGCCGACGTTGCTGCTGCCCCCCGGGCGCGCGATTGCGGAACGGTCGCCACGCGAACGAAGCGGGCCGTCCCTGTCGCGCTGTTGATGCGAACCGACGCGCCGCCGGTGTCGACGACCAGGCGCTGAACTGCCGCCGGATCGTTCGCCTCGGGCTGAGTCACAGGACTCTGGGCCCACACGAGGGATGTGACGGCTACGTGAACGAGCGTCATCGCGCTCGTACGCCCAAGTCGCCCAGACATATGACGCCTCCTCGTGAAGACCCACGCGAGAGGGCTTCAAGGGCGACGCGCGTGGGCCACACGCTGCCTGCCGCTGCTGAAGCCGACCGTGTGACGCGTGACCAGTTGGAGAGAGGATCGGACAGCGCGGAGCTTAAGGAACGTGGGCCGCCAAGTCAAGAGACGCCCGCGGAGAACCTTCCCAGAACGTTACGCAGAATTTGCGTACCCGCGATGGACGGGAGCGGCCCAGCTGATGCAGAATCTGCCGCCGCCCTTCCGTCCCCAATCGTTCAAGCCGAGGTTCATCAATGGGCTCCAGACGCTCCCGTGCTCTGCTGGTGTGCGCAACCATCGCGACGGTGTTTGCGGTCTTCGCGGTCGTGCGGGCCGAGATTGGGATTCCAACCGGCACACCCTATACCCAGATTTTCGAGATCGGCGCGTCCGCGACGGCGACGCTGCCGGCGGACTTTCGCGCGGATCGTCCCGGCACCGTCCGCACGGTCGGTACGTTCGCGTCGGCGCTGACGGCCACGACGCACGCCGGCGGCGCCAGTCTGGCGTCCAACGCGGCCAACGGCATCTACAACTTCGGTTCGGGAACGACGACGACAGGGGCTGATCGGGCCATCGGGTTTCTGTCCGCCGGCTCAGGGACTCAGAGCGGCAACCTGTACGCGCAGCTCCGGAACACAACCGGGGCGCCGTTGAGCGGCCTGCAGCTGTCCTACGATGTCGAGAAGTACCGAGGCGGCTCGAACTCGGCGGGCTTCCGCATTCAGCTCTTCTATTCGACCGACGGCAGCACCTGGACCAGCGCGGGATCGGACTTCCTGACGGCCTTCGGCGCCGACCCGGCGAACACGGGCTTCGCCACGGCGCCCGGCGTGACCGTCAGCGTGACGAACCGGACGCTGGCGCAGGCGATTCCGAACGACGCCACGCTGTATCTCGCGTGGAACTACTCGGTGTCCAGCGGCACCACGACCACCAACGCGCAGGCCCTCGCGATCGACAATGTCTCGATCGTTGGTGTGAGCGGCGGCGATACCGCGCCCACGGTGAGCAGCACACTGCCAGCCACCGGCGCCAGCGACGTCCCGACCAGCTCGACCGTTGTCATCAACTTCAGCGAACCGGTGTCCGCGGCGGCTGGGGCCTTCAGCCTCGCCTGCCCGGCCGGTTCTCCTCGGACGTTCACGCAGACGGGGTCACCCGCCTCGACGTTCACGCTGACGCCGACTGCGTCGCTGCCGGGGGGCACGACGTGTCAGGTGACGGTAGATGCGAACAGCGTCACCGATACCGACGGTACGCCGGACCCCATGGCGGCGAACTACAGCTTCACGTTCGCCACAGCTTCGCCGGGCGATACCGCGCCATTCGTGACCAGCGCGACCCCCGTCAACGGCGCGACCGGCGTGGCGATCGACTCCGCGATCGTCGTCAACTTCAGCGAGAGCGTGACGGCCACGACGGCGTTCTCCCTTGTGTGCGCGGGCGCGCCACAGGGATTCGCGCAGAGCGCGTCTCCGGCGGCCACGTTTGCACTGACGCCCGATTCACCGCTGCCGTACACCACGAGTTGTACGGTCACGGTGGCCGCTAATCAGGTCATCGACACCGACGGCGTTCCACCCGACACGATGCTCACTGACGTGACCTTCTCCTTCGCGACGGCTGACGCGCCGCCACCAGGGGCCGGCACCGTCATGATCAACGAAGTCGATGCGGACACGCCGGGGGCCGATGCCGCCGAGTTCGTCGAGCTCTACGACGGCGGCACGGGCGGCACGCCGCTGCACGGCCTCGTGGTCGTCTTCTTCGAGGGCGGAACCGGGGCGGGCAGGCAGTCCTACGCCGCGTTCGATCTCGATGGGTACGTCACCGACGCGAACGGCTACTTCGTGATGGGGAATCCCGGCGTCCCGGGCGCCAGCCTGACGTTCGCTCCCGGGGACTTCGGGCTGCTGTCGAACGGCCCCGATGCGGTCGCTCTCTACGTCGGCAGCGCGAGCGATTTTCCGAACGGCACGAATTCGACGATCACGCGCCTGCAGGATGCGATCGTGTATGGCACCGACGACCCCAGCGCGTCCGGCCTTCTGCCGCTGCTGAACGCCAGCCAGACCATCGTCAATGAAAACGCCACCGGGAACAGTCAGACGCAGTCGAGTCAGCGTTGCCCCAACGGGATGGGCGGTTTCCGGAACACCTCGCCGTACTACCCTGGCGCGCCGACGCCTGGAGCTGTCAACAGCTGCCCGGCGACGCGGCCTCCGAGCGACGTCGTGATCAGCCAGTTCTACGGCGGTGGCGGCAACAGCGGCGCCACCTATGTCAACGACTACGTCGAGCTGTACAACCGCGGCGCAAGCGCCGTCGACCTCACCGGCTGGTCGCTGCAGTACGCGTCGTCGACGGGAAGCGGCTGGGATTTCAACCGTCAGCCGCTCGGCGGCACGATCGCGACCGGCGAGTACTACCTGATTGCGCTGGCCTCCGGCGGCGCGAACGGCGCGAGCCTGCCGCCGGCGAACGTGACCGGTCTGATCAACATGGCCGCGGCGAACGGCAAGCTTGCGCTCGTCAGGAGCTTCACGGGGCTGGTGGGAAGCTGTCCGATCTTCGACCCGAGCATCGCGGACTTCGTCGGATACGGCAGCGCCGACTGCGGCGAAGGATCGCGGACGACGGCCGCTGGCAGCAATACGTCGGCGCTCTTCCGCGAGAACGGTGGGAGCGTCGACACGGACAACAACGCCAACGACTTCGATCCGCCGGCGGCACCCAGCCCGCGCCGCACGGCTCCCATCGTCGAGCTCGGCCCGAACGTACTGGCGACGGATCCGCGTTCGAACGGATTCAACGCGCCCCGCGACGCCACCATCCAGGTGACCTTCACGGAGCCGGTCGATGTGGATTTCGGCTGGTTCGACCTCACGTGCGCGACCAGCGGGACGCACGTGAGCGCCACCTTCGCCATCGGCTTCGGTGGCAGGGATCACTACATCACGCCGAATGACAACTTCACGGCTGGCGAGCTGTGCACGATGACGCTGCTGAAGGACCGGATTCACGACCTGGATCTGGATGACGCCGGCGCCAATACCGACACGCCACCCGCGGACTACACCTGGTCGTTCATCGTCGCCACCGGGACGGAACCCCCGTATCCGGCGAGCGTGCACCTCGCCCTCGGCAACCCCTCGGCGGCCGGCAGCGATCCGGCCGACTACTTGATGGAGAAGCCGGAGCTCGCGCTGGCTTACAACCGGGAGCTCGGCCGGCCGAACTGGGTGAGCTGGCACCTTTCGGACGAGTGGATCGGCACGCTGACGCGCGTGGACACCTTCCGTCCCGATCCGCAGGTGCCGCCGGATTGGTACCGGGTGCAGTCGTTCGATTTCTCCGGTAGTGGCTTCGACCGCGGCCACATGACGCCGAACGCCGACCGCGACAAGGAAACGTCGATCCCGATCAACCAGGCGACCTTCCTGATGACGAACATGATCGCGCAGGCACCTGGGAACAACCAGGGCCCGTGGGCTGCCTTCGAGGGCTTCCTCCGCACGCTCGTCGAACAGGCAGGCGATGAGGTGTACATCGTGTCGGGCCCCCACGGTGTGGGCGGCACCGGCAGCAACGGTGGCATGACGACGACGCTGGCCAGCGGGCGTGTCACCGTTCCGTCCTCGACCTGGAAGGTGGCCCTGGCCCTGCCCAAGGACAGCGGTGACGACCTGGCGCGCGTCAGCTGTTCGACGCGAACGATCGCGGTGATCATGCCGAACCAGGACAGCATTCGACCCAATCCCTGGGAAACCTACCTCACGACGGTCGATGCGGTAGAGGCCTTGACGGGCTACGACTTGTTCTCCAATCTCCCCGAGCCGTATCAGCGGTGCATCGAGGCCGGTACGAACGGCAACAACCCGCCGCTCGTGAGAGGCGATCAGACCATCGCGTTCGCCGCGCTGACGGATCGTCGCGTCGGCGATCCGCCGTTCACGGTCGGCGCCACGGGCGGCGCCTCCGGAAACCCGGTGACCTTCACGGCATCTGGCGCCTGCGCGTCAGGTGGGATGAACGGCGAGACGATCACGCTCCTGGCGCCGGGGTCGTGCACGGTCACGGCGTCACAGGCGGGCAGCACCATCTACAACGCCGCCGCCGACGTCGCGCGGACGTTCGCGGTGCTCGAGAACGTTGCGCCAGTGGCCAACCCCGTGCAGTCCCCCGCCCCCACTGCCGGCTGGAACAACACCGACGTGACCGTGGCGTGGCTGTGGACGGACGCCGGCGGTTCGGGCATCGACCCTGCCAATTGCACCACGAGTAGCGTGTCCTCCGGCGAAGGCAGCGCCATCGTCCTGTCTGCGACCTGCAGCGATCGCGCTGGCAACGTCGGCACGGCCTCGTACATGCTGATGGTCGACAAGACGCGGCCCATCGTGGGCTTCGCTGGAGGGCCAACCAATGGCAGCAGTCACTACTTCGGCGCGGTCCCTGCTGCGCCGACCTGCGCGGCCTCGGATGCGCTGTCCGGGATGAACAGCTGCACGGTCTCGGGCTATGGCACGACCGTCGGCCAGCACACCGTCATCGCGACGGCCACTGACCGGGCGGGAAACGTGAACACCGCGTCAGCGACGTACACCGTCCTGCCGTGGACCTTCAGGGGCTTCTATTTCCCGGTGGACATGGGTGGCGCCTGGAACACCGTCAGGAACGGAGCGACGGTGCCGCTCCTCTTCGAGGTCTTCGCCGGTCGGACCGAGTTGACGAGCACGTCGGTGGTCGTCCAGCCCCTGACCGCGACGCTAGTGCCATGCATCGGCAACGCCCGGGACGAGATCGAGCTTCCCCTCATCGGCCCCACGGCGTTGCGGTACGAGCTCGGACTGTTCATCTACACCTGGAAAACGCCGAGGACACCCGGCAAGTGCTACGTCGTGACCGTCACGCTGACGGACGGAACCTCGAAGAGCGCAAGGTTCAGGCTCCGGTAGCGCGTTGGACGATCGGTGGACGAGGACGGCGAGCGGCGTGTCCCGACGCCGTCCTGCACGAATCGCCCAACGCCGCCTGAGTAGTCGCGCTTCCAGACAGGATCGGGATGGCAGCACGCCCTGCAAGGGATTCGGCGGTCGAATCGAGGCCCTTCACCGGCGATCAGTGGGACGCGGCCAGGAGCGGCAGATCCAGGGCGCTCAGCAAGCACTGCGTGTGGAGGAGGCCATCCATGTCGACGGCGCGCCGCTCGAGATCGTTGAAGTACCGCGTGGGTGTGCCGTCGGCAGGGTCGACGACAGAGCCGCCGGTCAGGAACGTCGACAAGGGGGCCTCGGTCCCGAACGGCGCCACCCCGACGTGTGAGAAGGTGGTATTGGTCTCGCCGGAGTGGCAACCGTTGCACGTCTTCAACGAGAACAGATGCCGCGCCTCACGATCGACGGGACCCGGCTGCGGTACAAAACCGCGGCTTCCCCACGCATGAGGACCATCCCAGAAGCTGAAGTGGCTGTAGAAGAACGAGGCGCCGCGAAAGGCTACAGAGTCGCCATAGAAAGAGGAATAGTTCCGCAACGGCACCACGTGCGTGCCGCGCCTGATCCTCGACGAAGCGTTGTCGATGTAGTCCTGGGCGTCGCCGAAGTCGTACCAGGGGTGATGAGTTGGCGTTTGGGTCCCCAGCGTGGCCTGGACGAGCAGGTGTGACGTCGGATCGATCTGGAACTCGCGGAGCTCCCACTCGCCCAAATAGTTGCCGCTGCTCAGCCGGGTCTCGTTGGTGCGGATCCGGTTGAGCGCGCTGCCGTTCGGCCGGCCGCTGGCGGCATTCGCCACGACGACCTGTCGAGTGATCGCTTCGAGTGCGGCATTGTAGGCCGGCGAGCCAAGCGGCAGGGTGTCGAGCGCCTTCCACTGCCTCGCCCAGGCCTTGACGTTCGCGCAGCTCGAGGCCGGCGCGCCGAACTCCAGGATCACCTGGAATGGCACACTCGTCGGGGACGCGCAGCCGTTGCGTACATGCATGAACACGAAGCGCAGCTCGCCGCCCGACCCAACACCGTACACTGCTTGATCGCGCAAATCGACGCGGTTGACGATGGCGAGCAGCTTGAAGGGAGCCTTCGACAAGTCGAGCGGGCTTCCGGGCCCGCCGCTGGCTGCGATCCACGGGTCGATGATCTCCGTCTGCATCAGCGCGCGCGGACGCACGTGCCAATAGTTGACGACCTGGGCGCTCATCCATCGATCGAGCCACACGCGAGCGAACTGCGACCCACTGACACCGGTCACCGGGGTGTTGGCCATCTGCTCCATCAGGTAGCCGAAGCTCCATGGCCCCTTCGACGGCTGTCCGCACGCGGCGCTGGTGCGGGTCGGGTCCTCGACGACGCCGAGGTCGGTGATCATCAGCGAGTGCGACGCGCTCACATCCGCCGGGTCGCCCCACAGCTCCCATGGGACCTGGACTCCGGGCTCGAGGGCGCGCGGGGGCCTCGCGTCGACGGGAAACCTGGACCGATCCCGCCATGCCGAGACCGGCATGGCCGTCTTCGACTCGGCGAGTCGGGCGAGACGCTCCCGAGCCGCCTCGATGTCCATCGAGCCGAGGGCCGTATAGAGGCCGTCACCGGCGACCTTGTCGAACCCCTTGCCGTCGTCGGCGAGGACGACCGTGCCGTTCTCGGTCTCGTACGGGATGCTCGGCGGGAGCTCCGTCCCCTCCTCGAACCGGACCCGCAGCACCGCGTTGCCGCCGGCCACCCAACCCGCGAGCGGCTCCAGGGTCGCGCTCGCCGGTACGACTCCCGGGGGCGGCTCCGGCGATGGCTCCTGACCCGCCAGTCGCCACATCACACCGGCGGCGAGCATCATCGTGAGCACCGCAATCGTCCATCGCTTCATGGCATCTCCTCGCGAATTCCTGAGAGTCGTCGGAGGTAAGTGGTGGGGTGGCGCATCTCGTGACAGCGCGCAAATCTAGGGTACGAACGCCTGTGATTCGAGAGTCGTGCCCGTGCGCCCGAAATCAACCCTTCAGGTAGATAGGCGCAAAGGACGGTCGAATTCCCTCACCGCCCCCCGAGGAGGAGGGTTCCGCCACGAGGTTCGTTGCCTCGTGGTTCCGCAAACGTTGAGGATTAACCGCTCAACAGACCGACGTGAACGACAATCTGGGGCCGCGCTTCGAAAGAAACCGCCAGGCATACAGGTCTCGTTCGGTGAACGCAGACAATCCGTTTACTCAGCAGTAGTGCGATAATCATGGGCCGCGGCCTTTGGCCGCTCGGCACCAGTCCGAATGGAGGTTCCGGCATGGCCGCTAATCCCGAGAAGGACCCTCAGGTCACACCAGCTCCGCCCGCCCCGCCTGCCCCTGCCAAGCTCGAGCCCGGAGAGCTGACCGACGAAGATCTGGACAAGGTCAGCGGCGGGTTCGCCCAGGTGGCAGCTGGCCGGATTCCGCGCGGCGGCAACCCTCTGCTCTGAACGACATGCACCGTCTCCTCGAGGGTGCTCCGCAGCCCGGGCTGCTGGAGGTGCTGCCACAGCACACCCGGGCCGTCCGCGACTTTCAGGCCACCTTCGGGCGGTCGGCGGAAGACACCCTCGCCAGCATGAACGAGGCGGGAGACGACGTTCCCAATCAGTCGCCTCGCCACCGGCTGGCGGTGGCGCGCGTCGGGATGACGCGCACCTCGATCCCGCTCGTCGTCGCCAATCCGTTCGGCGCGCCCGGCACCGTCCACGTCGCGTGCACCGTGGACACGCACGTCGGATTGGCACCCGACAGGCGCGGCATCCATGTGTCGCGCCTCGGCCACGTGCTGGCCGAGCTCGCGGCACAGCCGCATCAGTCGCTTCACGCCTACGCGATCGCCTTGTGCGAGCGCGTTGCCGAGACGCAGCAGTGCGGCAATGCCGAGATCACCGTCAGCGGCGTGTTGTCGTATGTCGAGCACGTCGGCGGCGTATCCCAGCGGGCCTCGATCGAGCACCTCACGCTGTCGGCCGAGGCACGGCACCGCGGCGGACGCACGGAAGCGGGCCACGGCATCGCGTTCAACCACATGACCGCGTGTCCGTGCGTGCAGCAGACGTACACGCACGCTGTCGCGGCTCACTACGGTGGGGAGATCACAGCGGTCGATGCGCGCCAGCCCCAGCCGACCCATAGCCAGCGTTGTCACACCCGGATCGCCATCGGTCCCTGTGCCTCGCCGGTTCCACTCGACCGCCTGCTCGCCGTCGTCGACCGCGTCGTGGTGCGCAGCCAGAACACGCTGCCGCGCGACCTCGAGCTCATGGCCGTGCATCGCGCCCATCGCGAGCCGCAGTTCGTCGAGGACATCCTGCGAGACCTGCTCGCGGCCGTGCACCAGTTGATCGGTGACGAGCATCCCGACGCGACCATCCGCATTCGCGCGACGAGCCTGGAGTCGATTCACGACTTCGATCTGGACGGCGAGATCGTGGCCAGCGTGCGAGAGCTGGATCGCGCCGGGCGCTGAGCCATGACGGCAGCCGGCCTCGACGCGGCAACGCGGCGCTGGCTGAACTACGAACAAACCGTCAACGAGCGTCTCGTCAACGACGCGACGCACGTGCCGATCGACGGGCGCAGCAACACCGTCCGGGCCTGCTATTGGCCGGAGCGTCAGCCCGTCTGGCCGCAAGACGTCATCTGGATCCCCCGCGAGCGGGCGCGGCTGTACGGCCCGCTCGAGGCCGTCTTCGTCGAGGCGTTCGGCCACCAGCCACCGCAGGACCGTGTGCCGCTGCTGCTCCACCCGCAGCAGCCGGCCTCGCACGCGCGGCTCGCCCGCGCACACGGATGCCAGACGCTGGACGGGGTCGTGGCTTCTCCGACGGCCTCGTATCGATCGGTGCTGGCGTGGCGGGGCGATCGGCCGCCGGTGATCCTGAAGCTCTCGATCGGCGCCGTGATCGGCCGAACGCGGCGGGCGCTCAGGGAAGAACAGATCGCCCGCGCGGTGATCATGACGCGGCTCTTCGACACAATCTCGCCCGATGATCGCGCGCGCCTCGGCCTGGACTGGTGCCGGGAGCCCGCCGGGCTCGCCGAAGTGGAACGCGGTCATGGCTGGCTGCTTCGTCGCCTGCCGCCCTCGATCCCGAACCGCACGCTGGTCCCGGCCTTCTCGCTCATCTCGCGGGGCGGCGCGGAGGAGCCTCTGCTCGTCGAGTTGATCCGGCGGGCCGGAGGCCGGCCCGAGGCATTCGTCATCGATCGCCTGCTCGCGCCCTACGTCGATGCCCTGTCCTTCCTCCTCCTCGAGCATGGACTGCAGTTCGAGGGACACTCGCAGAACGTGCTGCTGGAGGTGGATGAGCAGATGGCCCTGACCGGGCGGCTGGTGCTGCGCGACCTGTCGGACACCAGCGTCAACATACCGCTGCGTCTGGCGAAGCGGCGTCCGCTCCCTGCGCTCGACACCGAGACGTTCCCTGTGGGCGCGCCGTTCCGGCTCGCCAGGATTCCGACCGACTTCCACTGCAACTTCGACCGTGCCTGGGTCTTTCGCGCCTACGACACGGTCGAGCGCTACGGCCTTTGGGGGTTCGTGTGGCCGATCAACCGGTCGCTGAGCCGCTTCTTCGAGGGATACGACGCCGGGCACGTGGAGCGCGCCTACCTGACGCGCTGGCAACGCGCGGTCGTGAAGCACCTGAACGTCCAGCCGCTCTTTCGCGAGGATCCCATTGGATTGGCAACCGACGAAGCCATCGGATGGTTCCTTCGCCACACGGATTGGCGCGCGCTGGGTGCCACGCCCCGTGCGGCGGTGCCGGAGTCGGCCGAACCTGTCCTCGTCGACGCTCGGCTGCGACGCCGCCGCGGCGCCGAGTACGATCGCGTCGAGACCTCGTGGGGCGATCTGTTCCTCGACGGCGGCCATCCGGCGTTCTTCGCGCCAGTTCGTTGAAGGCCTCGGGCGTCCGCCGGGCAAGACGCATCTCGCGACGAGCAGAGCAGGACAGACCGAAGGGCCGAATCTCCGCGGACGCGGAGCAGGCTCCGCCCAGCTGGATTCGCATCTTTGGACCGAGGTTCGCGCAGCGAACCGGAGGTCCAATGATTCCTAGGTTCAAGGGGTGTTCGACCGGTCTGCGCTCAGGGCAGGAGTCCGCCGGGCCAGGGCTTGGCGTAGTCGAAGGACACATACCGGCGGATCCGCTGGAAGTCCCGCTCGTTCTCGGTCACGAGCACGCAGCCCGCCTCGCGACACGACAACGCCAGCAGGACATCGTTCGCGAACGACTTCGACACGCGGCCGAGCTCGAGTCCCTCCTTTCGTGCCATGTCCGAGAGCAGATCGCCCGAACGATGCCAGACATTGGCAGAGGGCGCCAACGTCCGCCCGGATCGCTCGAACACGCTGAGGACGTGGCGTTCGAGCGCCTTCCG
>JANOIR010000136.1:0-25146 GCA_031407765.1 Vicinamibacteraceae bacterium
CGCAACGATTCCTCAAGACCATCGTGCCGGTGGCTGAGAAGGCCAACGTACGGCTGGCCCTGCACCCGAACGATCCGCCGGTGCCGCAGTCGCGCTCGCTCAGATACCGGCACACCTTGACCGGATCCTCGCCCAGCTCGCGCGTGACGCCGCAGTCGAAGGTCATGCCGTTGAACGGGCTCTCGACCAGCTTCAGGTAAGCCTTCCAGTGCTCGACGGTGGCCATGATCTGCTCGGAGCCGCGCGACAGCGGCACCGGCGGATCGTTCGGGTGCAGGGCCAGCCGTACGTTGGCCTTCTCAGCCACCGGCACGATGGTCTTGAGGAATCGTTGCGCGCGTTCCAGCTGTTGGGCGCGCGTGTGCGTGCCGACGCCGTCGCGCGGCGGCAGATCCTTCGACAGCGTGTAGTCGTAGGCCGTGTAGCCGGCGCCAGCGCGGCCCTCTTCGAGCTTGTAGCCCTCGGTGAGCCGGTGCGCGTAGAAGTTGTACTCGACGACCGGCAGCCCCAGCTTGCCCGCCACCTTGATCGACTCGACGACGTTGGCGGTCTGCTCCTCGGCCTTCGGCCCGCCCCAGATGACGTCGTTGAAGCCGCCGATCATCATGTTGATGATCTCGATGCCGCCGGCCTTGAAGCGGTCCATCCGCGCCTTGAGCTCGTCTTCCTTCCACGGCGCCGCTGGGCCGCCCATCAGGACGTGCGAGACGCCAATCTGCTTGAGGCGCCGGAGCTGGCCCTCATCGGCGGTGGCCGGCGCGCCGAGACAGATACGCGGCCGGCCCGGTCCGTCGCCCGGCATCCCGCGGAAAGCCACGGGATACGTCGGCCCTTCGGTGGGGGCCGCCGCGGCTTCGCGGGCCGACGTCGCCGCGAGCAGCGCCGCCGCCCCCACCGTCTTGAGGAGGGTCCGGCGATCGAGCGACAGGTCTCCGCGTGTGCGAGTCATCGAAACCTCCGGGGTCAGGTGTCTGGTGGTTATACCAGTGCGCGCGATGGGCATGCTACCCTGCCCGGCCGTGGCCCGAACGCCCACATCGCTGCACCGGCCGGCCACGCTCGCGAAGCCGTCGCTCAGCCTGGCGGAACGCGTCGGGTGTGTCGCCGTGGTCGCGCTGTGCATCGTCATCGCGGTCGCGGTGCACGCCTACTTGCCGGCCTCGCGGGATGGCAGCCCCATCGCCCCGTGGGGCTTCGCCGCTGCCATTGGCACGCTCGCCGGCTTGGGGCTCTACAGCCTTGTCTCGGTCGCGCTTGGCTTCGGCCGCGGCGCCGGCGGGCGCTCGGCCCTGCACGCCCGCGCCAGGACCGACGGGCCGGTCGACGACGGCCAGCCGATCATCGCCACGGGCGTCGTCCGCGCCGATCGTCCGCTGACATCGCCGCTCGGTGGGGTGGCGTGCGTCGCCTACGACTACCGCATGTTCGTCTACACGCGAAACTCGAAGGGCCGCCACGACGAGACGCCGGTGTATTGGGGCTACGCCGCTCAGCCTTTCAAGATCGACTCTCGATCGCGGAGCTACCCGATCGCCGGCACGCTGCTGCCGGGCGAGAAGTCGGTGCGGCTGACGGTCGACGATGCCGTGCAGCGCGCCCGCGACTACGTCCGCTCGACCGGCTGGGAGACGGTCGAATACCGGATGCTGGGCACGCTGGACACCGTCTTCCAGCGGGTCAGCGAGAGCTCGACGAGCGGCGTGCGCCGTGATTTCGCCGTGCCGAACGACGCCGCCCCGGACGTGGGGATCCTGCAACTCGAGGAATCGGTGCTGCCGGTCGGTGCCACCGTGTCGGCGTTCGGCACCTGGTCGGCTTCGCAGGGCGCCATCGTCGCGCCGCCGTCGCCGCTGCCCGGGTCGTTCGTGGTGCTCGCCGAAGGCGGGCCCGAGGCGCTCGATGGCAAGCCAGGCGTGCCGACGTCGACGACGGGGCACGTCGTCGGCGCGCTCGTGATGACGGCGCTCGCCGGCGGCCTCTTCTGGATCGCCACGAAGATCCTGCCGACGGTCGGCCTCTGAACGACGGGCGCGACGCGATGTCCCCAGAACCGCTGTTGCGTCCAGTCGGCCAAGAGGAGCAGAGACTCCGAGTCAATCGGTCGATATGGCTCGCGTTGCTGCCGTGCCTCGCGGTGTGGGCCGCGATCAGCGTTGCGGTTTACCCGTACATGCCGCCGACGCCAAGCGGCAGTCCGACCATGCCGCGGGTCTTCGCCGGGGTCATCGGCATGGTCGTCGGCCTCGGCCTGCACCGGTTCTTCTCGATGCTGCTCGGGCACGGCCGCGGCCCCCGCTCGCGGAAGGCCCTCCTCGCCCGCGCCCACAGCAACGCCGCCCCGGAGGACGGCCAGATGATGGTCGCGACCGGCGTCGTGCGCTGCGAACGTCCGCTGATTTCACCGCTCGGCGGCGTGCCCTGCGCGGCCTACGACTACCGGATGTTCGTGCGCTCGATGGAGGGCACCACGAAGGTCAGCGATCGGCCGATCTACTGGGGCTACGCGGCGCAGCCGTTCTCCATCGAGTCGCCAACGCGGAGCTATCCCATCCCCGACGTGACCCTGATCGGCGACCGGCCGATGCTGCTCGACGGCGAGGCCGTCACCATGCGGGCCCGGAACTACTACCGGTCGACCGGCTGGGAAACCGTCGATTACCCGAAGCTCGACGTGCAGGACCCGAAGTTCCACCGCTTCGTCGACACGTCGACGACAGGCTCGCGGCGGGATTTCGGGCTCGACAACGACGTCGCACCCGACGTCGCGGCGCTGCGCTACGAGGAACGGGTCATCGCCATCGGCGGGACGGTGTCGGCGATTGGCCAGTGGTCCGCCGCGCGCTCCGCGATGGTTCGCTGGCGCGACTCGTCGGTCGGTCTGGTCGAGGTCTTCGAGGGCGGCCCCGAGGCGCTCGACGGTCATCTGGACATGCCTGAGGCGACGAACCAGTCCCTCACCGGCGCGGTCATCTCGCTCGCCTTTGCCGTCGGCGTGTTCTACCTCGCTCGGATCATCCTGCCGAACATCAGGAACTAAGGCTTCAGCGCGGCATCGACGAGGGCCTCCGCCGACGCCGGCGCCGCGGAGAGCGTGACGGTGGCCGGCAGCGGTAGCCACGGTGCGACCGGTGACGCCGGCGCACCCGCGATCCACGTGCGCCCGGTCGTCGCGAGCGAGGCGAGGCCACGGACGCCGCCGTACTTCACGGCGCCCGGCAGCAGCGCCTCGTCGGTCGTCTCGCGCACCTGATCGAAATCGAAGCCGCCGAGATCGACTGCGGCGCGAGCCACGACGTCGCCGGCGAGCGCGCGGGCCGCGAGCACCCACGCGCCGGCCTTGCCGCGCCCAGCGATCGCCACGTCGCGGCCGCCGAGCTGCCGTGCGAATTGGATGGCGGTCAGCACATCGGATACGCGTTCGGCGAAGACGCTGCGGTTGTAGCCGGTGTTGAAGCCGAAGTAGGTGTCGTCGTTCTTGACGCGGATGCGGGAGCCGATGGCGCCAGCCTCGCCGACGAGGAAGACATCCGGCGCGAGCACGGCGGCCCCGTCCGCGAGCAGCAGGCGGACCTCCGGCGACGGCGTCCGGCCATCGGCCTCGAACGCCGCCTGCTTGCCGCGCTCGTGCACCCACACCACGACCGGCCCGGCCTTCCAGCCGGCCGGCACGATGCCGATCGTCGGGATCCGCGCGGCGTCCCCCTCGCGGGCGAGCACGCTCTGGTGCACGGCGAAGCCGTCCGCAGTGACCGCGCGGGAGCTGCCCTTCAGGAACTCGACCTTGGCCGGCAGGCGATCCGCGAGCGCCGTCTCGAACCCGCCACGCACGATCGCCGCGAGCTCGGCCGGTTTGCCGGCGAGCGCCTGCAACTGCCGATCGGAGGCGTCGCTCATCCCGCGCCGCACCCCGGCCGCGTCGCGTTCGCTCGCCGGGCGCGGATGCGCCGCGTCGAAGACGTGCAGCTCCGCCGGCGGGACCGGCACGAAAGGCCGCTCCTTCACCGGCTCGGGAGCACCGAGCTTGAACACGCGGTTGAACCACGCGTAGGCGTACTCGCGGCTCAGCTGGTTGTCGTTGTGCGGAAAGTCGAAGTGACGGCCGTCGACGGCGTCGGGCGCGCCCGCGAGGGCGTAGATCGTCTTCAGCTCGGGCAGGCCCTTGGTCATGAAGTCGTGCGTCCAGTCGTTGGCCGCGACGGCCGCGACCGGGCGCGGCGCGGCGAGCGCCGTCAGCTCGATGTTGTTGGTGCCGAGACGCAGGAGGGTCGCGTTCTCGCAGATACAGCCGCCCTGCATGTTGACCGAGACCATCACCGCCGGCACCGCCGCGGCGACCCGATCGTCGATCGCCGCCAGCAGCAGACTCTGCGTGCCGCCGCCGCTGGCGCCGTTGACGCCGATACGGGCGGGATCGACGTCGGGGAGGCCGAGCAGGAAATCCACCGCCCGCACCTCGTTCCACATCGACAGGCCGAGAAAGCTCTGGAGGCGCAGCTCGGCGGCGGCATCGGTGAAGCCGGCGCGGTGCTCGATGGCTGTGCTGTCGGCATAGCCGACCATGTCCCACGCGAAGGCGATCACGCCCATCCGCGCCAGCATCGCCGGCCGCGCCTGCAGCGCGTAGCGCGCGCTCTCGATCCTCGTCTCGCCGCCCGACGCCAACTCCTTTTTCCCCTCGTCGAGCGAGCGCTCCTGGTGCCGCCCGCCGGGCCAGTGCCCGTGCGGCGCCAGCACCGCCGGCAGCCGACCGGTGCGACCGGTCGGCCGGTAGAGGCTGCCGGTGACCCAGTGCCCCGGCACGCTCTCGAAGGCGACATGCTCGATCGTGTAGCCGTCGCGAACGATGCGGCCGCGCACGACAGCGTTGAGCGGCGTCCGCTCGGGCCACGGCCAGAGCCCGAGCGCGACGCGGACCTGGCGCCGCAGCGCCTCTGCGCGCACCGTCCACTCGGCCTTGTTGGCGAAGGCCGGCGTGAACGTCGCCGGATGGTCGAGATCGCGGGCCGCGGCGACGCGGCCATCGTCGAACCCGTCACCCGCCCGGCGGACCTGCCACAACGGGCCGGTCTTCTGGGCTACGACGCTGCCGGTCCACAGGACTGCCGCCGCGGCGAGCGCCGCGACGCTTCGTGCTACCTTCCGCATAGGCGCGATTGTAGGCCAAGCCTGCAGCGCCGCGTAGTCGCGCACGCACCTCAGCATGCCCCTTGCCCGATCCCGCCGCGCCACCGCCGTCCGCGCCGCCCTGGCGCTCGGCGCCGGCTCGACGATCCTGGCCCTCGTGCTCGCTCAGCTAGCGATCGCACAGACCTTCGAGTGGTCGCTGTACGACCTGCGAATGCGGCAGACGATCGACCCCGCCGGGGCGCCGCCCCGGATCGCCATCGTCGAGATCGACGAGCACACGCTGCGTGCGCTCGAGCCGGTCGCCGGGCGCTGGCCATGGCCCCGGTTGTTCCACGGCGGCCTCATCGACTACTTGGCGCGCGGGCCCGCGGCGGTGGTCGCTTACGACGTTGGCTTCTACGAGCCGGACGGGCGCGCCGGCTTCGACGTCGCCGGCACGACCTGGACCGGCGCCGACTCGGACGCCGTCTTCATCGAATCGGTCCAGAAGGCCGGCAACGTCGTGCTCCTGGCCGAGGCCAGCTACGCCGGATCGGCGGCCGGCCGCGATGCCGACGTCTTCCGTATGCCGCCGCTGCCGGGGCTGACACTGGACGGCGCGTTCGAAGATCGGCCGATCGTGCGGGCGCCGTTCCCGGCGCTGACCAAGGCCGCGCGCGGCCTCGGCCACAACCTCTTCGTGCTCGACACCGACGGTCCGGTGCGCCGCACCACGCCGTTCCTGCGCTCCGAGGGCCACCCGGTGCCGTCGCTGGCGATGGCCGCGTGGCTCGCCGTCAAAGGGGTCTCGCCGGCGACGGTGCGCCTGGAGGACGGCGTCCTCGTGGCCGGCGATGCCCGGCTGCCGCTGCTGTCGTTCGCGGTGCCGCGCCTCGAGGGCGAGGCCGGCGCAGCCAGCGCGCTGCATGCGCTGATCCGCTTCCGCGGCCCCGCGGTGCTGCCCGACGGCAAGACGACGACCTACCGCACCTACTCCTTCGGCGACCTGCTGCTCTCCGAGGACGATCTGCTGAACCAGCGGCCGCCGCGCGTCGATCCAGCCGTGTTCAAGGACGCCATCGTCTTCGTCGGGGTCACCGCCGCCGGCGGCCACGACGTCTTCGTCACGCCGCTCGGCACCACGGGGAAGATTCCGGGCGCGCAGATCCACGCGACCGTGATGGATCAGCTCCTGTCGCACACCGCGCTGGTGAAGGCCTCGACGTGGACGGTCGGCGCGCTGACCGCCGCGCTGGCCCTCGCCGTCGCCGCCTTGACCGTGCTGCTGCCGATGCGCTGGGGCGCGCTCTCGACGCTGGCCGTCGGCGTCGGCATCGCGCTGGCCTCGGTCTGGATCTTCGCGCGCGGCACCTGGGTGCCGCTGGTGCCGCCCGGCCTTGCCCTCGGCCTGTCCGCGGTCGGCGGCCTGGCCTGGCAGTACTTCGTCGAAGGCCGCGACAAGCGTCAGGTCACGCAGCTCTTCTCGCGCTATGTGTCGAAGGACGTTTTCGACCTGGTCCTCGCCAACCCGGCGCTGGCCGAGCTCGGCGGCCGGCGGCGGACGATGAGCGTGCTCTTCTCCGACATGCGCGGCTTCACCGCGATGACCGAGCGCGGCGATCCCGAAGCGCTGGTGGCGCAGCTGAACGAGTACTTCTCGCGGATGGTCGAGGTCGTCTTCGCCCACCACGGCACCATCGACAAGTTCGTCGGCGACATGGTGATGGCGCTGTTCGGCGCGCCGGTCGACGATCCCGACCACGCCGACCATGCGGTGGCGACGGCGGTCGAAATGGTACGCGCGCTCGAGGTGCTGAACGCGCGTTGGGTGCAGGAGGGGCGGCCCGCGCTCGGTATCGGCATCGGCGTCAATACCGGCGAGATGATCGCCGGCAACCTCGGCTCGGCGTCGATCCGCAGCTACACGGTGATCGGCGACGCGGTGAACCTGGGCGCCCGGCTCGAGTCGTTGAACAAGGAGCACGGCACGACGATCATCATCAGCGCCGCGACGGTGGCGCAGCTGAAAGCGCCGCCGCCGATGCGGCCGCTGGGCAGCGTCGTGGTCAAGGGCAAGAGTGTCGCGGTGGAGATATTCGAGGTGTTGGTGGGCCGTCCACCGGTCGGGCCGGACGGGGCTGCTGACGCTCCCCCGCCGGGCCGATAGTACGGTTCACGCGGCCTGCGTGCGGCGCCGCCGGCGCGCCCAGCGCCGGCGAACAGCTGCCGCACGCTCAAAGAGGACGCCGCGGCGGCCGTGAGAGGCCGCCGCCCAAGAGGTCTATGTAGAGATGAAGGGTTTGACGATTCGGTTCGTGATCGCACTGGCGGGATGCGCTGTCCTGGCCACGCCCGCGGCGGCGCAGTTCGACAGGATCGGCAAGGGCCTGGCCGTGGCCAAGAAGGCCAACGACGCCATCTACACCGAGGCCGAAAAGCAGCAGCTCGGAGCCGAGGTCAGCGCCAACATCCGCAAGAAGTTCGGGGTGGTGCAGGACCCGGCGGTGCACCGCTACGTGGCGCTGGTCGGTGGCGCGCTGACGCGGGTCAGCAAGAAGCCCGACTACACCTGGCGCTTCGTCGTGCTCGACACCGATGCGGTGAACGCCTTCGCCGCGCCGGGCGGCTACGTCCACATCACCAAGGGCTGCCTCGCGCTGATCGCCAACGAGTCGGAGCTGGCCGGCGTGCTCGGCCACGAGCTGACGCATGTCGTCGAGGACCACACCATCAAGGCGCTGTCCAAGGCCGGCTTCGTCGACACTGCGGCCTCGGCCAGCGGCAAGGGCGGCGACATCACCGCCGGCCTCGTCAACCAGGTGACCAGCATCGCCTTGCAGGGCTTCGGCCGCGGCGAGGAGCTGGAATCTGATCACGACGGCCTCGGCCTCGCCGCCAAGGCCGGCTACCAGCCGGACGGGCTGCGCACATTCCTGCAGCGCCTGACCGATCGCAACAAGAGCTCCAGCGAGAAGCGCGGCCTGTTCGCCTCGCACCCGGCGATGCAGGAGCGGCTCGACAAGCTCGCCTCGCAGGAGAAAAAGGAGCGCCCGAGCACGGTGACGCTCGAGACGCGCTACAAGCAGTTCATCGCCTACAAGCCGGTGCCCCAGTCGCAGATCGCGACCGTCGCCGCGGGCTCGTCGGGGCTGGCCTCGGGCGGCTCGGGGAGCGCCAGCAAGGCCGACGACCCGGCGAAGAAAGACGCCAAGAAGGACAACGAGGAGAAGCCCAAGAAGAAGGGCTTCGGTCTCGGCAGGCTCGCCGGCAGCCTCGGCGGCGGCGAGAAGAAGTCGGGCCAGACGGTGGCCTCGGGGGGCGCGCGCGGGCTCGATCCCGAAGTCGACGCCAAGGGGGGCCCGAACCCGGCGATCGTCAGCGTCAGCGTGTCCAAGGCCGACCTCGACCTCTTCCGCAAGGAAGGCCGCCTTTCGTGAGCGACCGCGCCCTCAGCGCGGTCGCGCGCGGTCAATGTGCCCGTCGGCGCTGGGCGCGCCGCCGGGCGGCCGCGAGTAGCCGGACATGCCCATAGTCGCCACCGCGACCGTCGTCGTCGCGCTCGCGCTCTCGTTCGCGACGCGCAACCGTGTCGCGCGCGGCAAGCTGCGCTTCGCCGCGGGCGTGGCCGCGGTGGGGCTGGCGCTCGCCGCGGCGATGCGGGTGCCGGAGCTGGCGGCGGCGATTCCGCCGGCGGTGGCGGCGCTCGACAACCTGCTCGTGGCGCTGGCGATCATCATCACCGCGGTCGCCCTGCTCCTCAATCCGTTCCTCGTCGATCGGCCCTCGACGCGCTTCCCGAACATCGTCCAGGACGCCGCCATCGTCGTCCTCGCCTTCCTGGTCACGACCTTCGTGCTACGCGACACCGGGATCGTCGCCGCGTCAGCGGCGAGCGCGGTCGTCCTCGGCTTCGCGCTCCAGGACACGCTCGGCAACGCCATCGCCGGTCTCGCCATCCAGATCGAGAAGCCGTTCCGCGTCGGCCACTGGATCCGCGTCGGCGATCACGTCGGCGTCGTCGAGGAGATCACCTGGCGCGCCACCAAACTGCGCACCCGCGCCGGCGCCTTCGTGATCGTGCCGAACAGCGTGATCTCGAAGGAAGCGATCGTCAACTTCAACGAGCCGGTCCGGCCGGTGCGCTTCTCGATCGATATCGGCGCCACGTACGCCAAGCCGCCGAACGAGGTGCGCGAGGCGCTGGTCGAGGCGGTCCAGCGTTCGTCGCACGCGTTGGCCGAGCCGAAGCCGGCGGTGCACCTGGTCGACTTCGGCAATTCGGCGATCGTCTATCGCGTCAAGTTCTGGGTCGCCGAGTTCGCCGAGGAGGACACCGCCCTCGACGAGGTGCGGACGGCGATCTACTACAGCTTCGCGCGGCACGGCATCGAGATCCCGTATCCGATCCAGGTCGAGTACTCGCGCGACGAACCGCCGTCGACGCTGCCCGCCGACGCCGTCGCCGCCGCCCTGGCCCGTGTCGACCTGTTCGCCCAGCTCGACGAGGCGGGGCGAGCGCAGCTCACGGCGCGGACGCGCGAGCGCGTGTTCGGCGCCGGCGAGGTGATCGTCCGCCAGGGCGACAGCGGCCGGTCGCTGTTCGTCGTGCATCAGGGCGAGGTCGTCATCCGCCTCGAGCCCGACGGTCGCGAGGTGGCCCGCACCCAGGCCGGCGGCGTCTTCGGCGAGATGTCACTCCTGACCGGCGACCCGCGCACCGCGACCGTCGCCGCCGCCCGCGACAGCGTCGTGCTCGAGATCGACGCCGACGCCCTGCGCGAGGTCGCGCTGAGCCGGCCGGATGCCCTCGATGCCATCAGCCGGCTGGTGGTCGAGCGCCGGGCCGGGCTCGACGCCGCCCAGGCGGCGGCCCGCGACGACGCCGGGCTCACGGCCCAGTCCCAGTCGTTGATCGACCGGATGCGCCGTTTTCTGCGTCTCTAGTTTTGGCGGCCGCGCTCTCACGCGCGGCCGCGGGCCGGCCTTGGAACGTGCGGGCAGCTATTCGCCGCGCTGGGCGCGCCGCGGCGCCCGCACGTGGCCGGCGGTGTTTGGCGGCCGCGCTCTCACGCGGGGCGGCTGGTAACGCGGTTCGGTGGCACCGCCCTGTCACGAAAGCGTCCCAGCCGACCACATCCCTCCGTGAACCGCTTGGTCCGCACCCGGACCGTGGCGACGACAGGAGGCCGATGATGAAACCGCTGTTCGCCCCCGCGCTGCTTGCCGCAGTGGTCAAGGAGATGCAGAAGAACAACGAGGCCGCGACCGGCCAGTGACGATGCCGGGCCGTTCCGGAGCCGGGCACGACGGGGCGGCTACAATGAACCTCCTGTCGTGTCTGGCGACCAAGATGCTCCGGATGTCGTCGGCTGGGTCGCCGGGATCGCGTCGGGTGACGCTGCGGCCGAAGCCTCGTGCGCGGCGCACTTCGCGCCCCGGATCCGGGCAATGCTGCGGGCCCGGCTGCGCCAGGCCGACGCCGTCCTGGACCTGACCCAGGACACCCTGGTCGCGGTCATCGTCGCGCTGCGCAAGGGGCAGCTGCGCGAGCCGGATCGGCTGGCGGCGTTCGTCCACGGCGTCGCCCGCAACATCGTCAACAACCACCTGCGCGGCCAGCACCGCCGCGGCGAGGCCCCCCTCGACGATGACGTCGCGGCGCGCCTCACGGCGAGCGATTCGCGGGAGGACGAGGAGCGCCGGGGGATGGTGGCGAAGGGCCTCGCCGCCATCGCGCCCGCCGATCGGGAGGTGCTGCAATTGACGCTGGTGGACGGGCTCCACCCGCGTGAGATCGCCCAACGGCTGTCGCTGACCTCGGACACGGTCCGCCAGCGCAAGACGCGGGCGCTGAAACGTCTGATGGCCGTCGTCGATGCCGGCGGCCGGGAAGCGCCGTAGCTGCTGAGTGGAGCGCACCGCCATGGATTGTCCTCTCAGATCCGGACACGATCTCGCCGACGCCTACGTCGCCGGCACCTTGTCGGAGTCCGATCAGGACGCCTTCGAGAAGCATTTCTTCGCCTGCGCGGCCTGCCTCGCGCACGTGCAGATGCTGCAGGAGGTCAAGGACGGCCTGCGCGAGCGCCCGGCACCGCCCATAGCCCATCGCTCGCCCTCGCCCGGCTGGATCGCCGCACCCTGGCTGGGCCTGGCGCTCGCGGCCAGCCTCGTCGCCGCGTTCGGCTGGTGGTGGCAGAGCGGAACCGTAACCGGCACGCCTCCGGCCGGGCCGCCGGTCGCCGTCGGCCCGGCGGCGGCGCCGACGCCCGCGCCGTCGCAGCCCCCCGGCACGACCGAGCCGGTCGAGTCGTCGAAGCGTCGGGCTGTCCTGACCCAGCTGGCGCTCGTCGTGCCGCCCCGCTACGTGCCGCTCGCGGTCCGCAGCGGCTCGCAGCCGCCAACGGGCAGCTTCGACGCCGCCATGGCGCACTACGTCGCCGGCCGGCACGGCGAGGCGGCCGCCACTCTGCGGACGCTGTCCAATAGCCGGCCCACCGACCCCGGCATCGCCTTCTTCTGGGGCATCAGTGAGCTGGTCCTCGGCCATCCCGATGCCGCCCGCAAGGGACTGACCCGCGCCGTCGCCGCCGAGGTGCAGCCGTACGCCGACGAGGCGCACTTCTACCTGGCCAAGGCCTATCTCGCGGAAGACGCCGTCGAGCCGGCGCGGACCGAGCTGCGCTACGCGATCGCGCACGAAGCCGGTCCCGAAGGCGAGGCGCAGCGGCTGCTGGCGGCGATCGACGGGCTGCCGCCGCGGTAGCGGCCGCCGGCAGGCTCGAGCGGCTACCCGTCGCCGGGCTTGGGTGCGGCGAAGTTCGACCGCAGGAACCAGTCCCAGCCGGCGTCGCCCAGCCAGCGGCGCAGCGTCAGGAAGAACGTCGCCGAGGGCGTCACGGTGTAGCGGGCCCGCGGCCGCGACGCCGCGATGGCGCGGGCGATGACCCGGCCGACGTCGATCGGCTCACCGGCCATCCGCGCCATCGGGCCGCGCTCGTAGGCCGCCGCGGTGCCGCGCGCGACGGCGTCGTTGAACTCGGCGTAGACGGCGGCGGCGGTGTCCGCGGCAGGCGCCGGCGCATCCGCGGCCAGCGCCGAAAGCTGGGTCCCGACCGTGGCCGCGAAGTTGGTGCGGATCAGGCCCGGCTCGACGAGCACGACGGCGATGCCGAACGGCCGCAGCTCGTAGCGCAAGGCGTCGCTGAGCGCCTCCACCGCGTATTTGCTGGCGTGGTACACGCCGCCGCCCGGAAACACCAGCCGGCCGCCCATCGAGCTGACGTTGATGATGCGTCCGGCCCGGCGCCGGCGCATCCCTGGCAGCACCAGCTGCGTCAGCCGCAGCGGACCGAAGACGTTGGTCTCGAACTGCGCCCGCGTCCGCGCCAGCGGGATCGATTCGACGGCGCCGGACTGCGAGTAGCCGGCGTTGTTGACGAGCACGTCGATGCGGCCGTGCGCGGCCTCGATGGCGTCGACGGCGGCCCGCATCGAGGCCTCGTCGGTCACGTCGAGCGGGAGCGTACGGCAGCCGGCCGCGGCGAGGTCAGCCAGATCGTCGAGCCGCCGGGCGGTGGCGACGACCGTGTGCCCGCCGTCAGCGAGGTGCAGCGCTGTCGCGCGGCCGATCCCCGACGAACATCCCGTGATCAGGACGACGGACGCAGCAACCATGCGCGATGATGCCACGCCGCCCGCGTGCGGGCGCCGCGGCGCGCCCAGCGCCGCGTGACGAATGGCGAGGACGGAGTCCGGAGCCATCGTCCGGTCGACGCGCGAAGGCGTGTCGACAAATAGCGGACCCCACGCTCAAAGGGCGGCCCGCGGCGCTTCCTGAGGGGAAGCGCCGCCAACAAACTACGGCTCTCCTGTGAGGACGAAACCGGCCCACAGACGGGGCGTCTCCGGCAGCGCGGCGCCATCGGCGTGGATGCTGCCGGCGCGCAGCGCGCGCAGCACGGCGAGCTGGGCGCCGCGCAGAGCACCGCTCTTCGACGCGCCGCGGGCCCGCCGCGCGTAGAACTGGCGCATCACCTCGTAGCTGACCCGATCGGAGACGTCCCACTGCGTGGCAACGACGGTGCGGGCGCCGGCGGACAGGAAGGCGCGGGCGAAACCGATGACGCCATCGCCTTCGACCGGTCCGAGCGCGGTGCGGCAGGCGCTCAGCACGACGAGATCGGCAACGAGGTGCAGGTCGTAGATCTCGTCGGCAAGCAGGCGGCCGTCGCTCTCGGCGGACGGATGGAGCGCGAGATACGAGGGCCGCGTCGTCGCGTTGCTGACGACGCCATGCGTGGCGAAATGGAGGACGCGCCGGCCGGCAAGCGCGCCACGGACGGCCGATTCGCTCGCCGCGCCCGCGGTGAGCACGGTGGTCTCCGCACCGAGCGCCGCGCGCACCGCCGCCACCTCACGCCGGGCCCAGGGCAGCGCCGGCAGGGGCTCGATGCCGGCTTCGACGTGAAGCGGTCCCGGATCGCCGACGACGAGCGCACCGCCGGCGTCCCGCTTGGCCGGTTCGCCCGTGAGGATCGCGATCGCCGGCACGTAGTGCAGGTCGTAGGTCTCGAGCAGGCATTGCCCGCTCGGCTGGCGCAGACCGGCGAACGACAAGGCGAAGAGCGGTCCGTGCGGCACGATTGTCAGCCGGCTGCCGGGTTCGCGTGGCAGCAGGCGGCGGATCGGCGCAATCAGCAGGCGGTCCAGCTCGCGCCAGGGGGCGTGCTGGGCACGGTCGGTCATCAGCAGGCCGCGCGCCGCGCTGGTATCGCCGTCGAAGCCGGCCGTGGCCCGGACCAGCGTGGTGAGTCGCGCGGTTCGCACCGGCACCCGCACCAGCGCCGGCGCACGATCCGGGCGTACCACCCAGATCGACACCGCGGACGGGCCGACCCAGTAGGCGACGATCGTCGAGTGGTAGCGTTTCGCGGCCTGCTGGGCATCCGCGACCGACGCCGGGGTCGCCAGTTGCGCATCGCCGGCGCGCTCGGCGCGGAGGTCGAGGAAGGCGCGGGCCCGGGCGCGCTCAGCGACAGCAAGCGCCTCGGCTGCCTTGCCCTGGCTCCCGAGCAGGTCGATGGAGGCGCCGAAGACCGCCTGGTGCGCGTCGATGAAGCCGCGACGCATCAGATCGCTCGGCACGATGTGGGCGCGGCCTTCCTCGATGGCCGCCATCAGCGCGCGCAGATCGGCCTCGGCCTCGACGAAGCGGCGGGTGTCGATCAGGAACCGGGCCCGGGCCCGACGGACCGACATCCACTCCTCCGGTCCGCGCGGCGTGGCGAGCTCGACGGCTCGATTGAACTCGGCCCGAGCCTCGTCGGAACGTCCGAGGTCGGCGAGCGCCGACGCCCGCTGGCTGATCCGCCGGGCGAGGTGGAGCGCCTCGGGCGCGGCGGCAATCGCCTCGTCGAGCAGGGCGAGCGCTTCGGCCGGGCGCCCGGTTTCGAGGCGGAAGCCGCCGAGGTTGGCGACGAAGAACGGCACCGTCGACGGCGCCGTCCGGCGAGCGCGGGCCAGGGCGGCCTCGTACTGGACGCCGGCTTCGTCGTAGCGTCCCATCAACGACAGGGTGACCGCGATGGCGTTCATGGCCTGGGCCGCCCCGACCCGATCGGTCGAGCCTGGCGAGTCGTGCAACGCGAGCGCGGCCCGGTATTGCGCCAGGGCGTCGCCGAGGCGGCCGTGGAGACGATAGACCCGGCCCAGGCTGACCAGCGATCGGGCCTCGCGATCGCGATTATCGGCGCGGTGGAAGCAGTCCCGGGCCCGGGAGATCGTCGTGAACGCCTCGGCGCCGCGGCCGAGCGCGAACAGCTCGTCGCCCCACTCGTGGAGCACGCCGCAGGCCAACGGCCGGCCCTCGGCATCGGTCATCTCGAGGGCCTTGCGGCGGATGGCCTCGTGCTCCTCCTCGCCGTCGGGCAGCATGTAGACCATGAGCTCGGCCGCGTCGACCATGCCCGGCCGATCGCCCAGTTCGGTGAAGGCCGCGGCGGCCCACCGCGCCAGTGTCAACGCCTCGGTCGACTTGCCCTGGGCCCGCTTCGTCTCCACCATTTGGAGCACGGCGCGCGCCTCGGCCAGGCGGTCGCCGCTCGCGGCCAGGAGGGTCCGGGCCCGCTGCAATGCCTCGAAGGCGCGATCGAACTGCTCGCGATATCTGTACCCCGAGGCCAGGCGCCGGTGAGCCTCGGCTTCGATCGCGGGCTGCTGCTCCACCCGGGCTCGGGCCACGGCGACCTCGAGCAGCGCCATCCCGCGATCGCCCTCGCCGGCGACGAACGCGGCTTGCGCATCCTGCAACAATGCGCCGGCGTCGCCGGCGGCCGGGCTCTGAGCGCGCACCGCGTCCGCGGCGGCGACGAGCGCCAAAGCGAGGCAGGCGGCGGAGCGGAACGGCATCCTCAGGGACAACGCCGGCCTCGATGACCGTACAGACGAAGGGCGGAAGGAACCAGCGCTCCTCCCGCCCTAGACCCTATCTCATAAGCCCGGCCCAGCCCCGAGGGCGCAAGCCGCCCGCCTTTACCAGCGGCCCGTCCGTCGACCGGCGCGATAGCCTACGTCGTAGCCCGACCGGAACCCGTTGCGGTAGTTCACGTCGTAGGCGTCACGCGTTCCGAAGCGACGCTCCCAGCCGCGCGTCGAGCGGTAGTAGCGGTGCCGGAACGGCTCGAACCGACCGTCACGGGCGGCCTCGAAGCCAGCCTCGTAGCCGTCGCGCCGGCCGACGTCGAACGCCGCGCGCAGCGTCGACGATCCGCCGCTGCGATAGCCCCACTCGGCATAGGCGCCGTAGCCGCGCTCCGGGTAGCCGTACGGCCCGTACTCGTTGGCGCTGCCGCCGCTCTCGCTGTGGATGCCGAAGCCGAAGCCGCGGAAGCCCCGCTCGTAGCCGAACTCGTAGCCGCGGCGGAAGTCGTCGCGGTACGCATCGCGGCTGCCATAGCCACGCCGGTAACCGCGGTCGGCGTTCTCGTAGTCGTCGTCGCGCTTGAAGCCGTAGTCCCTGCGGTCGCGGGCGTCACCCTCGCCCTCGCGCTGGCCGGACCGGTAACCTTCGTTGTACGCGGGATTCCGGCTGCTCTCCCAGTCGGGGTCGTCCGAATTCCGCTGAATCCCGACCTGCGCGCTCACTTCAATCTGCGCGCTCGCCGGGGTCGCCGCGAAGGACAGCGCCGCAACCGTCACACCCATCAGCAGTCGATTCCGCATCGTCGTTCTCCCTGTGCACGTTCGGGGCGCTCGTCCGGGCCGTCCAGGATTCGGTCCCCGGGTCGTTCATCGGCCCCCGGCGCACACGCTGAGAAGTATCAAGAGGCGTGCCAGCCAGGCGGGGTCGGGATCGTACGACATTCGGCCCGAATCTGCACGCCCTTACAGGAAGTGGCCGCTGCCGGGGACGAGACTGGCCTCTACTCCGTCCACACCAGCAAACGCGACCGATCGTGATCTTCGTCGAGCAGCAGGGCCGGTCCGGCGCGTTCCAGCTCCTCGGCTGAGAGCTCGAGGCGGCGCGAGCTGCCGTCCGGCACGTCGAACTTGAGGCCGCGGCCGGACTTCATCTTGAGCAGCCAGAACGGCAGGCACAGCTGCACGGCCTTTGGCTGCTCTTCGGTCCACACCAGCAGGCAGAGGTTCTTCGGCGGCGGGCCGGCGTAGGCCGAGGCGCGCGCCTCCAGGCGATCGGAGGCGATGCCGATGCCGTGCTTGGTGTCGAGGATCGGCTTCTGGTCCTTGAAGCGGGTGCGCAGGCGGGTGAACTCGGTCTCGATGTCGCGCCCGGCGACCTCCTTGACCTTGAACTGCTTGGAGGCGTACCAGATCCCGCCGCCCACCAGGCCGGCGCAGCTCACCAGCCCGATGCCCATGACCACCAGCAGGATCCAGATCCAGCGTCGCATCACGCGCCTCGATAGGGGGCCGAGGCGTAGCGCCGGGCCTGGGCCGCGGCGTCGGCGTCGCCGGCCTTGACCGCGGCCTGCTGGGCCTTGACGTACTCGGCGATCGCGCCCTGGCGGTTGCCGGCCAGGTCGGCCGCCTTGCCGAGCTCGAGATAGGTCCGGGCCCGGACCCAGCCGAGCTGCTCGTACTGGAGCGCCTGGGTGAGGTCGGCAATTGCGTCGGCGGCGCGGCGCAGCCGGACGCGCGCCATCCCGCGCTCGTAGTACCAGTGCCCGTCCTCGCCCAGCATGCGCGGACGCTTATCGACGGCCAGCATCCGCAGCCCCTCGCTCAGGATCGCCTCGGCCTCGGCCGGTTTGCCGGCCCGGAGGTATGTCGCGCCAGACTCCAACCACAATAGGCGGTTACGCGGATAGACGCGCCGCAGTTCAGCGAGCTGGGCCTGGGCGGCGGGATAGCGGCCCTCACGGTTGTAGAGGAGGACCAGGGCGAAGCGGGCGTCCGTCTGCGACAGGCTCGGGTAGTTGGCGGCCGCCTGAATGAGGCTCAGCCCCTTCTCCTTACCGCCGCCGAACCCGGCCATGTAGGCGAGCCAGCGGGCCGGCAGGATGAGGCTGGCGACCAGATAGCGGTAGGTCCCGACGATGAGCCCGGCGTCGACCCGCTGAGGTGATGCCGTCATCACCCGCTCGTGCAGGTTGTAGGCGCGGCGGGCCGCGCCGAAGGCGCCCATCACCCGGCCATCGATGGTTGCCGACCACGAGGCCTGCAGGCCGAGGGCCGATCCCAGCTCGAACATCGCCGCGGGATCGTTGGGCCGGCGTTTGAGCTGCGCCTCGGACAACGCAATCGAGCGCGCCACCTGGGTCTGGAAGGCGCTGTTGGCGGCGGTCGGAGGCGCCGCGACCTTGACGTCGTCCTTGGATACCGGGCCGAGGTAATTCTCGACCAGCACCATGCCTCGCCGGAACAGCAGGTTGAGCCAGGTGAGGGTCGCGTGCGCCCGCGGCAGGGCGGCATCGTCCGGATGGTCGCGCATGCCCTGCTCGAGCACCGCCGCGGCCTGCTCGTGATCGAGGTTGTAGGCGAGGTCGAAGGCGATCTGCATCTGCCGCGCCGCCGACGACGGCGCCGCGGTTGCGGGCGCCGGCACGCGCGCCGGGGCCTGCGGTCCCGCGTCGGCCCGGATACCGGTGCCGAGCATGACCGCGACCAGGAGCGCCGCGACGGCCGGCTGCCTTCGCACCAGGGGATTGTACTGTCGGCGGTGGGTCATCACCGAAATGCGCGGCGGTCGGCGCCATCGGCTCACTCTGGCTGGGATCGGCTCGCTCCGGCTGGGATAGACTCCCGGCGGTGGCCCGACGGGAGCTCCAGACACTCGACGCGCACGTCGCCGGTCAGACCGTGCGGCTGGTTTCGGGCGGCTTGTCCTCGCCGCGCGGTGCGACCATGAAGGCCCGGCTGACCGACGCCCGGCGCCGCCTCGACGACGCCCGCGTCGCCGTCACCTGCGAGCCGCGCGGCCACGCCGACCTGGTCGGCGCGCTGCTGACCGAGGCGACCGACCCGACCGTCCTCGCCGGCCTGATCTCGTTCGACGCCGGCGACTGGCGCGCGCCGTCGACCGTGATCCAGATGGCCGCGGTGCGGCTCGCCGTGGACAGCGGGCTGATGACGACCGGCGATCCCGGCGCCTCGATCGTCATCGAGACGCCGGCGGGCCTCCGCGAGCTGCGGCTCGGGCCCCGTGGCGCCATCACCGCGCGCGGCCTCACCGCGCAGATCATGGGCGGCAGCTGCGCCATCGCGCTGGGAACGCGCACCGCCGCCGTCGACGTGGTGACCTGCGCCGGCGGCCTCCGCGCCATCGTCGATGCCGAGTCGGTCGGCCTGTCGCTCGTGACCCTGGAGCGGCGTCGGCTGAGCGAGCTGCGCGCCGTGGTGGCGCGCGGCCTGACCCAGGCCGGCTATGCGGCGCCGCTCGAGGACCTGCTGGTGACCGGACCGGCGCACGGCGAGGCCGACGTCCACGTCGTCGCCGTCGGCGAGTTCAGCCGGCTCGATCGCTCGCCCACCGGCGAAGGCGCAGCCTGCGTCGCCACGGTGCTCGACGCCATCGGCCTCGTCGACCGGACGCGCGCCGTCCGCATCGAAGGCCCGTCGGGCGGCATCCTCGAAGCGCGCATCGTGTCGCGGGAGGTGCGCGACGGCATGCCGGCGGTCGACACCGAAGTCACCGGCACCGCCTGGATGATCGGCAAGCACACGTGGTACTGGGACGACGACGACCCGCTCGGCGCGGGCTTCGTGATGTGAGGAAATCGATGGCGGGACGACTGGCGGGCAAGACGGCGCTGATCACCGGAGCGGCGCAAGGGATTGGGCGGGCGAGCGCGGAGCTCTTCGCCAGGGAGGGCGCGCGCGTGATCGCCACGGACCTGCGGCCGGGCGCCTGCGCCGACGTCGCCGGCTGCGAGCCGCGGCCGCTCGACGTCACCGACGGGCCGGCGGTCCGTGCGCTGGCCGAGGCGCTCGGCCCGATCGACGTGCTGTTCAACTGCGCCGGCTGGGTGCACGCCGGCAGCATCCTCGACTGCGACGACGACGCCTGGGACCGCAGCTTCACGATCAACGCCAAGTCGATGTTCCACACCATCCGCGCCTTCCTGCCCGGCATGATCGCCAGGGGCCGCGGCTCGATCGTCAACATGGCGTCGATCGCCTCGAGCGTGCGCGCCGTGCCGAACCGCTTCGCCTACACCAGCAGCAAGGCGGCGGTCGTCGGCCTGACCAAGTCGGTCGCGCTCGACTTCATCGGCAAGGGCATCCGCTGCAACGCGATCTGCCCGGGCACGGTGGAGTCGCCGTCGCTCAAGGAACGCATCCAGGCCGAGGCGGTGCGCACCAACCGTGCGGTCGACGACGTCGCGGCCACGTTCGCCGCCCGCCAGCCGCTCGGGCGGCTGGGCCGGGCCGGGGAGATCGCCAGCCTGGCGTTGTACCTGGCGTCCGACGAATCGTCGTTCACGACCGGGACGATCCACTTGATCGACGGCGGCTGGTCGAACTGAGCGCGGCCGATGAGCGTCCTCGACGAGCTCGAGCGGCTGACGCGCGAGCCGATGCGCTCCGACGACGACAGCTACACGGCGTTGGCCGAGCCGGGCCTCGACGCCGCCACCATCGCTGCGGTCGAACTCCGGCTCGGCGCCCCCTTGCCGGCCGATCTTCGGACGCTCCTCGGCGTGTGCCACGGCGTCCGAGGGCTGGAATGGGAGATCGATTTCACAGGAAGCCTGTCATTCGAGATGGGCGATATGTTCCCGCATGGACTGCCGATCGTCGGCGATCACACGGGCAACTTCTGGGTCGTCGACTGCACGACGACGCCCGAAGCCGAGGCGGCGATCTTCTACGCCTGTCATGATCCGCCAGTGTTCATCTGGCAGTGCCGCGGGATGCCCACCCTTCTACGGGAGCTGCGGCGCAAGTTCGCCTCGGCGGAGCGGTCTGCGCTCGACGAGATGCAGGACGAGCGTGCACTTCGCGTGTGGCGAGCCCCTCCGGTCATGGTGAGCCGCAGCGCCGCCCTGCACGCTCCCGACGACATCCTGCGCGCGTTCGCGAACTCCCTCACCGACGAGTGGTCGATCATCGACTTGCGGGCGGCGACGCCGGGCATGGGGTTCGCCTGGGGTCGATGCGGATACCCGACGGGCCTGCGACGCTACGGAGAGGAGCGCCTGTTCGCCTGTGCGGCTCCGAAGCGCAGGACGGGCATCCTCTCGCGGCTGTTCGGACGGTGAGTGCCTTCATGCACGACTTCACGAACATCATCTGGCGCTGCATGGACGGAACGCAGCGCCACCTGACCAGCGGGACCGAGCGCGCGCGCCGATACCTGAAGGGCTTCTCGCCGATCGTCGCCTTCGCCGATCCGGTGCGGCCCGACTTCGCGGCGGTAGCGCCGGTCTGCGAGCCGGGTGAACGTTTCTACTGCTCAGAGTGGGCCGGCGACGCGCCGCCCGGATGGACGATCGAGCGCGACGCCAGGATGCTCGTCATGGCCTGGACCGGCACGGCGGCGCCGGCCGAGGATCCGGCGCTCGACGCGGTACCGCTGCGGCGCGAGCACGTGGCGCAGATGTGCGCGCTCGCCGAGCTGACGAGGCCCGGCCCGTTCGATGTCCGCACGATCGAGTTCGGCGAATACTTCGGCGTCTTCGACGGGGAGCGCCTGGTCGCCATGGCCGGCGAGCGCATGCAGGCCGGCCACCTGCGCGAGGTCAGTGGCGTCTGCACGCACCCCGATCAGCAGGGACGCGGTCTGGCGCGGCGCCTGACCGAGCTGGTCGTGCGGCGGGAGCTGGCACGCGGCGAGACGCCGTTCCTGCACGTCGTCTCGGCCAACGCGCGGGCGATCGGGCTCTACGAGCGCATGGGGTTCACGACCGCGCGCGAGGTCCCGGTGCGAGTCGTGTCGCGATCCGCCTGATCGCGGAAGATAGACGCGTGGCTGCTTCCGCCGATCCCGTCGCACGGCCGCGAC
Organism: Vicinamibacteraceae bacterium; assembly: GCA_031407765.1. Classification (GTDB taxonomy): domain Bacteria; phylum Acidobacteriota; class Vicinamibacteria; order Vicinamibacterales; family Vicinamibacteraceae; genus JBDSLU01. The sequence goes on from JANOIR010000136.1 coordinate 21,572, forward strand.
GCTGGCAGCGCCGGCTGCGACGGACCGCCGTCGGACTGCTTGCCGTCATCGCCATCGCGTGGTGCCTTGGCGACGGCGCGCCGGTCGGACACTTCGCCTCGGCGGCGGACCAGGTCCGGTTCCTGGCCGCCTACGACCGCGCCATGACGCGGCTTCCGCAGCCGCAGCAGATCCGTGACCTCCGCACGCGCTACGGGTTCGTCCGGATCTACCGCTTCACCGGCGCTCACGACGATCGACCACCCCTGTTGCTCCTGCCCGGTCGGGCCGCGCCGACGCCGGTCTGGGCCGACAATCTGCCGCTGTTGCTGGCGCTGCGATCGGTCTACACGGTCGACCTGCTCGGCGAGCCCGGCCTGAGCGTCCAGAGTCGGGCGATCGCGAACGACGACGATCAGGCGGCGTGGCTCCACGAGGTGCTGCAGCAGCTGCCCGAGCCACGCGTGCACGTCGTCGGTCTGTCGATCGGCGGCTGGACCGCAATGAACCTCGCCGTGCATCGGCCCGCCAGGATCGCCAGCGTCACGCTGATTGAGCCGGTGTTCGTCTTCACCAGCATGTCGGTCACGGCCATCCTGCGATCGATCCCGGCGTCGGTGCCGTGGCTGCCGCGGAAGCTACGTGACGACTTCAACAGCTGGACGGCCAACGGGGCGCCGGTCGAGCACGAGCCGGTCGCGGAGATGATCGAGGCCGGCATGCAGACCTACCGCTTGAAGCTGCCGATCCCGGGCGTCATCGATCCGCAGGCGATGGCCGCCAGCTCCGTGCCGACGCTCGTCATCCTGGCGGCCGAGTCGCGGATGCACGACGCGCCGGCGGCCGCCGACGTGGCGCGCCGCGTGCTCGAGCACGGCACCGTGAAGGTCTACCTGGGGACGTCGCACGCCATCAACGGCGAGCGTCCCAAGGAGATCGCGGCCGACATCGCCGCGCACCTCGCGCGAGCGGACGCGACGGCAACACCCGTGCCGGCGTCAGGCCGCTGAGGTCTCGAGAAGCGACCTCGACGCGGTCGACCCTCCAGCGGACGCCGGCGGCCTCTCCGCCGGCCCACACCGAACGCCACGTCGATCGACGCCACGGCGGCGCCCACGCGAGCGGCGAGATCGGGGACGCCCAGGTGGCGATTACAGGGGCCGGGCGCGGTCGACGTCGTCCTGCAGCGCGGCGATGACGTCGAGAACGCCGTTGAGACGTTCCCCGAGCGGCGTCAGTGAATACTCGACACGCGGCGGGACTTCCGGGAACGCCTGTTTCTCCAGCACACCGTACCGCACCAGCTTCGTGAGGCGCTCGTTCAGCACCTTGGGGGTCAGGCCCTCGGCGGTCCGCGCGAGCGCACCCGGACGGTTCACGCCGGCGCGGACCTGGGCGAGGACGTGCAGCGTCCACTTGCAGCCGACGACATCCTCGACGATCCGTCGGATCGACGGCGGTTTCTTCGGAGCGCGAAGTGTCGTCGATGCGTCGATTGGCACCGGAAAGTACCTGCCCCACCGAATTGTGCGTGCTGTTCGCGCCGCGCGCGCGTCGCTAGATTGCGAGCGGAGGTCACACACCATGTCCGCTCACACCCGACTGTCATCTTACCTGGTCGCCACCGTGGCGCTCGTCGCCGCCCTCGCCGCGGCCGAGCCTACAATCGCGCAAGGCGTGTCCTACAAGGGCCCCGACTTCGATCTCAGCGCGGCCTCGGTGACGCACCTCGCCGAGCTCGATCTGCTCGTCTTCGAACAGCGCGTCGCCGGCACGGCCGGCGGCACCACGCCGAAGCCGCATGGTCAGCTCGATGGTGCGCCAGTGCTGGGTTACGTCTTCCCCACCAGTCTTCCAGCGAACGCCGTCGGCTTCGGCAAGGCGGAGGGCATCGTCGCGCTCGCCGTCACTTCGCATCCCGACTTCGACGACACGCCGCTCTGGGACGAGAACGGCGACGGCAACTTCGGCAACGACGGCGTCCGCTGGCACACGCACTGGGTCCTGCTCGGCAAGGACGCACGCGTGCCCGGCGGGTTGAGCGTGAAGGAGTTCGTCAAGGCGGACGCGATCGTGCTTCCGCCGACGGCCCCGGGCATGCCGATGTACATGGACGCGCCCGGCTTCGCGGTTTCGACGCGCGGGGCGTCGCTGAAGGTGCTCGTCCCAGTATCGCGGCTGCGTCTCGATGGTCCGCCAGCGTTCAACTTCGACGCCGTCACGTGCTACATGCAGGTCGTGGCGCCGAAGGCCGCCCACGGCAACACGCACGGCACCACCTCGAAGCCGATGCTCGGCGTCTACGAGATCTTCGAGGTGCTGTCGGGCAACCTGAGCCTGCCCTACACCGTGCAGCGGAAATAGGCGGCCGGCAGCGACCGCCGCGTCCGGGGCGGGAACCGGATCTAGTGGCTGCTAGCCGGCGAGCTCGGCGAAGGCGGCCCGCGCCGCGGCGATCGTGCGGTCGACGTGGCGTTCGGTGTGCGCCGATGACAGGAACCACGCTTCGTACTGCGACGCAGGCAGGTAGATGCCCTTCGCCAGCATCGCCTGGTGGAACCGGCCGAAACGCACCGTATCCGAGCGCGTCGCGGTGGCGTAGTCGGTCACCGGATCCGCGGTGAAGAACGGCGTGATCATCGAGCCGACGCGGTTCACCTGCAGCGGAACGCCGGCGGCCTTCGCCGCCGCGAGCAGGCCGTCGCCGAGCCGCCTGGTCAGGCGATCGAGCGTGCGATAGAGCGTGGCATTGAGGCCTGCGAGCGACCACAGGCCGGCGGTGACCGCCAGCGGATTGCCGGACAGGGTGCCGGCCTGGTACATCGGTCCGGCTGGCGCGACCAGCGACATCAGGTCGGTGCGGCCGCCGTAGGCGCCGACCGGCAGGCCGCCGCCGATGATCTTGCCGAGACAGGTGAGATCGGGCCGCACGCCGTAGAGCGCCTGGGCGCCGCCGCGGTGCACGCGGAAACCGGTCATCACCTCGTCGAAGATGAGCAGCGCGCCGTGCTGGTCGCACAACGTGCGGAGGCCGTCCAGGAAGCCCGCCGCGGGAGGGACCGTGCCCATGTTGCCTACGATCGGCTCGACGACCACCGCCGCCACCTGGGCGGTGTTGGCCTCGAGCAGCGCGACCACGCTCTCCAGATCGTTGAAGGTCGCGGTCAGCGTCAGCGCCGCCGTCGACGACGCGACGCCGGGGCTGGTCGGCACGCCGAGCGTCAACGCGCCCGAGCCGGCCTCGACCAGAAAGCCGTCGGCGTGGCCGTGGTAGCAGCCGGCGAACTTGATCATGCGATCGCGGCCGGTGGCGGCGCGGGCGACGCGCACCGCGCTCATCGTCGCCTCGGTGCCGGAGCTGGTGAAGCGGACCATCTCGATCGACGGGATCAGCGCCCGCACCTTCTCGGCGATCAGCACTTCGAGCTCGGTCGGCGCACCGAAGCTGGTGCCGGAGCGCGCGACCTTGGCCAGCTTCGCGATCAGCGCCGGCGGCGCGTGGCCGTGGATCAGCGGCCCCCACGACATCACGTAGTCGATGTAGGTAACGCCGTCGACGTCGGTGATCGTGGCGCCCTTGGCCCGCGCGATGAAGC
>JANOIR010000139.1:0-1774 GCA_031407765.1 Vicinamibacteraceae bacterium
CCGGGGCTCGACAGCGTCTCGCCGACGACGAAGCGTGAGAGGACGAGCGAGCCGGGCCCGTACGGCGGCGCGTAAATCGACACCGGCGACTGGTCGAGCGCGGCGGCGAACGGCTGCAGGCGCGCCGCGTCGTGCGTGATCGCGAAGCCGCCGGTCAACTTGAGGCCGTCGCCCGGCGCCCATGCCGCCATCACGCGCGGCGACACCGTCGTGTCGCGCGTCAGCGAGTCCCAGTCGACGCGGACGCCGAGGTGCAGGGCGAGTCGTGGGTGCACCGTCCAGGCGTCCTGGGCGAACGCCGCCACTTCGCCGGCGGTCGTCGACAGCATGCCGCTGCCCAGATAGGCGATCGATCGGATCAGGCGATCGTCGTTGTCGTACAGCTCGATGTGGCCGCGCGTCGCGTCCTGCCGATAGGCGACCCGATTGAGGTCGGTGCCGGCCTTGAACTGGTGCGTGCCCGACCAGGTCACGGGCGCCGAGTAAAGGTTGACGATCACCTGATCGCGGGCCGCGTCCTGGCGCCCGTCGTAGTAGTAGTTGCCGCGGCGGCCGCTCGGCGTGCTGACGAACGGGTCGTGGCCCTTCGGCGTCAGCCGCAGCACCGTGCGGTTGGCGCCGTAGCCGGCTTCGAGAACGGCGCCGCTGGCAAAGACGTGCTGATCGCGGATGTTGGCGAACCACTGGTGTGATCGCGCGTCGCGCGTCGTCGACACCGGATCGAGCGGGCCGAGGCCGAGGCGCCGGCCGACGCCGGAGCTGGCGACGACGCCGGCGTGGATGACGTTCTTGGCGGTCAGGTTGATCTGCGATCGCAGGTGGTTGCTCAGGCGCCGGCTGGTGCTAGAGTCCTGGCCCGCGGGCAGCTCCTCGACGAAGAACTGGTCGTACTCGCCGATGAAGCTGTTCGAGAACCAGGCCCGGTGCCGCACGAGCGGTCCGGAGGCCGACAGGCGCGGCGTCCAGTCCTGGATGCGCAGGCCCTTCTCGCGCACGACGGTGGGCAGGAAGTCGGTGGCCGAATAGCGCAGCCGATCGCCGCCGACGAGCGTGGCGACTTCGATCACGCCGCCGCTGCCCTTGCCGTACTCGGCGGCGTAGACGCCGTTGCGGACCGTCAGCGCCTGCACCGCTTCGACGCTGACTTTTGGGTCGAAGCCGCCGTTGAGCGGATCGCCGACGTTGAAGCCATCGAGGATGAACAGCGTCTGGCTCTCGCGCGCGCCGTCGACGTGGATGCCGCCGAAGCCGTCCTGGACGACGCCGGGCAGCGTGCGCAGCGCGTTCTTGACGCCGTGCGATCCGTTGAACGGTACGTTCATCGCCTCGGCGCCGCTGAGCGCCTGTTCCGCCGAGGGCTGACTGAGGCTGGCCGGATCGCCGCGCGAGGTGACGTCGAGCGACTCGAGGTGCTCGCGCACAGGGAGGAGCGTCAGCACCACGTCGGCCCCCGGTGCCAGCGTCACCAGCTGATGCTCGATCGCGTAGAACCCCTGCCGCTCGACGCTGACGCGGTACTCGCCGGTCGCCGCGATATCGAGAACGAACGCCCCCGCGGCGTCACTGGTCGCCCGCGCCACGACGGCGTTCGAGGCCGGCGTCCGCGCCGCGACGCTCGCGCCGGCAACCGGCGCCGCGGTATCGCTCAGCGTGCGGCCGCTGACGCGGACCTGCGCGTCAGCCGTGGCCGCCAGCAGCAGGAGCGACACGGCGCTGAGCCACGAGCGGGCGCGGGCTCCTGGCGTTGGTCTCATCGCGCGACTGTCATCATGCG
>JANOIR010000157.1:0-9267 GCA_031407765.1 Vicinamibacteraceae bacterium
TCTAACGCTCTCGCCGCTGCCACTGGCGACGGCCGGCCCGCCGACCGTCGCCAGGCGTTGGCACGCACACGCCGCACAGTCGCTGTTTCAATCTGAAGCCCGGTTCGCTGCGCTGCACGCGCGGGGACCGGGCTTCTTCCGTTTGCGCCTCCCGTCACCATGGCGACGGCGTGCAACGGCCAGCATTCCGACATCGCGCGATGGGCCGCGCGCACACTGGAATCACTAGTTTTGTTAGCGACCTGTTGAGATTCCGACATGGCCCGATTGGTTGAGGGACCACAGAACGAGGCCCCCAGCAATGAAACGATCCATCAGACTCACGTTCGCCACTGCGGCCGCGCTCCTCATCCTGAGCGCATCAGCCCTGGCGCTCTTCAGCAACGGCGGCTTCGAAGCCGGTGACTTCACCGGGTGGACGAAGAGCACGTTCCTCAATCCCGGATTGAGCGGCTCGCAGCCCTTCTGCGGGTCGAACATCGTTCGGAATGCCGGCGGTGCGGACCGCACCGCTGTGCTCGGCCCCGCGGCCGAGCTGTCACAGGCGGATCCGATCGTCCCAGCGGCACTTTACCCCCGGTTCGGACAATACGCGGCGCGCGTGAACTACACGCCGACCTCCACCTCACCGGGCGCGGTCGCCAACTCGCTGCTGCAGCAGACCGTGGTCACGGCGGGCGACATCGACCCGGCAGATGGCCTCGTCCACGCGCGCTTCGCGTATCTGCCGGTTCTGCACGACGGCAGCCACTCGCCGAACGAGCAGTCCTACTTTTATATCGTGATACGGAACATCACCAAGGGCTCGGTGCTCTGGGAGCGATTCACCTTCGCCAACGAGCCCGGAGTCCCCTGGCTCACGTCGGGCGCGTATCGCTACACGAACTGGCAGATGGCCGACGCCGCGGGCGGCCCCGGCGTGGTCGACATCGGTGACACGCTGGAGCTCGAGGTGGTCGCGGCCGGCTGCTCGCAAACCGGCCACCGGGGGCACGTCTACGTGGATGCGTTCGGCTCGACGATCCCCGGCGGTTCCATCGTGGCCACCGCGCCGGTGACGACGGTGCCGGGCGCGGCCCTCACCTACAACTTCCATACCCACAACGGCGGCACGGCCGCCCTGGACAACACGGTCGTGTCGATCGCGGTCCCGGCCCAGACGACGTTCGCGTCCGTCACCAACGGATCCTGCTCGCACTCGGCCGGCGTCGTCACCTGCAACTTCGGTAGCCTCGCCGCCGGCGCATCGATCGACTTCAACATGACGGTGACCGTCGGCGGCGCCGCCTCCGGCAACATTACGCTCGGCAACTACAGCATCTCCGGCACCGGCTACCCGGCGCTGCTCGGCCCGGCTCGCACGACGGTCGTCGGAGCGCCGGTCGGCGTGTCGGACAGCTACACGACCGCCGAGGACACGCCGCTCGTGGTCGCGGCGCCTGGGGTGCTCGGCAACGACAGCGATCCGGCGAGCGACCCGCTCACCGCGGTCCTGGTCACCGCTCCGGCACACGGCACCCTGACGCTGAATAGCGATGGCAGCTTCACCTACACGCCGGTGGCAAACTACACCGGACCGGACAGCTTCATCTACCGCGCCAGCGACGGCACCATCCAGAGCCAGAACACCAACGTGCTGCTGACCGTCACCGCGGCCGCTGACGCGCCCACGGCGGTCGCCGACACCTACGCCGTGGCCGAGGACACGACGCTGAACGTGCCAGTCGCCGGAGTGCTCGCCAACGACACCGACCCGGACGCCGGCACCACGCTCACCGCCGTCCTCGTGAGCGGCCCGGCGAACGGCGCCCTCACGTTCAACAGCAACGGGAGCTTCATCTACACGCCGAACGCCAACTACACCGGTCCGGACAGCTTCACCTACCGGGCCAACGACGGCGGGCTCGACTCCAACGTCGCGACCGTGTCGCTGAACGTCACCAACGTGAACGACGCCCCCACCGCCGTCGCCGATGCCTACACGACTGCCGAGGACACGCCGCTGACGGTGGCGGGCCCGGGCGTCCTCGCCAACGACGTCGACATCGATCCCAGCACCACGCTGATCGCCCTCCTCTCCAGCGGGCCGTCGAACGGGTCGCTGAGCTTGAACAGCAACGGCGGCTTCGTCTACACACCGAACGCCAACTACAACGGGCCGGACAGCTTCACCTACCGCGCCAACGACGGCGTTGTCGACTCGAACGTCGTCACGGTGTCGCTGACCGTCACCGCCGTCAACGACGCGCCGACCACTGCGGCCGACGCCTACTCGACGGTCGAAGACACGCCGCTGACGGTTGCGGCCCCCGGCATCCTCGCCAACGACAGCGACACCGAGAACTCGAGCCTCACTGCCGTCCTCGTCAGCGGGCCGACGAACGGCACGCTGACCTTCAACAGCAACGGCAGCTTCACCTACACGCCGAACGCCAACTACAATGGCGTGGACACCTTCGTCTACGGCGCCACCGACGGCTCGGTGCAGAGCGTGGACACCACGGTCTCGCTGACCGTGACCGGCGTGAACGACGCCCCCACGGCCGCCGCCGACAACTATTCGACCGCGGAAGACACGCCGCTGACCGTAGCCGCGCCCGGCGTGCTCGGCAACGACGGCGACGTCGACGCCGGCACGACGCTGACGACGGTCCTCCGCAGCGGCCCGTTCAACGGCACGCTGACGCTGAACCCGAACGGCGGCTTCCTCTACACGCCGAACGCCAACTACAACGGCCCCGACGTCTTCGTCTACCGCGCCACCGACGGCACGGCGCAGAGCGGCGACACCGCCGTGTCGCTGACCGTCACCGCCGTGAACGACGCGCCGACCGCCGCCGCCGACAGCTACACCACGGTGGAGGACACGCCGCTCACGATCGCGGCTTCCGGCGTCCTCGTCAACGACGGCGACGTCGATGCCGGCGCGGTGCTGACGGCGGTCCTCGTCACCGGCCCGACCAACGGCACGCTGGCGCTGAACCCGAACGGCGGCTTCCTCTACACGCCGAACGCCAACTACAACGGCCCCGACGGCTTCGTCTACCGCGCCAGCGACGGCACGGCACAGAGCGGCGACACCGCGGTGTCGCTGACCGTCACCGCCGTGAACGACGCGCCGACCGCCACCGCCGACAGCTACACCACGGCGGAGGACACGCCGTTGACGGTTGCGGCGTCCGGCGTGCTCGGCAACGACAACGACGTCGATGCCGGCACGACGCTGGCGTCGGTCCTCGTCACCGGCCCGACCAACGGCACCCTGACGCTGAACGCCGACGGCAGCTTCACCTACACGCCGAACGCCAACTACAACGGGCTCGACAGCTTCGTCTATCGCGCCAGCGACGGGACCATCGAGACCGCCGACACCACCGTGTCGCTGACCGTCAGCGCGGTGGCCGACGCGCCGACCGGCACCGCCGACGGCATCTTCACGACCACCGAGGACGGCTCGCTGACCGTCCCGGCGCCCGGCGTCCTCGGCAACGACACCGACGGTGACGGCGATGCGCTGACCGCGGTCCTCGTCAGCGGTCCGGCCAACGGCACCCTGACGCTCAACCCGAACGGCAGCTTCGTCTACACGCCGAACGCCAACTACAACGGCCCCGACAGCTTCGTCTACCAGGCCAGCGACGGCACGCTGCAGAGCGGCAACACCTCGGTGACGCTCGGCGTGACGCCGGTCGAGGATCCGCCGACCGCGTCGAACGACGGCGGCGGCGCCTACACGACCAACGAGGACGGTTCGCTGACCGTGCCGGCGCCCGGCGTGCTCGCCAACGACGTCGACCCGGACGGGGATCCGCTGACCCCGATCCTCGTGACCGGCCCGTCGAACGGCACGCTGACGCTCAACCCGGACGGCAGCTTCGTCTACACGCCGAACGCCAACTACAACGGGCCCGACAGCTTCACCTACGCGGTGAGCGACGGCGACCAGACCAGCGCGCCGGCGACGGTGACGTTGACGGTCAACGCGGTGAACGACCCGCCGACGGCGGTGGCCAACACCTACTCGGTGTCGGAGGACAACACGATCGTGGTCCCGGCGACGAGCGGCGTGCTCGCCAACGACACCGACGTCGACGTCCTCACCACGCTGACGGCGATTCTGGCGAGTGGTCCATCGAACGGCACGCTGACGCTCAACCCGGACGGCAGCTTCACCTACGTGCCGGATCCGAACTTCAACGGCACCGACAGCTTCACCTACCAGGTGAGTGACGGCACCGCGACCAGCACGCCGGTCACGGTGACGCTGGTGGTCGGCGACGATGTCCTCCTGACGCCGAGCGCCGGTCGCGACACCGGCGGCACGCGCGTCACCATCGAGGGCACCGGCTTCGGTCCGGCCGGCACGCCGGTCACGGTCACGATCGGCGGCGTCCCCGCCCTCGAGGCCGAGGTGCTCGACGACGGCCACATCACCTTCGTGACGCCGGCCCTGCCGCCGAACACGCCGGTCGACGTCGTGTTCGCCATCAACGGCGGCGCGCCGGAGACCCTGCCGGGCGCGTATCTGCCGGTGCCGGTGCCGGCCCCGGGCAGCCCGACCGACACCGACGGCGACGGGACCACCGATGAGATCGAGATCAAGTACGGTCTCGATCCGACCAACCCGGGCGACGCCGACGACGACCCGGACAACGACGGCGTGCCGTCGAACACCGAGATCATCACCGGCACCCACCCGAACGCGCCGTACCTGCGCTACTTCGCGGAGGGCATCAACAACACGGTGTTCAACACCGGCATCGCCATCGCCAACGCCAGCGCGGCGACGATGGAAGTCCAGGTCACGTTCTTCCGGCAGGGCCAGGCGCCGGCGCGGCACAACATCACGCTGACCGGCAAGACCCGGATGATGCTGAACACGGCGACCGTCGCCGGGATGGCCGACGCCGCGTTCGGCGTCGAGGTCGCCGGCAACGAGGCCGTGTCGGCGGATCGCACGACCTTCTGGGATCTGGGCGGCCGCGAGGCCCACAGCGAGCACGCCGTCGAGGCGTCGCCGACGTGGTACTTCGCGGAAGGCGCGACGACCGGCCGCTTCACGCTGTTCTACCTGCTCACCAACCCGAGCAGTCAGCCGGCGAACGCGACGGTGACCTTCCTGCGCCAGGTCGGGGCGCCGATCATCAAGCAGGTGGTCATCCCCGGCTACGCGCGGGTCACCATCCCGGTGAACTCGGCGGACCCGGGCCTGGCCTCGGCCGACCTCGGCGGCAAGGTCATTGCGGATCGGCCGATCGTTGCCGAGCGGTCGATGTATCTCAGCAGCCCGACCAAGATCTGGGAGGCCGGCACCGGTGGCACGGGCGTGACCAGCCCGTCCAACCGCTGGTTCTTCGGCGAGGGTGCGACCGGCAGCTTCTTCGACGCCTGGATCCTGCTCTCGAACCCGGGTGCGACCGACTCCACCGTCGACGTCCGCTACGTCGCCGACAGCGGCGCCGACGTCACCCGCACGCACACCGTGCCGGCCGGCCGCCGCATCACCATCCGCGTCGTCGACGAGGATCCGGCGATGATGAACACCTCGTTCGCCACCTTCGTGACCTCGACCAACGCGGTGCCGGTCGTGGCCGAGCGCGCCATGTGGTGGCGCTCGACCGAGGGCTACTGGACGGCCGGTCACGTCGGTGTCGGCTTCACCGAGGGCGGCAAGAAGTGGGTGACCGCCGACGGCGTCGCCGCGACCGACGGCAACAGCGACACCTACGCGCTGGTCTCGAACACCGAGAACCGGGCCGGACTGCTGAAGGTGACGGCGGTGTTCGGCGACGGCACCGCGCCGGTCGAGCGGCTGTTCGCCATCGGGGCGAACCAGCGCTTCACCATCCGCGGGCGGCAGCGCTTCCCGGAAGTCGTGGGCAAGGGCTACAGCTTCATCATCGAGTCGATCGGCGCCGCGCCGGTCGACATCGTGGTCGACCACTCGACCTACTTCAACATGGACGGGCGCTTCTGGGCGATGGGGACCACCTCGCCGGGCTCGAAGATCAAGTAGTCCGGATCGGGTAGCATTCGGTCTCGGGTTTGCGGGGGTGCCAGCGGGAGCTGGCGCCCCCGCTTTTTTTGTGGCCGCCCCGCGCTCCGCCGAATGCACCTGCTGCTCGTTCTCATGGTCGTGATCTGGGGCGCGAACTACTCGCTCATCAAGGTGATCCTGCGCGAGCTGCCGCCGAGCGTCTTCAACGCGCTCCGGCTGAGCATCGCCTCGGGCGTCTTCCTGATCCTGCTCGCCGCCGCCGCCCGCACCCGTCCCTCACGTCGCGAATGGATCCAGCTCGCCGGACTCGGGCTCTATGGCCAGTGCCTGTACCAGCTGTTCTTCCTGAGCGGCATGTCGCGGACGTCGGTGGCCAACGCCTCGCTGATCATCGGCCTGGTGCCGCTGGTGGTAGCGCTCACCAACGCCACGCTGGGGCTGGAGCGGCTGTCGCGCGCCTACTGGATCGGCATGGTGGTCTCGGTGCTCGGGATGTACTTCGTCGTCGGCCTCGATGCCGGCCTGTCCCGGACATCGCTGCTCGGCGATGCGCTGACCTTCGGGGGCGTGCTGGCGTGGTCGGCTTACACGATCGCGGCCAAGCCGCTGCTGGCCCGGCACTCGGCGCTCGTCGTCAGCGGCTGGTCGATCGTACTCGGCACGCTCTTCTACCTTCCCTACGCGGTGCCCGACCTGCTGACGATGGACTGGCGCCAGGTGAGCGCCGGCGCCTGGATCGGCACCAGCCTGTCGGCGCTGCTGTCGATCAACCTGTCCTACATCCTGTGGAACACGGCCGTCCAGCGGATCGGCAGCTCGCAGACCGCCATCTACTCCAACCTGATCCCGGTGGCGGCGGTCGGGACCGCCGCCGTCTGGCTGGGCGAGCCGGTCGACGGCTGGAAGACGTTCGGGGGCGCGCTGATCATCGCCGGCCTGGTCGTGGCGACGCGGTTCGGCAGCGCGCGCGCGATCCCGGCCGAGGAGTAGCGGGCAGCGGGATCAGGTGTCGCCGATGACGCGCGGTGGGCCTCGTCGCGCCCGCCGCGCCGCCCAGGCGGCATGGACGCCGGCGGCGGCCGTACCCGCCGCGCCACACGCGGCCGCGCACCAGAGCGCACGCCGGCGGCTGCGCCACTCGTCCGGAGCGGCGTCGGCGGCAGCGAGGAGATCGCCGCGCGCCTGCTCGCTCTCTCCGGCCTGCAGCGCCGCGGCGGCGCGGGCCAGCAACGCACGCGCCAGGCGCCGGTCGCGCAGCGCCGCGAGCACCGGATCGTCGAACGCCAGCGACTGCCACGTCGACACCGCGCGATCGAGCGCCTCGATCGACGATCGCGAGGCCTGCTCGTCGTGCCACCTCGTCACCACGAGCGGCGCGCCGGCGAGGAGCGCGTCGACCAGCACGTGCCCCCAGCCGTGCGTCGCGAGGCGCAGGTTGAGCAGCACGTCGGGCGCGACGCCGGACGGCATCGGCGCCGCTGCGAAAACGGCGTCGTAGGCCGCACGCCGGAACAGCAGGTGCGACGGCGTCACCATCCAGCCGTCGCGGAGCATGGCCGCCGCCGCGTCGGAGACTGGCCCCGGCGGCCGCGGATCGGTGGGCACGGTGCGGCCACGCGCGCTCTCCCAGGTGGTGCGGCAGAAGGCGATGCCGGCGCGGGGGGCGGCATCGAGCGCGGCGGCCAGGCGAGCGACGAAATCTGGCCCGTAGGCGTCGTCGTCGTCGAGGACGCCGACGAAAGCGCCACGGCACAGGGCGACGGCCGCGGCGAAGCGGCCGCTCGCCGTCCGCGGTCGATCGGCTCGATGGTAGCGGACGCGCGGATCACCGGTGGCCGTGGCCAGCGCCTCGTGGTCGCCGGCGTCGTCGTAGATCACGAGCTCGAGGTCGCGATGCGTCTGCGCCAGCACGCTGGCGATCGCCTCGGCCAGCCAGCGGCGACGGAACGCGCGGATCGCGATCGAGACGGACGGCATGGCGGTTCAGGGCTCGTCCGAGCCCTTACCAGGTCGTGAGTGTCGCGGCCCGGCGCGCCAGTTCCGCGTGCGCCGCGGCCAGGGCTTCGGGATCGCACGCCCGCCAGGCCGCCAGCCGCGCCCGCGCCCGGGCGACCTCGCCCGCCAGATCTCCGCCCGTCGGAAACGCGCGGGCGACGAGCGCCGACGTCGCGCCGACGCGCGCGTACTCCGCGTAGATCAGATCCGCCGGGATCGGCAAGGCGTCGTCGAGGACGCCGCCGATCCCGCCGAACCCGAAACGCTTGCCGGTGGCGTGGACGGCGCGAGCGGCGGCGACGAGCCGCTCCCCCGCCAGCACCTGCCAGCGGCTGGCGAAGTGGAGCGACAGCGCGAGGTCGTTCAGGCCGACGTGGATCTCGTCGACGCCGGAGACGGCGGCGAGATCGGCGACATCGTCGAGGGCATCGGCGCGTTCGACCAGCAGCACGACGCGGGCGCGCCCTCGGACCAGCCCGACGAACCATGCGGCCTCCCCCGCCGTGGCGACCATCGGCAGCATCAGCACGCGCGCGCCCAGGCCGAGGACGGCGTCGACCTCGGCGGCGCTCTTACCGTGCAGCGGATTGACGCGGGCGAACGGCTCGGCCCGGGTCAGCACCGCGGCGACCCGCGCCAGGTCGTCGCGCGTGTGCGGCGACAGCCACGTGCCGAGCCCGCGCTGGCGTTCGGCCTTGCCCAGATGCTCGAGGTCGACGCCGACGCGATCGATGCCGGCTACGTCCGCACGCGCCGCCAGCGCGGCATCGCTCGTCCACAGCGTGAGGACGAAGGCGTCAGGCGCCGAACCGGTAGGGGATCTCGGGCGTGTCGGGCGGGAGGCGCCACTCGTCCGGATTCTCGTAGTCATACGGACGGTTGAACAGGTTGACGAAGCAGGACACGTCGGTCGACAGGTTCTGGACGCCGTGCCACACGCCTGGCGGGATCGCCAGCAGCGACGGCCGGGCCGGGCTCAAATGGAAGATGTCGACCTGGTCGCGCGTCGGCGAGCCCTCGCGCGAATCGTGCAACACGATCCGCAGGTGGCCACCGACCACGAACACGTAGTCCCACCGCTGCTTGTGCTGATGCCAGGCGCTGATCGCCTGGCCGCGCAGCGCGACGTGGATCGCCTGCTGCACCGTACCGTCGACGACGCGCCAATCCGGCCGGTACAGCTCGGTGGTGATGCCGTTGGCGGTGACGATGTTGCGGACCTCGCGCACCTGCACGCCGTCGATCAGCCGGCGCTGCACGACCCAGTCGCGGTC
>JANOIR010000476.1:0-6971 GCA_031407765.1 Vicinamibacteraceae bacterium
GCTTGTTGCTGGTCGCGTGCTCGGACCACGCCCCGACCACGCTCCGAGGACGCTGGCTACTTCTTGAGCCGGTAGCGGAAGGCGATCCGGGTCTCCTCGTCCATCACCAGCGGACGCACGAAGGTGTGCGACTGGCCGGCGCGCGGGACGTCGAGGCGCACGGGAAGGACCCCGGCTGCCCGCTTCTGCAGGTTCTGCACGTTCACCGACAGCTCGTTGCTGTTCTGGCGTGCGTCGGCGGCGCGACCCTTGTCGCCCGGCACCGTTACGGTCTCGGCGAGGCCGTAGTTCACCGCGACTGGCATCGACACCGGGACGAGCGCGCGGGGAATGGCGCTGCCTTCGAAGCGCGAGGCGTCCATGCGATCCGGCAGCAGCACCTCCCACTCCAGCCAGGCGACCGGCAGATCGACCCGCGCCAGCGTGAGCACGGCATCGCCCTTCTCGGCAAACGCCGGCCCCGCGTGCAGGTAGACGAACGACACGGCGTAAGGTCCTTGCGGCCGGAATCCCGGCCGCAGCAGCGGGATCCGCAGGCCGTCGGCGCCCTGCGCCGGCTTGACCGCCGCGCCAGCGACCTCGGCCGAGAGCAGCGTCGCCCCCGCCGGCAGGCCGACGCGCAGGAACGGCTGCGCCTGGTTGCGGACCGTCAGCGACACCTCGGTGAGCGATCGCCCCTCCGGCGTCACGAGCGTGGTCGCGGTCGCGCGATCGGCCGCCGCCGCCAGCACCGCGGCGTCGGGGAATCGCGTCACGTCGAACGCCAGCGTGACGGCGTCGGAAGCCCGCCGCTGATACCGATACGCGGCCAGCAGCGGCTCGCGCGCCAGCGCGGTCAGCGCCGGCGACAGCTCGACGACGTCGATGCGTGTCAGCGGCCGCTGCTCGGCGACGGCCAGCTCCAGCGCACCGACGCCTTCGATGGCGACGTCGCCGGTTTCGCGCTGGCTGCCCTCGAGCCACGGCAGCGCGAGGACGCGCCGCGTCCCGGCCTCGACGATCGGACGCTCGAGCGCGACGAGGAACTGGTGCCGCGTCCGCCCACCCGGCACGGTCAGCACGAGCCGGCCGTCGACGACGTCGGCGCCTTCGTTCGGCGCGCCGGTGAAGCTGGTGAGCGAGAAGCCGGCCGGGAGCCGCACGGTCAGCGTCGCGGTCGTGCCCTGCACCACCGTGACGTCGAAGATCGCCGTGACGCGCAGATCGTTCTCGGCGACGGTGATGAGCGTCTTGACGTCGTCGAGCAGCCGCAGCGCGCGGACCGGTGACGCCGTCCCGGCGTCGCGCGACGACCAGCTGACCCGCGACCCGCCGCCCGATGTCAGCGTGGCCTCGACGACGAGGCGACCCTGCGCCCGGGCTCGTCGCGTCACCAGGGCGCGGTCGATCGTCAGGTCGGATCCTTCGCCAGGCGCGTCGATGCTCGCGCGGATCGTACCCGCGCTGAGCTGCGGCAATTGCGCCGAGGCGCGGCCGGGCTCGGTGATGATGGCGCCGGCCCAGTCGACCTGCAGCGTGAAGGGACCGGCCGGCAGCACGGCGGCGAAGACGCCCTGCTGCGGCAGGATCGGCACGCCCGCCGGCGCGCCCACGGCGGCGCCGGGCGCCGGCATCAGGCGGGCCCGGAGCAGCGTCCCGCCCGAGAGCAGCGGCACCGCGGTCGGGCCGTCACGCAGCACCTCGCCCTGCAGCGTAATCGTCCCGCGGAGCAGCTCGCCGTCGGCGCGCAATGCAAGATCTGCCTGCGAGACGAAGGCGCCCGTCGGCGGCACCGGCACCGGAACGGGAGGATGCGCAGCGCGATCGACGAGCCGGTTGTACTCGGCCAGACTGATCGTGACGTTGTTGGTCGCCGGCGCCGGCTGCGCGCCGGCCGGCACGGCGAGCGTCGCGAGCGCGAAACCGCCGGCGAGCCTGATGGTCGAAACAAGGATGCGCATGATTACTTCACCGCCCGCTTGAAGGTGAACGCTGCGGTCGGGGCGGCCCCTTCGGCCGTCAGCGCCGCGGCCAGGTAGAGGCCAGGTCCCGAGTCGGGGAACGCGACCAGCACCGGCAGCGTGCCGACGCTGCGCACCCCGCGGGCCTCGCGCTGGAACCGCTCGACCAGGCCGCCGAGCGACTGTCCGTCGCCTTCGTCCTGGCCGCCGCGTCGCCGCCCGCCTGCCTCAAACCGCGGTTCTCCCGGCGCCGGCCCAGGCGACGCAGCCGGCCGATTCGCGCGAAGGCTGTCCTGGGCGACATGCTCCTGGGTCTTCAGCTCCTGCCCCAGCGCCGACTCCTCCTTCTCCGCATCGAGCGTCAACACCTGCGACAGCGGCGGCTCGAAGGCCTGAGCATGGAAGTCGCTCGGCATCGGCGTCAGCCGGTAGCGCGGCGAGTGCTTCACCGTGAGCCCCATCTGCTGCACGGGCAGGTCGATCGCCGGCAGCGTCAGCCGCCAGTCGCCGGACGGTCCCCACGCCGCGGCCTTGTCCGCGTACATCAGGCCGACGATGACCCGCGCGGCGTCGGCGCCAGCGCGACGCTTCGGCAGCGGCACGAGGATGCTCCCCTTCGGCCCCGTGCCCGGCCGCACGGGACGGCCGTCGACCGCGACGCTCCACAACGTCGCGCCGCCCGGCAGCGTGAGCGCGAGAAAGCTGCGCTGGTTGTTGCGCACGGCGAGGCGGCCCTCGACGAGCGCCTTGCCGTCTTCGCTGACCAGAGCGCGATAGCGCGCCTCGTCGACGGCGGCTAGGAGGACCTCCTGCGGCGCGTAGCGGGTCAGCGTGAGCGCGAGCGATCGAGGCGCGGCAGGCTGATCGCCACGGTAGCGGAAGGCGACGATTGCCGGCGACAGGCGTCCGCTCAGCAGATCACCGAGCTCGGTCGGATCGGCCGGATCGAGGCCGTGCGCCTCGTGCCTGGTGACCTCGCCCGCCCCGAGGACCTCGACGGCGACGGCCCCCGTCTCCCGCTCGGCGTCCGCCAGGTGCAGCAGCGGCACCTCGATCCGTCCCGACGCCGGTGGCCGGAACTCGCCGCTGACCAGCACCGCCACTTGACGATCGACGCGATCGAGCATCGTGATCGTCAGCGCTGCGCCCTGGACGTCCCAGTCGGCGACGTGCGCGCCCTGCACCTGGTTGACGACCAGCCCCTCGGGCACGCGCAGCGTGAACGCCGTGGCACCGCCGCGGAGGACGTCGATCGTCACCCTCGCCGTGACCAGCGCGGTCTCCTCGCCAAGGCCGACGACGTGCTGCAGCTGACCACGCAGGCGCGTCGGCAGCGACGCGGCCGTGGTGTCGCGCTTGCGGTGCCACGACAGGCCGAGTGCCTGCCCGAAGCCGGCGTGCGCGGTGACCCGGTGCGCGGCGGCCTCGGCCGATCGCTCGACGATGGCGCCGCCGGTGGCCGCGATGGCGACGTCGCCGCGCGGCACCGTGAGAACGGCGCGGACAAGCCCGCCTGCCGCCGCGGGCAGCTGCACGTGCTCGGTACCGCTCGTCTCCGTGATGGGCACGGCCACCTCCAGCGTCACGAGCGACCGGCCCTTGCGTGAGAGCAGAATGCGGCGCGAGCCAGATTGCGGCGACGCGTCCGCGCCGCTGCGGCCGTCAGCCAGCGCCAGCGGGCGGCCGCCGATCCGGGCCGACCGTACGAACAGCGAGGCCGGCAGGGGGACCTCGACCCAGCCGTCGTCGAGCACGTCGATGGCGAGCTCCGCGGTGCCCGTGGCGAGCCCTTCGCCCGCCACCAGGTCGTAGGCCGTTTCCGACACGGTGGCCCGCGCCGGCGGCGGCGCCGGCAGGACCGGCCGCGGATTCGCCTGGTCGCGCAGCTTCAGGTAGTCGGCGATGGTCATCGCCACCCAGCCGTCGCCGGCCGGGAGCGCGACGGGAGCAGGTTGCGCATACGCCGACGCCGCGTGTGCAGCGGCGAGCACGGCCGCGCACAGGATCCGAATCCGCATGGAAGTCTCCTCTTTCAGCGGGGCAGGCCCGCTTGAGAGGAGAACGGCCACGGGTCGGGAATCTTGCGGCGGCCCGCCGATGGGGCCTACGGAAGCGGGCTGGCGGTCGCGGCGCTACCGGCCGCCCACAACACGTTGCTGGCGTTCGAATACATCGCTCGCTCGACGAAGACCGGCTGATCCGAGGTCACCACCGTGCCGAACTCCTCGTCGGCCAGCTCCGGCACCAGCGAGCCCGGCCCGGTCGTGATCGTCAGGCGGGCCCCGGCGGCGACCGCCAGCGACTTCGTCACTGTGGTTCCCGGCGTCCGCAGGAACGTCACGGTGAGGTTCGCGGCAGTCGTCCCGGGGTTGGCGACCAGCACGAACGTCTGGAACGCGAACTCGCCGCCGACTCGGCCTTCGGCGAGGCCCCAGCGGTGCGCTGTCTGTGTCACGCCAAAGGCGTTGTGCGCCTCCTGCCAGGAGGCCGGATCGAACGGCCAGTACATCGAGCGCTCGGCGACGATGGGCACGTCCGACGTCACGCGCGTGGCGACGCTGGTCGCAGCCAGCGACGCGTCTTCGAGTGCGACGTTGATCGTCCGGCGCGAGGAGGCGGGCAGCACCAGCGTCCGCGTGACCGTGCCGCCGCCCTCGCGCAGATAGGTCAGCGTCACATTGGCGTCCGCTCCGCTCGGGTTCGCCAGCAGCACGAATGAGGTGAAGAACGAGCCCGTCGCCCCCTCGGCGAGGAACCAGTCGGTGGCCAACCGGGTGACGCCCGCCGACTCATGGCCGCCGTTGAACACCGGCGATCCAAAGTACATCGCGCGCTCGGCCACGCCCGCCCCATTGAGGAATTGCACCGTGGTCCCGAAGGAGCGATTGGCCAGCTCGAGAACGTCGCCGGCATAGACGGTGCGGCGGGACTGCGGCGGCATAAAATAGCCCCGCGGCACCACTGCGCCGTTTTCCATCAGGAACCTGACCTCTGCAAAGTTCGTCAGCGCGGACGGGTTCGTCAGCAGGAAGTAGGTCTGGAAGAAGCCCTGCGAACCCTCGGCGAAGAACCAGGTCCTCGACAGGCTCACGCCGTGCTCCGTGTGCATGCCGTAGCCCGACGCGTCCCAGCGCATGGTGCGCTCAACGACAATCGGCACGCCCGTCGGCGACGACACCGTGGCGGAGAACGCCGTGGCGCCGAGTTGCTCGTTCGCGTCCGCCGATACTGTCGTCCGCGAAGTGGGTCGCAACGACTGGCGCTGGGTGATGACCCGGCCATCCGGGGTGAAGTAGGTGATGATGATGGGGGCGATGGTCGGGCCCGGGTTGGCCAGGAGCAGGTCGGTATCGAAGAAGGTGCCGGTCGATCCTTCCGCGAACGAAAACGTCAGTGGCACCTCCGTGAGGCCGGTGATCGTTCCCGCCCCGCCGACGGCACCGAGGCGTGTCGCGGCGCCCGTCTGCAGGTCGATGCCGTACAGCGACGGCACGCCGCCGACGGTCAGCACGGCGAATCCGGCGTTGTCGAACGGTGAGATGTCGAAGCCGATGGCGGCGGACGTGTCGACGCCGAGGGGCCCGACGGCCTGGCCGGTATCGACCAGCAAACGATCATTCACGACGTCGATGCCGAACGGTGCCCAGCACCCCAAGGCCGCCGACCACGGGTCAAAGCAGGCGCTGTCGTCTCCGTGCCGGAAGGCGATCTCGGCGACCGCGGGCACGAATGGTGGCCCAAGCAGAGGGCGCAAATGGACTCGCCCGTGCTCAGGTCGATGAGCAGGTTCTGCCCGATGTCGCTGACGATCCGCAGGTTGGCTCCCCTTATGAAGTCGACATCGACGCCGAACTTGGCGCCCGAGAGCTGGGGCGTGAACGGCGGACCAACGGGTGTCGCGGCACCGGTCATCGGGTCGACGACGTAGACCCGACTGGTGCTACCCACGCCATAGAGCCGGCCGTCGCTCGCCCGCCAGTCGATGCCGACCAACATCTCCCCGGGCTGCAGCCCAAGGACCGCCGTCGTCGACAGCACCGTTTCCGGCCTCGCGCTGCACAAGCGCACCAGGTCCGTTCCGTTGCGCAGCACGAGTAACGGCACGGCCCGCGCCGCCAGGGTCAGGCCGAAGTACGGTCCGAGGTATACGGGACCGACGAGCGACGCGGCGCCCGTGCTCAGGTCGATCCGATAGAGGCTGGTGCTCGCGTCGGTCAGGGTCGCGTAGGCCGCATCGTCGTTGGCGGCGATGTCGAAGCCGACGAGGTCTGAGGTGTCTATGCCGAGGGCGCCCACGGGTTGGAACCCTCCCTGCGTTGTCGTCAGCAATTCGTCGGTCCGCGAATCGATGGCAAACAACCGGGTCATCGTGCCCTCGGGTACGTTGTCCGAGTGTGCGCTCTCGACGATACGGGTGGACACCGAACTGATGTCCGGGAAGACGGACGAGACCCTGCCGGAGTCGGGGTCGAGGTCCTGGTTCTGGCCGAGGTCGCTGATCAGGCGAATCGAATCGAGGACAGGATGGAAGTCGATGCCGAAACGGGTGCCGGACAGCGCGGGCGAGAACGGCGCGCCCACCGCGACGGCAGCGCCGGTATTGGTGTCGACGACGTAGAGCCGGCTCGTGGAGCCGAGCAGATAGAGCTGGCCCGTGGAGGGCCGGAGATCGATCGCCAGGGCCGTCTCGCCCGGCTGGAGCCCGGTGATCGCCACGACTCGCAACCCCGTCCCCGGTGCGTTCGTGTCGAACCGGACGATGACGTTGTCGGTCGTCAGTCCGAACGCGGTGTGTGCCTCGACCGGCACGGCACTACCGAGCACCCCGGCGACGATGAACGCCGCGAGCACGGCGATGCGTTGACAGACACGTGCACGCGAACAGGATCCCACCATGGCGATGTCACCTCGCATCGAGAAGGGCCGGCACGAAGCCGGCGGCAGCCAAAGGTGCCGCCGGCCTCAACCTCATCTCAGCGAGGCGACCCGCACGTCATGGTATCGCGGTAGCGGTCGCGGCGCTGCCCGCCG
>JANOIR010000182.1:0-3844 GCA_031407765.1 Vicinamibacteraceae bacterium
CAGGGCGGACGCGGTGGAGGGCTGGCGGCGGTGGTGCCGTTGACCAACCCGTGGCAGCAGCCGGGCCAGAGCCCCGATGCGCACGGCCTTCGCGTCCGCCTCACGCGAGGCCGGTGGTGAAGCCTCACGATCCCACCGTTCGCAACCGGCGCTTTCGCCCCACGGGACCATATTGGCCGGTGCGCGTGCGGTGAGGTGGCCGAGAGGCTGAAGGCGGCGGCTTGCTAGGGCCGCCTGATATCGCGACACAGGCCTGAGATCGTCGATCTCAGGCCTGTTTCTGCGTACGGGTGCTGGTTGCCCTTGCGACGACGAGAACGCGACGCTCCGGAAGGAGCGCGGCATCCCGCTCGAATGAACCTCTCGGCGCCGGCTCCGTCTACTCCATAGGCCAATCTACAAGAGAGGCATCGTGGGCATCCTGGGCAAGCCCCTGGTACTGACATGGAGGGTCAAGAGGTCATGACAGCTCGCGTACTATCGACACTGGTCGCTCTCGGGTTCCTCATCGCCGGCTCCACGTTGGGCGCACAGAATCAGCCTCTGCCCAATCAGGAATCCTTCCTCATTGAGACGCGCAAACGCCTTCAGACCGACAGCACGCTTCAGAACAGCTATGTGTACGAGGAGACGCGACGTGCGCTGAAGCTCGACAAGGGCGGGCGTACCCGCGAGGAATCGGTCAAGGTTGTCGAGAGCTATCCCGGCCTTCCCGGCGAAGAGCGCTGGGAGCGGCTCATCGCCGAGGCTGGCCGGCCGGTGCCGCCGGAAGAATTGGCCAGGCAGGATCGGGAGCGCCAGCAGAAGGCCAACGAGATGGTCCAGCGGCTCGCCCGGAACTCATCGAAAGAGCTCGCGCGGCAAAAGCGGGATCTTCAGAAGGCTCATCGTGAGCGCGACGAGGCGTTGAGCGACATCTACAACGTCTTCGAGATCCGGATGATCGGACGCGAGCGAGTCGAAGAGCACGACACGATCGCATTCTTACTGACGCCCAGGCGTGATGCGAAACCAAAGACCCGCGCGGGCGAACAGATACGGCACTTCAGCGTGCGCGCCTGGGTCAGCGAGAACGATCACGAGCTGGTGAAACTGGAGGCCGAGGCCATCGACGACCTGAAGTCCGGCTTGGGTCTGTTGGCCAAGCTGCAGAAGGGTGCCCGACTGTCGTTCCTGCGCCGCAAAGTCAACGGCGAGGTCTGGCTGCCTGCCGTTGTCAGCTACAACGGCAGCGTACGGGTGGGTCTGCTCGTCACGCTCCGGCGCAGCGGGACGTCGGCGTTCTCCGGCTATCGCAAGTACTCGGTCGATACACTCGAGGGTTTCAGCAGGCCGAAGTAGCGAATCGCGCACACATCTACAAGAGACCCGAAAGTGAGCGACCACGCGTTGGTCGAGGGGGCGCCGGTGATGACCATCCTACGTTGCGCGATCTTGGTTCTCGGAAGCCTTCTGGCTCTTCCGGCAGCCGCACAAGAGCCCTTTGCGGGGCTCTGGGAGGGAAAGCTGAGCGCGATGCAACCTCCGGCCGCGCTCACCATCGACTTCGACAGCCGACTAGTTTCAGTCAACGGCGCCACGGCACTGCCGCTGACGATCGCTTTAGCCGATGATCCGGTTGCGGTCCAATTCAGCTTCACCATCGCCGGCCGAACGGTCACCTTCATCGGCAAGCGGGACGGCTCGGCCATCGTGGGAACATTGGCCGGCGCACCGCTGTCGCTGACACGGGCGGCAGCCGACGCCCCACGACCCGCTGGCCGGAAACGGTACCCGCTTCCGGCCGTCTCGACCGACGGACTCGCGGTGGCCAAGGCTCGAGCCCTCGTCGCGGAGTTGCTCCGGAAGCACGAGCTACCCGGTCTCTCCGTCGCCGTGGCGCGCCACGGGACCGTGCTCTGGTCCGAAGGGTTCGGCATGGCCGATGTGGAGCTCGGCGTTCCCGTCACGCCGCTGACACGTTTCCGCGCGGGTAGCGTATCGAAGGTACTGACCGCCGCCGGTGTGGCGTTGCTGGTTGAAGACGGGAGGCTCGACCTGGATGCACCGGTTCAGCGGTACGTCCCAGGCTTCCCTGTCAAGCCATGGCCGATCACGACGCGGCAGTTGGCGGCTCACAGCGCTGGCATCCGGCACTATCGCGACACTGAATTCACGGGTCCGCTGAAGGGAGCCCCGCACTTCAGCAGCGTCCTCGACGGGTTGGAGCTGTTCAAGAACGATCCGCTACTGTTCGAACCGGGCAAGGCCTATTCGTATTCCAGCTACGGGTGGACTCTCCTCAGCGCCGTGGTCGAGGGCGCGTCGGGCCAGGAGTTTCTGTCTTACATGGGCAACCGCGTATTCGAGCCGCTGGGCCTGCACAGCATCAGGCCCGACCACGTGGACGCCGTCATTCCCCATCGCACCCGCTTCTACGCGCGTGAAGCCCCGGGCCGCCCACTGGAACATGCGCCGTACGTCGATCAGAGCTACGTGTGGGCCGCGGGCGGTTTCCTCGCCACGGCGGAAGATCTGGTTCGATTCGGATCCGCGCACCTCTCGCCTGGCTTCTTCAAGCCCGCGACCCTGGAGTTGCTGTTCAAGGGCCAGACTGTGATTCCACCGGGCAATCAGACGGCGGTCGGAATCGGTTGGCGCATTGGCAAGGATTCAACGGGGCGACGCGTCTTGCACCATGCCGGAGCAAGCCAGGGCGGCCGCGCGATGCTGCTGATGTATCCGGAGTCAGGCATCGTAGTGGCCATGCTCTCGAACATTCTTGCGCCCTTTGGCGATCAGGATGCCCAGCGGATAGGTTCGCTGTTCATCGCACCGTGATGCGGGGAGCATTTCATCAGCGCCCGAGGGGCGCTCCGCGAGGCTGGCGCGTCGCCCGCGCCTCGCGGACTGGCCACTCACCCGGCGATCACATCACTGCGCATCGGTCCCCGCTCCGCCGCGCACACACCACGAGGGAATGTTGTTGACCGTCTTGACGACCGAGCCGGCGAAGACCTGAAAGGAGAAGCGCAGAATGTAGGCACGGTCGGGAAAGTCGAACTCGGACGTCCCTGACCAGTAGAAGCCCGACACACCGATGAAGGGATGGCCCGGAGGCAGCCTGGGCTCGCTCGTATTGGCAGGATCACCGTCCATCAGGCTCATCAGCTCCTGTATCGCCGGCTGCCGCCATCCGAATCGGTTGCCGACCACCTTGTTCCGGCACGCCGTCTGAGCAGGACCCCAGTTTGCTGTGGTCGGATCTGGCGACCGCTCCCACACCAGCCCGGTCTCGAGGTCCAGGACGGCGGCGTTGCCAAAGTTCGACAGCACGATGAAGCGCGCATTCGACGGGAGCGTCTGGTCCCACGACGGCAGCGGGTAGTACGGGCCCCTGCCGACGGTGGGGCCGTTGCCGGCGGTCGGGCCCTTGCCGGCGGGTTCCGCTCGCGCTGTGCTCGTGACCAGGACCACCGCCAGAACGGCGAGGGCCGATATCGTTGCCAGTTTATGCAGTCTGCGTCCCATGAACGTTTCCTCCATCAGTGATGTCGGGCACCTGCGTGACCACGTCGCCGTCCATGTAGACAGGTCGTTGGTCTCGAAATTCGCGAAGCCCTCGTGCTCATGAGGCGATTCGCGAAAAACATGTCGTCGGTGCCCTCGAGGACCGCCCAGTCGCCGCGGCGAGCACGGGGCACCTGACTGGGACAGGCGCGAGCGTGTCGCCCGCCGGCGCATCGGCATCGCGCTTGTCCAGGAGGTTCGCGTCACCGGCCCCTCTGCACCGCCGGCAGGAGCATGGCGATGAGAACAGCGATGATCGCAATGACCACGAGACCGGCGCCGGCGAACGCCAGAT
>JANOIR010000229.1:0-10555 GCA_031407765.1 Vicinamibacteraceae bacterium
CGCCGCCCCCCGACACCGGCAGCGTCTACGTGTTCTCCAAGCGTTAGAGACCGGTCTCGTGTCCCGGACGAGCCGAACCGGCCGCGTCCGGCGCATACACGGACGGAGGCGACGAGCACATGGCATTCGGCTGGCGGGGGCGGCTGGCAGCAGGGCTGCTGGCGGCGTGGGTAGGGGGATCGGGTGAGGCGCGGGCGCAGGCGCGAAGCCCGCGTCCGGTCGCGGTCGAGGCGACGGGCGGCTGGGCGGGCTTCGTCGACGATGCCACGATCGAGCAGGCGGTGTTCGGCGTCAGTGGGCGCGTCCCGCTCGGGCGTCGGCTGAGCGTCGGGCCGGAAATCGTCCACATGATCGGCGCGACGACCGACCGCAACACGTTCGTGCTCGGCTCGCTCTGGATCGATCTGGGGCCGACGCCCGAGACGGCCCGTGTCGTGCCGTATGTCGTGGTCGGCGCCGGCTACATGCACCACAGCCACCGCTTCCCGAATGGCCGTTTTACCTCTGGCGAAGGCTCCTTCACGGCCGGCGGCGGTGCGCGTGTCCACGTCACCCATCGCGTCTACGTCGGCGGCGACGTCCGGATCGGCTGGGAGCTGCACCTGCGCACGACGGCACACGTGGGCGTGACCTGGCCGCGCCACTGACCGCGCTCTCCGCCGCGCGTCGTGCCGCGACGATCCCCTGAGGTATCCTGTCGAGGCAATGACGGGTAGGGCAAGGACACGAGCTCCGGGGCGACAGCGGTGCTGAGCGGCTGGGGCCGCTGGCCGGTGGTCGATGGCCACGAACTTCTTTCCGAGGACCTCGCGTCGCTGACGCGGGAAGTCAGCCTGACGCGGGGCCTGGGCCGTTCTTACGGGGACGCGTCGCTGCCCGCGACTGCGGCCGCCCGCGTCGCCGGATCGCGCCTCGCCGATCGCATCATCGCCTTCGACCCCGAGAGAGGGGTCCTGCGCGCCGAAGCGGGCCTCGCCCTGCGCGACGTCAACCGGACCTTCCTGCCTCGCGGATGGTGCGTGCCGGTGACGCCGGGCACGTCGTTCGTGACCCTCGGCGGCGCCGTCGCCTCGGACGTCCACGGCAAGAACCACCACAGCGCCGGCACCTTCGGCCGCCACCTGCGACGGGTGCGGCTGCGCGTCGGCACCGGTGCCATCGTCGAAACGTCGCCGGACGTCGAGCCCGATCTGTTCGACGCCACCGTCGGCGGCATGGGCCTCACCGGTCACATGCTCGACGTCGACGTGGCGCTTCAGCGCGTGCCCTCGTCGTGGATCGCCGGCGAGACCGAGTACGTGCCCGATCTCGAAGCGATGCTCGGGCGGCTGCTCGAGGACGGCAAGACCTGGCCGTACACGCTCGCGTGGATGGACGCCCTCGGTGCCGGCGGCCGTGGCCGCGGGGTCGTCTATCGCGGCCGCTGGGCCGACGCCGCCGAAGCCGGCGGGCGCGCGCTCACGTGGCCGCGCGAGTTCGTCTTTCCGATGGCGATGCCGTACTGGGCGCTGTCACCGTTCAACATGCGCCTCTTCAACCAGGCCGTGCTGATGCGCCATGGCAAACGCGTGCATCGGGCGCTGATGCATCCGCAGGCGTTTTTCTATCCCCTCGACGCGCTGCTCGACTGGAACAAGGCCTATGGCCGGCGCGGCTTCACGCAGTACCAGTGCGTGCTGCCGCACAAGGCCGGCCTTGCCGTCTACCGCAAGGTGTTCCAGACCATTGCCGCGCGCGGCGGCGCGCCCTACGTCGTCGTGATCAAGGACTTCGGCGCCGAGGGCCGCGGCCTGCTGTCGTTCCCGTGTCCCGGCATCACGTTCGCCATCGACATGCCCATCGCCGAAGGCAGGACGCAGGCCATCGTCGACGCGGTCAACGACATCGTCGCGGCCGAGGGCGGCCGCGTCTACCTCACCAAGGACGCCTTCACGCGCGAAGAGCACTACCGCGCCATGGATCCCCGGCTCGACGGCTTCAACGCCATCCGCCGCCGCTGGGATCCCGAGGGCCGGATTCGCAGCGCGCTGTCGGTGCGCCTGCTCGGGGACGCCGCGTGAAGAAGATCGCCATCGTCGGTGGGACCAAGGGTATCGGCCGCGCCGTCGTCCGCCTGCTCGTCGCGCGGGGCGATCGCGTCGCCCTGCTCGGCCGCGACGCCGCCGACCTCGCCGCCAGCGCCAGCGACCTGGCGGTGCGGGCCCCGGCCGGCACGGGGGTCGCGCCGTCGACGGCGATGCTCGACCTGACGCGGCCGGAGACCTACGACGCAGCCCTCGACGAGGTCGCGCGGCAGCTCGGCGGCCTCGACACGGTCGTGATCACCGCCGGTGCCTTCGGCACGCAGGAGGCGCTCGAGGCGGACGCTGCCGCGCGCGAGCGCGTGCTCTCGACCAACTTCACGCACACGATCCAGTTCTGCGAGGCGGCCCGCGTCCGTCTGCTCGCCGCGGGCGGCGGCACCCTCTGCGTGCTCGGGTCGGTGGCCGGCGATCGGGCGCGCAAGCCAGTCGTCCTGTATGGCGCGACCAAGGCGGGGCTGGCGTATTACATGGAAGGCATTGACCTGCGCTACCGCGACGCCGGGCTGCGGGCGGTGCTGGTCAAGCCGGGGTTCGTGCGCACGGGGATGACGGCCGGCTTGCCCGAGCCGCCCTTCGCCGCCAATCCCGAGGACGTCGCACCGGCGATCGTCCGGGCGATCGATCGCGGCACGCCGCAGATCTACGTGCCGGCGATCTGGCGTCTGGTGATGGCGGTGATTCGCCGGCTGCCGGGCGCGGTGATGCGTCGGGTGAAGTTCTGATTGTTGGCAGCCGCCGCCCTCAGCGGCGGCTGCGGCCGCCCCCTGAAGCGTTCGGCTGCTATTCGCCGCGCTGGGCGCGCGCGGCGGCGCCTCACGCGGGGCGGTAGCAGGGTCGTAGCGGGGTGGTCATCGTCGGGAGAGTGGGGGCAAGCGTGCAACGCAGCGGATGTCATCGCGCGCGATGGGCCGGGGCCGTCGCCATCGTCACCCTCAGTGCCATCATCGTGTCCGGCGGCCACGCCGCCCGGCAGGCTGTCACGCCACAGGCCCCGAACCAGCCGGCAACCCCGGCGCCGGCCGCGCCCGCAGCCCCGGCTCACGCCGCGCCCGCGACCGTCTCACCTCCGCTCTCGCCAGCCGACGCGCAGAAGACGTTCCGCCTGCCACCCGGCTTTCGTCTCGAGCTCGTCGCCAGCGAGCCGCTCGTCGCCGACCCGGTGTGGATGGACATCGATCCCGACGGCCGGTTGTGGATCGTCGAGATGCGAGGCTACATGCCGAATTTCGAAGGCACCGGCGAGGACGCACCGGTGGGGCAGGTCGTCGTGCTCGAGGACACCGACGACGACGGCCGCGCCGACAGGCGGACGGTGTTCCTCGACGGGCTGGTCCAGCCGCGCACGATCAAGGTGCTCGACCATGGCGTCCTCGTCATCGCGCCGCCGGAGCTGATCCTGGCCAAGGACACCAACGGCGACCTGAAGGCCGATACGCGTGAGGTGCTCCGCCGCGACGTCGGCGTCAAGGGCGGCAACCCCGAGCACAGCCCCAACAGCCTGCTGTGGGGTTTTGACAACTGGCTCTACACCTCCGAGTACGCCACCGACTTCCGCTGGACGCGGAGCGGCCTGGAGAGCGCGAAGACCTTGTCGCGCGGCCAATGGGGCATCTCCATGGACGACAGCGGGCGCGTCTACCGCAACTGGAACGACGATCCGCTGCGCGTCGACTACACGCCCGGTCGGCTGCTCGCGCGCAATCCGTCGGCGGTGCGCACGCGCGGCGTCTACGAGCCGGTGACCACGGACCTCGCGGTGTGGGCGGCGCGGCCGACGCCGGCCGTCAACCGCGGGTATCGCGACGGTGTGCTGCGCCCGGACGGATCGCTCGCCAGTTTCCAGGCCGCGGGCACGCCGACGGTCTATCGCGGCGATCGGCTGCCCGCCGACGTCCGGGGCAATGTCTTCGTGACCGAACCGGCCGGCAACCTGGTCCGGCGCTACGTCGTGAAGGAAGGCGCGGACGGCCGGCTGACCGCCACGAACGCGCATCCGAAGGGTGAGTTCCTCACATCGACCGACGAGCGGTTCCGTCCAGTGAACCTGTTCTCCGCGGCGGACGGCACGCTCTACATCGCCGACATGTACCGCGGCGTCATTCAGCACGTGCAGTACCAGTCGGAATATCTGAAGAATCAGATCCGGGCCCGCGGCCTGGTCGAGCCCACCGGCCTCGGCCGCATCTATCGGGTGGTGCACGAGACCACCAAGCGGGCGGATCGCCCGGCCCTGTCGGCGAAGACACCGGCGGACCTGGTGCCGCTTCTGGGCAGCCCGAACGGCTGGTATCGCGACACCGCGCAGCGCCTGCTCGTCGAGCGCAGCGACACCTCGGCGGCGCCGGCGCTCGCGGCGCTCGTCACCAGCGCGCCGGATGCGCGGACGCGGCTGCACGCCCTGTGGACCCTCGAGGGCCTCGGCGCGCTCGATGCCGCGACGGTGCAGCGCGCGCTCGCCGACCACGCGCCCGAGGTCCGCGCGGCCGCCATCCGCGTCGCCGAGCCGTGGCTGGCAAAGGCCGGCGACGCCATGCCCGCCGCCGTGTGGCGGCTGGCGACCGATCGCGCCCCGCGCGTGCGCTGGCAGCTCGCGCTCTCGCTGGCCGCCTATCCGGCGCCGGTGCGCGTCGAGCACGCCGCCCGGCTCCTCGCCCGCGACGGCCGCGATCCGTTCGTCGTCGACGGCGTCGTCAGCAGCCTGAGCGGTCTCGAGCACGAGGTGCTGGCGCAGCTCCTGGCGCGGCCGGGCGCGCCCGGCGACGCCCTGAGCGCGCTGGCCGGGGCCGTGGCTCGAGCCGGAAACGCCGCCGCGGTCGCCGACCTCTGGACGCGGATCGCCGACGCGCGGCGGCCGTTGACCGAGCGCCTGGCGCTGGCCCGCGGCACCGAGCTGGCGCTCGGCACGGAGAGCTTCGGCGTGCGCACGGCGCGGCGGCTGACATTGGCCGCGGCGCCGCAGCCACTCCTCGGCCGGGCGCACGAAGGCGGTGAGATCGATGCGGTCGTCGCGCGCGTGCTCGAGGGCATGGACTGGCCGGGCAAGCCGCGCAAGGCCGAGACCGTCGCACCGCTGACCGCCGCTGAGCAGCAGCGCTTCGACGCCGGGCGCGAGATCTACGGCCGGCTGTGCGTCGCCTGCCATCAGCCCGATGGCCGCGGCCGCGAGGGGCTGGCGCCGGCGCTGGCCGGATCGCCGTTCGTGAGCGGGCGCGCCGGCATCCTGGCGCGCATCGTCATCCACGGCAAGGAAGGCAAGGCGATGATGCCGCCGCTCGGCACACTCTCCGACGCCGAGATTGCCGCCATCCTCACCTTCGCGCGGCGCTCGTTCGGCCACACCGCGTCGGCCGTCGACGTCGACCTCGTGCGCGAGGTGCGGGGGTCGGCGCTGGGCCGCGAGCGTCCGTGGACCGAAGCGGAGCTGCGGGCGATCTCGCAGCCCGACGGCGATCCGCGCGCCCGCCGGCCCTAGCCCATGGTGAAGGGGCGCGCGGCGCCGGGACGGATGAAGCGCGCGAAAGCCACCACTCGATGATGCGACGTCTGCGCGCGCTGTTCGGTCCGCTGTTCCGCCCGGCTTTCTGGCGCGCCTATCGGGCGGCGCGCGAGGCGCGTGCGTTCGATCGCCGGCACGGCACCGATACGGTGCAGCGGCTGTCGGTCGAGGCGATGCGCGACGTGCCGAGCGAGCTGGCCCGCCACGCCGTCCACTACGAGCCCACCGCCTTACCGAAGCTCAGGCGGACCCTGCGCGTCGTCGTCGAGACGCTCGGGCGCCGACTGCCCGAGTTCTCGTTCGTCGACGTCGGATCGGGCAAGGGGCTGGTGGTGATGCTGGCGTCGCGGCACCCGTTCCGCGTCGTCGTCGGCGTCGAGATGGCGCCGGAGCTGCACGCCATCGCCGAACGAAATCTCGAGCGCATCGCCGTGGAGCGCGGCGCGCCGGTGCGCCTGGTCCACGGCGATGCCCTGCACGTCGACCTGCCGCCCGGCAACCTGGTGGTGTATCTCTACAATCCGTTCGATGCGGCGGTGCTGGAGCCGTTCGTGCGGCGGCTCGAGACGGCGGCGGCCGATGGCGACGAGGTGCTCGTCGCCTACGTCAATCCTCAGCACGCGGACGTCTTCGCCGATCCACGCCGCTTCGAGCCGGTGTTTCGTCACGCGCACGTCTGCGTGTTTCGCTGTAGGGTGCAGACAGGCGCCGGCGTGTCGCCGGCCTCAGGGATCGTGGCATGAGCCCCGCGCTGATCACGGTCATCATCCCGACCTTCAACCGTGCCGAGCTGGTGCAGCAGGCGGTCGAGAGCGTCCTCACGCAGCAGGGTGGGTTCTCGTTTGACATCCTGGTGATGGACGACGGCTCGACGCCGGCCACCGGCGAGGCGCTGCGGCGCTTCGGCGATCGCATCCGCGTCGTCCGGCAGGAGAACGCCGGCCTGAATCCGGCCCGCAACCACGGCCTGCGCCTGGCGCGCGGCGCGTTCATCGCGCTCCTCGACGACGACGACGTCTGGCTGCCGGACAAGACCATGCGGCTGATGGCGGCCCTGCAGCGCTATCCTCAGGCCGGCTTCGTGCACAGCAACTTCTTCATCTGGAAGCCCGACCACGACGAGCGGCAAGCCGACGGGCTGCGCAGCTGGTTTCCCCGCCCGTTCGAATGGGCGGAGATCTACGAGGAGCGCAGCGGCGACGCCCCGACCGACGAGGCCGCCCCGGGCGAGGATCCGGCCACCGGTCCGGCCTATTTCGGCGACGTGTACTACTGGAGCCTGTTCGCGCCCATGGTGCTGCCGAGCACGTCGATCATCCGGCGCAGCGCGCTGGCCGCCGACACGCGCTTTCCGGAGATGGACTCGGTCGGCGACTGGGAGTTCTTTGCGCGCCTCTCGCATCGGACGGGGGCGGTGTTCGTGCCGCGCGAGACGACGCTGAATCGTAGCCACGACGATGCGGTGCGCCTGACCCGCACCGATCCGCGGGTGCGGATGCAGCGCCGCATCGGACTGATCCATCGCCTGTGGCGTCAGGATCCGGTGTTCATGCAGGCCCACGCCGCACAGGTCAACCTCATCGAAGCGGCGGTGCTGCGCCGTCTGGCCAAGGTGAACATCGCCGCGGGAGGCGGTGCGGCCGCGCGCGATTCGCTGCGCGGGCTGCGCGCGGTCGACGGCAAGCTGACCGCCAGCGATGCGGTCCTGTGGGCGCTGTCGTCGGTGGCCGTCGCCGGCGTCGGGGTCGCGTTGTACCGCAGGGTGCGCGAGCACCTGCGTCCTCCCACCAAAGGCGGCTTCTGACGACGCGGAGTGTCGGGCCGCGCCTCCGCCCGGCGCGCGGCCGGGCGATCAGCTGATCCGATCCTTCAGGCGCAGGAACGGCGTCTCGAGGAAGCGATAGCTGACCATCGCGACCAGGATCAGCGCCGCCGAGGCGAGGTTGGTGAGGCTGGCGCCCCACACCTGGTAGCCGTTCAGTGCGGGAGATGCGCAGCCGGCGGCGCCCATGGAAGCGCGTGAAGTAGGTGTCGGGGTGCCTGGCCTTGAAGCAGCGGGACGGCGCATGGGCAGCGGCAGTAAGCTTTGGGCCATCGTGTCAACCAGGGCAATGCGGATCGGGTCGTACGCGGCAGCTCTGTGTGCCATCGCAGCGCTGGCGTCGCCGGCGTCGGCGACGACGCTGGTCGTGCTGGTCAGCCACCGGGCCATCGTCATCGGTGCCGACAGCATGCGGACGCTGGCGGGCGGCGGCACCGAAGCGGTCTGCAAGATCCACGACAGCGGGCAGGTCGTCTTCGGTTTCGCCGGGGCCGTCAGCTCGGACCGCTTCGACGCCGCGACGATCGCGGCCCGCGAGCTGGCAGGCCGCGGCACGTTGGCGGAGAAGGCGGCGCGCATCGCCGAGGCGCTGCAGGCCGGCCTGGTTGAGCATTTCGCGCCCAGGCAAATTGACCGCACCCGGCGTGAACTGGTCGAGGGCCAGCGCGGACGGCCAGTGACCGGGTTCGTCGCCGCCCTGGTCGACGGCAGGCCGCAGGGCTTCCTGGTGCTCGTGCTCGCTGAGGGGGCGAGAGACGCCGTGACGCTGTCGACGCGGGTCGATCCGCTCGATACGAGGGGGCCCGATCGCGCGATCTTCCTGAGCTCACAGCACCAGGAGGTGATCGAACGCGCCAATCAGGCGATGGACCGGGCCAGCGCATCGGTGCCGGAACTGGTAGCCGC
The DNA here is from genome assembly GCA_031407765.1 of Vicinamibacteraceae bacterium. Lineage (GTDB taxonomy): Bacteria > Acidobacteriota > Vicinamibacteria > Vicinamibacterales > Vicinamibacteraceae > JBDSLU01. The sequence goes on from JANOIR010000229.1 coordinate 8,309, forward strand.
CGCCGGCGAACTAGTCGGCCTGGATCTCTCCCTCGAGGCCGGACGTCGCGTCGACCAACGCAAATCCGGGCCGCCGCTGAGCGTGGCCGTGCTCGATCGGGATGGTTTCCGCTTCGCGATCCCGGGGGTGTGTGCGGCCGCACCGGCGGCCAGGTAGTGCGCTCGATGAAGGCCGCTCGAGGCGTCGGGGGGGCGGTTGTTCGCGTCGCCGGCGGCTGTCGTTCTCAAGAGTGGGGCACGTTCGACGCGAGGCAGGTCGTGGTCCGCGTCAGGTCTTCGCGGCGGCGAGCGAGGCTGCTATGCTGCTGATGGGTCGCGCGCTAGCCTGGCGCGGGACACGGAATGTCATGAAGTGGTCATCACTCTCGAGGTTTGGTGCGGCGCTCGTCCTGGTGCTGGCGGCGTGCGTCCTCGGGTGCAGCAATGCCGACAAGTCAGAGCCCGAGTCACCCATCGCGCCCACGCCCACGCCGCCGACACAGCCGAGCTTTCCGACGCCGCCTCGTGGAAGCGTCCTCGCCAAGCTGGACTGTGCCCCGGGCAACTTCCCCCACTGCGGGTGGGGTGCATGGGGTACGGACGGCGGCAACTACACCGCGCTCCTGCAGCCGAACCAGGGGCCGCACGGACAGGACGCGGTGCAGTTTACCCAGGAGCCCGGGCCATTGCGGCAGTACTACATGGGCTGGGGGACGCCCGGGCAGGGCGACGAGCCGGCCGGCACGCTGCGCTTCATCCGCGTGCGGATCTGGATCCCGGGCAACGCCGGATCGCTGAACGGCTATCACGGCGCCTGGGAGTCGAAATTCATCATCCTGGGCGACGGCAGCAATGCCCTCGGCCGAGTGATCTGCAATCTGCGCGACAACGGCCGCACGATCGACACGATGTCGATCGAGTGCCAGCGCAATATCGACGGCGGTGACCACAGCACCGGCCTGCTGCCGCTGACGCTGGGCACCTGGCACAGCTTGCAGATTGAAGCGCGGTCGGGATCGTCGGCGTCGATCGCGGTCTGGATCGACAACAACGACTACAACAGGCCAACCTCGCGTACGACCGGCAACTTCTCGCTCGACACCACCAACTGGCGCTTCGTCGGCGTGGGCTTCTACGTCAACGTGCCGCGGCCGTCGAGCCAGAACGTGGTCGCTCTGCGCATCGCGGACGACGTCGAGCTCGGCACCGGCTTCGATCCCACCTGGCATCGCTAGCGCCGTACACCGGGGCGCACGACCGGAGGTCTCGTTCGACACCAGCAACTGCGCTTCGCCGGCGTTGAGCTCTACGTCAACGTGCCGAGGTCGTCGAGCCAGAACCTGGTCGCCCTGCGCATGTCGGACGACATCGAGCTCGGCACCGGCTTGGATACGTCGCTTTGCCCACTGTCGAACGGTGCCGCCGCGTTGAGCAGTACGATCGACCCGTCGGCGATTCTCTTCGCCGGCGTGAAGGGGTCCTCGACGGTGCTCGAGGCGGTCGGCAGCTCGCCGGTGAGCCACGATTCCCAGATCTGCCCGCTGACGAGGTCTTTCGCCGTCGTCGCGAAAAGAGAGAAGTAACGCCGCGACGGCTGCGAACGTGTCACGGTCGCCAGCCGTTGCCATCGAGACGTAGAGCGTCGAGGTCTGACTGCGCGTCGGTGCAGTCGGCGCCGGCGACGAGGGTCGCCGTCTTCAGCGAGGCGATCGCCTTCGCGCCGACCTTGACCGGCGGGCCGCTGTCGGCCGTGTCGGCGCGATGGTGCCGACGACCTTCAGCGCGTCCGCGGTGCCATCGCACACAGAGAGGCAACCGTTCGGGCTGACGCCTCGAAGGGGCGAAGACGCTAACTGACTGATTGGGTAGGTCTCGGATTGGTGCCGAGGGGCAGAATCGAACTGCCGACACCGTGATTTTCAGTCACGTGCTCTACCAACTGAGCTACCTCGGCGCACCGGACAGAAGACGGATCCTAGCACACCGGCTGGTCGGTTTTGAAGCCTCCCGGGCCTGCGCCCGGGAGGACTCCAAGGTGACGCCGTGCCGAGTCCGGCCCGCTGTCCAGCGCCGTGGCGCCACGGCGTTGGGACCGGGGACCGCTCAGCGACCTGCGCCGCGCGCAGCCGCCGCGGCGACCGGTGCATCCGCCACGGGCAGCTCCTTCGGCGCGCCGTCGAGGCCGAGCTCCTTACGCACCTTCTCGTCTATCGACTTGAAGGTGTCGCGGTTGTCCTTGAGGAACTGCTTGGCGTTCTCGCGACCCTG
>JANOIR010000232.1:0-7541 GCA_031407765.1 Vicinamibacteraceae bacterium
AGTAGACCTTGGCCGCCGGATCCGGCAGGACGAACGGATCGCGGATGCGGATCTGCGACCGGTGGCCCGCGTCACGCGATTCGCCTTGGCCGAACGGAGACGCAGGGGCAGGAGCTGGAGGCGTGGCCTGCGCGGCAGCCACGAGTGTGACGAGCCAGACGAGGAGCGGCAGCATGGCCGCTATCGTATAGCGTCGGCTGCGCCTGAGAGCGCGGCCGCCACAGCATCAGAACTGGACCCTGACTACAGCCGGACGATCGCCCCGGACGTGGTCGACGGCAACGACGCGGGTCCGGCCGCGCCAGGTCACCGTGACCTCGTACTGGCCGTAGAACGCCCGCGCCGCGAAGCGGCCGTCGTCGTCGGTACGGCCGGCCGCGCTGGTACGCCAGACCTCGTGTATCAACCGGCGGAACGTCTCGCCGTTCGGCTTCTCGCTCCAGTCGCGCCGGTACATCGCGGCACGCGGCAGCCAGTGCGCCCCTTCCCAGAACCCCCAGACCTGGAACCCGGTCACCGCCGGATGACTGAACACCATGGTCATGAAGTCGCGGGTGTAGTCGGCCTGCAGCGGCTCGTCGAGGGTGTTGATGTCGAACTCGGTGATGCGGATCGACAGCCCCAACGCGGCGTAGCGATCGAGCAGCCGCTTCACCGTGGCGATCGACGTCGGGCTGGCGCCGAAATGGCCTTGCATCCCCAGGCCGGTGATCGGCGCGCCCGCCTCGATCAGGAAGCGCGCGGTGGCCTCGAAGTGATCCTGATGGGCGCGTTGCGAGCCGTGCCGGCTCAGGATGTCGTAGTCGTTGAGCACCAGCCCGGCCTGCGGGAGGTGCTCCCGCGCGCGCACGAACCAGTCCACCATGATGCCGTTGCCGAAGGCGTCCATCAGGTCGTGGTTCGTGTAGGGCTCGTTGATCACGTCCCACTCGTCCATGTACGGCGCGGTCCGCGCCGTCATGTCGTCGATGTGCTCGAGCACGCGCTGCGGAATGCGGGTGGCGGCGTCGGGCGTCCCGCGCAGCCGTTGCAGGCTCTGCGGCAGGTTGTCCCAGCCAGGCCAGACGAGCACGTGACCGCGCGTGCGCATCCCGCGGGCGCGCATCCAGTCGAGCGCGGCCAGCGCCTGCGGCTGGTTGAAGGCGGAACCCCAGTCGCCTTCCCACGGCGGCCACTTGGTGTCGTTCTCGAGGCTGCCGGCATTGAACAGCGTCTCGACGATGTGGCGGTAGGCGGCGTTATCGTCCGGCTGCCCCTCGGGCCGCGGTCCGGCGGTGAGGCGCGACGCCTGCAGCGCGGAGCCGAACGGGAAGACGTGCCGGCGCTGCTCGATGCGGACCTCGGCGTCCTCGACCCCCTCGTCCTCGTCGTCGACGACCTCGATCACGAGATCGCCTTTACGAATCGCGTCGATGCGCGCCGCCGCCTCGGCCCGCCACGGGTCGTCGGGACCGCGCCCGGCGTAGGTGAACTGGGCCGGCGGCAGCGCGTCGAGTCCGACGCCGGGGCCGAAGCCGATCACCTGGATGCCGCCAATCTCGACCGCCTGCGACTGGCTGCCTAGGCCGAAGACGAAGCTGGCCTGATTGGCGGCGTAGGTCGCGCCCCAGGCGAATGGCAGCGTGAAGGCCTGCCAGTCGGCCCCGACCGCGACGGCCTCGCTCAGCGACTTGTCCCAGTTGGGGGAAGCCTTCTGCGCGTAGACCGTGAAGTAGGCTTCGCCGGAGTCGCCGGCGCCGCGGATCGCGCGGGCGTGGAACGTGATGTAGGCGACTTCGCCGCGAGTGACGGCGCGCCCGAGACGGGCGCTGAGCTCGACGTCCCAGGTCTCACCCGGCTCGCTGACGTCGATGCGGAACGCGCGAGAGAAGCCCGGGCCCTCGACGTCGACGACGCTGCTCGTGGCGCGCCCCGACGACACGCGGAACGCGGTCGTCGGATCGCCGGAGACGAGCGAGAATCCGGATGGCTGCGCGCTGGCCGGCGCGGCCAGGAGCACGACTCCGGCGATCACGACCGCGCGCAGCGTCGCTTGTCCCATCCGATTCGGATCCTGCACACTAGAATATCGCCACATGCGCCGCCGGGCATTCGTCCAACGTGCACTCGGAACGGGACTTGTGGTTACACCACTGGGCACGGCCGCAGCCGCGGCGCCAGCCAGCGCCGGCCAGCCCGCGCCGCCGTGTGCAGCGGGGTCGGCCAATGCCGCCACGGTCGTGCTGGGACGCGACGGCGTCGCCGAGCGCGCCGCCTGGGTGACGCAGGCGGCCCGCCTCGCCGAACCTGTCCTCACGCACCTCGCCGCCGGCACCTTGAAGCGATCGATGCCGGTCGAGCAGGCCGAGGGCGCCAACCGCGCACCGGTCACGCACCTCGAGGCGCTGGGCCGGCTGCTCGCCGGTCTCGCCCCGTGGCTGGCGCTGCCCCCGGCGGCGACGCCCGAGGGTCGGACCCGCGCCCGCCTCCTCGATCTCGCCCGTCGGGCGATCGCGCAGGCGGTCGATCCCGCCTCCCCCGACGCGCTCAACTTCACGACCGATCGACAACCGCTCGTCGACGCCGCCTTCCTCGCGCACGCAATCGTCCGCGCGCCGGCCGCGCTCGGCGACGGGCTCGCGGCGCCGACGCGCGCGCGCCTCGTCACCGCGCTCGAGTCGACGCGGGTGATCACGCCCGCCTTCAGCAACTGGCTGCTGTTCTCGGCGATGGTCGAGGCCGGCCTGGCTCGGCTCGGCGCCCGCTGGGATCGGACGCGCGTCGACTATGCCCTGCGACAGCACGAGCAGTGGTATGTCGGCGACGGCCACTACGGCGACGGCCCGGATTTTCACTGGGACTACTACAACAGCTACGTCATCCAGCCGATGCTGCTCGACGTGCTCGACGTGGTCGGCGCCGAACAGAAGCCGTGGAGCGACATGCGCGCGCCGGTACTGGCCCGGGCCCGGCGCTACGCCGCGGTGCAGGAGCGCCTGATCGGACCCGACGGCACCTTCCCGGCGATCGGCCGCTCCATCGCCTACCGTGCCGGCGCCTTCCAGCTGCTGGCGCAGATCGCGCTCCGCGGCGCGCTGCCGGACGGCGTCGCACCCGGCCAGGTCCGCGCTGCGTTGTCGGCGGTGCTGCTGCGGACGCTCGACCCGCCGGGCACGTTCGACGCCGGCGGTTGGCTGCGCATCGGCCTGGCCGGGCACCAGCCCGGCGCCGCTGAACGCTACATCTCGACCGGCAGCCTCTACCTGTGCGCGACTGCGTACCTCCCCCTCGGCCTCGCGCCGGACGATCCGTTCTGGTCGCAGGCGGCACAGCCCTGGACGTCCCGCCTCGCCTGGTCCGGCCTTCCCTTCCCGATCGATCACGCCCTCTAGGCAATCACACGCTGTACGGCCCTTTTCGGGCCCGGTTGCAGCCCGGCGGCCTCCCGCCGATTGATGAGGGGAGAAGGACTGCGCGAGGATCGCGCGGCCGCCCCCATGATCGCAGCGACCGACCTCGTCAAGGCCGCGCAGGGCCTCGATCCGCTCCCCGCGACGGTGGGCCGGCTGGCCGCGCTCGTCGTCCGGCCCGACTGGTCGCTGAACGAGGCGGCCCACCTCGTCGAGTTCGATCCGGCCCTGACCGGGCGCTTGCTGCGCCTGGCCAACTCCGCGGCGATGGCCGGTCTGGCGCCGGTCAACACCGCGCGCGAGGCGATCATGCGCGTCGGCATCGGCCCGGCCCTGGCGTTCGCGACCGCCTCCGGCCTGCGCAAGCAGTTGAAGCGGGCGCTGCCCGAGTACGGCCTCACCGACGGCCAGTTGTGGCGGCACTCGGTGGCGAGCGCCCTTGCGGTCGAGCCGATCGCCCGGCGGGCGCGGACGATGGTGCCGCCGGAGTGCTTCACCGCCGCGCTCCTGCACGACATCGGCAAGATTGTCCTGGCCCGCTTCCTCTCGCCGGCGGAGCTGCGCTGGCTGGCCGATGCGCGCGACTTCGGCGGCCTGTCGAGCCTGCAGGCGGAGACCGAGGTCCTCGGCGTGAACCACGCAGGACTCGGCGGCCAGATCGCCTGCCAGTGGAAGCTGCCCGAGCGGCTCGTCAACGGCGTCGCCTTCCACCACACGCCGGACGACGGCGACGACATCGTGTGCGACGTCGTCTATCTCGCCAACGTCGCCGCCAAGCGGATCGGTGAGGGCGTGGTGCGCGCGCCGGTCGAAGTCGTCGCCCACGGGCCCGCGCTCGCGCGCCTCGGGCTGACCGACAGCGCGTGGGAAGATCTGCTGCTCACGCTCCCAGCCTTGTTCGAAGCGACGCTCGCGCAGTACACGAAGGACTGACCCGAAAGCGCACACGCGCGCACACGAAAAATAGTCAGATCGGCTGTGTTTTAGGGCTTGCATCCGCGCGGCCGGGTCCCCATACTTGCACCGCGCTGCACGATCGCGCGACCCCAACGACACACGACGTGCCGGAAATTCTTCTTCGCCTGGCTACGCGATGACTGATCGCCTTTCGGCCGAGGATCTCCCCATCATCGACGACTTCGGCGCGTGGCTGCGCCGCGAACGCGAGCGGGCCGGCGTCACGCTCGAGACCATCTGCACGCGGACCAAAGTCGGACGCCCGCTGCTCCTTGGCCTGGAACGCAACGACGTCTCGCGCTGGCCGAACGGCATCTTCCGCCGCGCCTTCGTCCGCGGCTACGCCAGCCAGGTCGGCCTCGATCCGGACTACGTCGTCGCCCTGTTCCTGCGCGCCTTCCCGGAGCAGCACGCGTCGACGGCGTCACCCTCGCTCGAAGGCGCAACCGCGCGGGCCGCGGGCCTGGCCACCAGCCGCACCGAGGTCCCCCTGCGACTGACCCTCGCGCCCGAAGTGAGCCGCTGGAACGAGGCGCTGGCCCGGCTCGGCGGCGCCACGACCGATCTGATGGCGCCGATCACGCTGGCGCTGCCGAGCGGCCTGCTCGGCGGGCTGTGGCTGTTCTGGATCGTGCTGGCGGTGGTCGCCGTGCTCTACCTCACGGTGGGCGCGCTCGTCCTGGGCACGACACCGGGGCTGTGGATGATGCAGTGTGTCGGGTCGCACCCGCTCGGTGCGCGACGCCTGCCCTTCGGCCGGGCGCACGGCGCGCTCGGCTTCGGCGAGGATGCGGACGCCGCTGGCCTCGACGCCGACGGCACGCCGCGTCAGGCCTGGAACTCAAGCATCGGCGGCTGATCGGCCGCCCGATCGAGTCAGGCCGGCCTTCACGACGTCGCCGAACGGCGTCGGCGTGCAGTCGCCGCCGCGATGGCTGGCCAGCAGCATCGGCCAGTCGCACCAGCTCCACGCCGTCCAGCCGACCGTCGTCGCCTCGAGATAGGCCAGCAGCCGGCGGCCCCAGTCGACCTGCGAGCCGTCACCGCCCCACTCCCCCGCGAACACCGGATACGCCGCCGCCAGGTGGCCGAAGGCGCGATGCCACTCGCGCTCCCGGGTGCGGCCCGGCAGCAGGCCGATCGTCGTCCACGGGTAGACGTGCGTGCTGTACACCAGCCCCTCGACGGCGTGTCCGGATCGCCGGCGCAGCGGAAAGCCGCGCAGGTCGTAGGCCCAGCGGACGCCGGACACGAAGATCACCGCCTGCGGATGCACCGACCGGATCTCGGCGATCAGGCGCAGCGCCCACGGCTGCCACTCGTCCATCCCGACGGCGCGGCTCGGCAGGCGCCACAGACCGCCGTCCGGCCGGACGCCGACGAGCGGCGTGTCGTCGTCGGCCATCGGCGTGTGCGGCTCGTTGAACAGGTCGAACAGGACCGACGGCCGATCGCGGTAGCGCGCCGCGAGGATCTGCCACAGATCGATGGAGTCGCCGTCGGGCAGCGCCGGCACGCGGTTGATCGAGCCGTCCTGGCCGACGCCGCGCGGCGTCTCGGCGTCGATCCACTGCAGGTCGAGGAGCGTGTAGAGCCCGCTGGCCTCGGCCCAGGCCACGACCTGATCGAGCGCCGCGAGATAGTCGGCACCGCTGGCGCCACCGCGTCCACGCAGGACGAACGCCTGCGTGAACGGCACGCGGACGACGTTGGCGCCCCAGCCGGCGATCCGCCGGAGATCGGCGTCGTCGAAGGCGACGCTGTCGAGGAAGGCAGCGGGCCCGGCGCCGGTCGGCCCGGGGTCGGCATACTCGAGCCCCGAGCGGTTCACGCCGCGCAGGCGGACCGGGGCGCCGGTATCGACCCGCACCAGGGCACGGCCGCGCACGCCGAGCGCCGGTAGCTCAGGAAGGATTGCCGAGGCTCCGGAGGATGGCGACGATCGACGACAGGCCGACGTCGACCAGATCTCGCGACGCGAGGCCGGAGAAGCTCATCGACCGGTTGTGCGTCGCCAGGTCGGCGAAGACGCGCTCGGCGCGCAGGCGCTCCTGCGCCAGCCGCAGCGGCAGCAGCGGATCGACGCCAGCCCCTGGGTCTCGCCGCACGCCCGCGTCCGGCGCGTCGTCGGGGAAGGCGCGCCGCCGCCTCGCCTCGCGCTCCTCCAGCGCGGCGATGGTCCGCTGCAGCTGATCGGGATCGATCATCGCGATCGGCGCCCGGCAGAAGGTGCACGCCGACGTGGTGCGCACGTCGACGGCGGCGCCGCAGCCGGTGCACTTCACGCTCTGCACGTGACGCCGCAGCTCGGTGATCTCGACGGGTGTGAGGTCGCGGACGAAGTTCTTGGCACGCAGGAAGGCGCCGAACGTCATGTAGCGGCCGTGCCCGGCCGGGCAGCGGAACGCCTCGAAGGTGGTCGTGCGCTGCTTGTCGACCTCGCTGATCAGCGGCGCCTGGCAGCGCGGGCAGGTCTTGCGATCGGCGAGCGGGTGATTGGCCTCGCCCACCGCCTCGCCCATCTGCTTGAACAGCGCCAGCGTCGCCCCCGGCGTCAGCTGGTGGCTTTCCATGCTGTCGAACCAGATGCCGTTGCAGCCGGCGCAGAGATCGAGGGCCACCTTCCGACCGAGGAGGCCGTCGAAGGTGGCCTCGCGCATGCCGCTGCTGCAGGCCGGGCACGTCATGCGCAGCAGTATAGCTGGCCGCCGGGGTGGCGACGCCGAGACTGGGCGTCGACGCCGGACAGCGGTACGGGTGTGCTGTCTGCGCTCGCAGCGTCAGCGCGAACGCGGGAGGATCGCGCCCGTTCGCCAGCACGCCGAACGGCCCAACGAGCGCAGACAGCACATCCGCACCGCCAGACGCCCCGCGTCCGTGCCGTGACGGCCTCCCGCCTCCACGTTTGGGGGGCGCGCGCATTTAGTTGGTCCTGGCCACAGGATCGGCGCACCTTTCGGCGACCGCGGGCCGGCTCGGCGTCGATGAATGGGCGTCGGCGCCGGGGCTGGGCGCCGGGGCTGGCGTCGGCGCCGGACGGCGGTACGGGTGTGCGGTCTGCGCGCGCCGCGTCAGCGCGAACACCCCCCAAACGCCCGCCTTCGCCCCCCCCCCCAACCGCCCCACGAACGCAGACACCACACCCCCACCCCCCACGCCCCCCGCCCGTGCCCCCACGGCAGAACCGCGCCCCGG
>JANOIR010000236.1:0-2975 GCA_031407765.1 Vicinamibacteraceae bacterium
CGCCGCCCCCACCGCCGCCGGCGCTGCCGCCCGCGCTGGGCGGGACGCCGGCCGCAGCCCCGACCCCGGCCCCGACCCGGGCCGCCGGGACCGCGATTTCCGCCAAGCGGTCAGCGAAGCTGCCGATCGCCTTCCTTGGCATCGCCGCCGTCGCCGCGATCCTCTTCGGCCTCGCCGCGCTGTTCATCTGGCGCCAGGTATCCTCGCGCTTCCTCCAGGGTCCGAAGACGACGCAGGAGGCACCGGCCACGCCGACGCCGCCATCCGATCCGTCTGCGACCCCGAACCCGCCGGTGAGCGAGCCGTCGACGCCGGGCACACCGCCGGCCAACACGTCGACGACGCCCACCGAGCCGCCGGTCGCGCCGCCGACCACGCCGTCGGCCGAGGACGCCGCGATCACAGCGCGGCTGGCTCACGCGGTCACCGACTTCCAGGGGCAGCGGACGCCCTCGGCGCTGAACACGCTGGCCAGCCTGATCGACGAAGCGCCGCAGCGCGACGATCTGCGGCTCACCGCCGAGCAGTGGGCGCGGGCGCTGCAGGGTCGCGCCGGCGAGATCCGGGCGTCGGCGCGCAAGCCGAGTGGGCAGTTGCCGCCGCTGATGCGGGCGGCGGACGGCTTGGTCCAGCGCGGCGAGACGGAGTTGGCGGCCGGCGATCCGATCGCCGCGTCGCGCGCCTTCGAGCGCGGCCGCGAAGCGTGGGCGGGGATCGTCGCGCGCCAGGTTTCGCGCGGGCTGATCGAGGCGCCGTCGGCCGATCCGGCGCCGGCGGAGCCGCCGCGCAACGCGACGCGCGAGCCCGAGCCGCCACCCAGAGAGCCCGCGCCGCGCGAGCCCGAACCGTCGGGCCGGACGCGGCCGCTGGAGACGCTGACGCCGGAACAGGACTTCGAGCGGGCTCAGATCCTGCGCCTGCTGCAGTCGTTCAAGCGCGCCTTCGACAGCCGCAGCGGCGACTCGCTGCGGCCGATCTGGCCGACGCTGTCAGCCGGCACGGCGCAGAACTACCAGGCCCAGTTCCAGCGCGCGCTGTCGCAGCAATGGACCTACAACAGCGTGCACATCGGCATGAGCGCCGACGGCAAGCGAGCCACGGTCGAGTGCGAAGTGACGGTGACGTCGCTGATGCCGGGCGCGCGCGAGAACAGCGTCGACCGGCGGCGGGCGACCTTCAATCTCGAACGGCTCGGCCCGCTCTGGGTAATCTCGGGCGTGAACGGGATCTAGAGACCTCTCAACGTTACTGCAGCTTGGTCGCCAGCAGGTCCGAGCCCGCGGCCCAGAACTGGCCGTTGGCGTTCCAGTACATCGCCCGCTCGACGACGATCGGCGTCGCCCCCAGGCTTTCCACCACCGCACTGAACCGCGTCCCTCGCGGCACGCGCATGTAGGTCGCGCTCGCCGGCGCCTCCGACGTCACGACCGGCACGTTGAACCGCGAGTTGGCGGGGACGGTGAAATCTTGCGACACGGCGGCGCCGGATTCGAACAGCAGCGTCACGCGCACGGTGGCGGCGACGCCGGCGGTGTTGGCGACGAGCAGGTACGTCGCGGTGTCCTCGGGCAGCAGGCCGACCTCGCCGTCGGCGACCGCCCACTTGGTGCCGGTCGTGACCGCACCCGCGGCATTGTGCGCCTCGAACCAGGCCTGGCCGTGCGGCCACCACATCGAGCGCTCGGCCAGGAACGAGACGCCGTTTGTCGAGGCGAGGCGCACCGAGACCGCCGTCGAGACGAGCGCCGCGTTCTCGAACTGCACGTTCAGCGTCATGCGGCTGTTCGGCTGCAGCACGTAGTTGCGGCTGACGGGCGCCCCCGAGGGCAGCAGATAGGTCGCGGTCACGTTCGCCACCGAGGCGTTCGGGTTGGCCATCAGCACGAACGTGTCGAAGAACGTCCCGGTGGCGCCTTCGGCGAAGAACCATTCGAGCGACGGGCTGGTCATGCCGGCGCTGTCGTGGCCGGCCGCGAAGGTGCCGGCCGCTGACGAATACATCGCCCGCTCGACGATGATCGGGACCGCGTTCAGGCTCGAGATGACCGCGGAGACGTCCGTGGCCGCGAGCCCGGCCTGCTGATCGACGTAGACCGTCGCGCGCGTGTTCGGCGCCACGGTGATGTCCTGCTCAATCGGCGCGCCGGCCGGCAGCAGGTAGCGGATCCGTACCTGCGCCAACTGCGTCGGGCAGTTCGACCTCTCCAGCCTCGACCTCGTGTTCTACGGTGCCTCGCCGATGCCGGTTGATCGGCTGCTCGCGGCCGTGAAGATCTTCGGGCCAATCCTCCTCCAGGCCTACGGGATGACGGAGACGGCACCGCTCCTCACGGCCTGGCAGAAGCCGTGGCTGAACTTTGCCGGCGGCGAAGCGGAGACGAAGCGGCTCGCCAGCTGCGGGCGCGAAATCCCCGGCGTCGATGTCCGGGTGGTGGACGAAAAGACGGGCGTGGACGTGAAGCCGGGCGAGGTCGGCGAGATCATTGCGAGAGGCCCGAACGTCATGAAGGGCTACTGGAAGCGCCCGGAAGAGACAGCGAAAGCCCTCCGCGACGGCTACATGCACACGGGTGACCTCGCCACCATCGACGAGCAGAACTTCATCTACATCGTTGATCGCGCGAAGGACATGATTATCTCCGGCGGCGAGAACATCTATTCGACCGAGGTGGAGAACGCTCTGTACGAACACCCCGCCGTGCTCGAGGCGGCCGTCGTCGGCATCCCAGACGAGCGCTGGGGCGAAGCAGTGCTCGCGGTCATCGTCCCGCGCGAGGGCATGCACCCCACCGAAGCCGAGATCATCGAGCATTGCCGCACGCTCATCGCGAGCTACAAGTGCCCGAAGAAGGTCGTCTTCCAGGACGTCCCGCTACCCAAGAGCGGCCCGGGCAAGATCCTGAAGACCGAGATTCGCAAGCCCTTCTGGGAAGGCGAAGGGAAGAACGTGCATTGAGGCCGTCCGAGAACTCGTG
>JANOIR010000257.1:0-16416 GCA_031407765.1 Vicinamibacteraceae bacterium
CTTCAACAACGTCGATCTCGCCGCCGCGGCCGCGCTCGGCCTGCGCGTCGTGCGCGTGCCGGCCTATTCGCCGCATGCCGTCGCCGAGCACACGCTGGCGCTGATCCTGGCCCTCAATCGGCACATCCCGCGCGCCGCCGCGCGCGTCCGCGACGGCAACTTCGCCCTCGACGGCCTGGTCGGCTTCGACCTCTACGGCAAGACCGCCGGCGTGGTGGGGACGGGACGCATCGGCGTCTGCGTCGTCCGCCTCCTGGCTGGGTTTGGCTGCCGGGTGCTGATCTACGATCCCGTCCCGTCCGCCGAGGCGGTGGCGCTCGGCGCCACCTGGGTCACGCTCGAAGCGCTGCTCGCCGAGAGCGACCTCGTGACGCTGCACTGCCCGCTGTCGCCCGACACGCATCACCTGATGAACGTCGACGCGTTCGCGCTGCTGCGCCGTGGCGCAATGCTGATCAACACCAGCCGCGGCGGCCTGCTCGACACGCGGGCGGCAATCGTCGCGCTCAAGTCGGGCCGCCTCGGCTCGCTCGGCATCGACGTCTACGAAGAGGAAGCCGACCTGTTCTTCGAGGATCTGTCGGGGACCGTGCTGCGCGACGACGTGTTCGCGCGGCTGCTGACGTTCCCCAACGTCATCGTCACCGCGCACCAGGGGTTCCTGACGACCGAAGCGCTGTCGGCGATTGCCGAGACGACGCTCGCCAGCGTGTCGGCGTTCGCCGCGGGCGAATCCCTGGTCAACGAGATCCGCCCGCCCGTTTAGGGCGACGGCCCTTAGCGTGCTCGGAGCGTGCTCGGAGCATGCTCCGAGCACGCTCCGAGCACGCTCCGAGCACCGCCCCCTCGCGGACTACTGCGGAGCTTGCACGAGCCCGGATCCGATGTCGTTCGGGTCGATGCCGACCTTGAGACCGTCGCGCGTGCCCGACGCGATGAGCCGGGCCATCCACTCGGTGGCGCGGAGTGGCCCCTGCGACAGGATCTTCTCGGCCCACAGCGCCGCCACGCCGGCAACGTGCGGGGTGGCCATGCTGGTGCCGCTCATCGACACCAGGCCGCCGCCGCGCCGCGCCGAGGTCACGCTCACGCCGGGGGCCGCGACGATGGCGTTGGTGTTGGAGAACACGGCCACGTCCAGGGTGCTCCCGACCTGGCCGAGCGCCGCCACCGACACCAGGCCTTCCGACACCGCCGGCGGCGCGCAGGCGATCTCGAACGGCGGGGTGGCGTCGCGGCCGCTCTCGTTGCCGGAGGCGGCGACGATCAGCGCCGGCTGGCCGAACGGACCGATCGCCGTGACCAGCGACGACAGCCGTTCGAAGAGCGTCACGTTCTGGCGGTAGCCCTCGAGGGCGACGGTCGTCGCGACCTCGATCGGCAGGCCTTCCGACTCGACCAGGAACTTGACGAAGCCGGGGAAGTCCATCCCGAGCGACATCGAGATGACGTGGGCACCCTGGTCGACGGCCCACTGGATGGCGTTGACGATCTCGTCGCTGGCGCCGCCGTCGGTGCCGAGCACCTTGCCGATGAACGCCTTCGTCACCCCCGGCGCGACGCCGATGCGCGTGTTCTGGACGTCGCGGCCGAAGATCGTGCCGGCGCAGTGGGTGCCGTGCCCGTGCACGTCGCCATTGCCCTGGCCGGTGAAGTCGCGTTGCTCCAGCGTGACGCCGGCAAATGCCGGGTGCGAGGCGTCGATGCCGGTGTCGAGCACCGCGACGGCGATGCCGGCGCCGGTGAACGGGGAGGTGTCGGCCTTGACCGCCTTGATGCCCCAGGTGGCGGTGGCCGCCGACGGTGTCGCGGTGACGTCTCTCACCGCCACCGGGACGATCAGCTTCATCGGCATCGACGGGGCGATCGCGAGGACGCCGCTGCTGCGCTCGACGTCGCGGGCTTCCCGCGGGTCGAGCTCGTCGATCTGGTATTCGATCCGAGGCATCGGAGCCACGGCCGTACCCGACGGGCCGGCGGTGGGGCCGCCGGGGCGGCTGGTGCGCGGACGGGTAGCCTGAAGTCCCCGGAGGACCACGTATTTCTGTTTCATTGTCGCGCCTCTCTATTGTTTGGCGGCCGTGCTCTCACGCACGACCGCGGGCACGCCCTTAGAGCGTGCTGGCTGCTATTCGCCGCGCTGGGCGCGTGGCGGCGCCATCACGCGGCCGACAGTAGGCAGGCGCCGGCCAGGGGGAACGGCGGCGCCGCCTATCTTCTGAACGTCGAGAGGCGGGCGATCGCACGGCGATCGCCAAAAGAAAAAGCCCGGGATAGCCCGGGCAAGAGCGGGGGAATGCGGGGCCAGCGGTGCGGCCCCGTCCCTTGGGGTTCAGGCGACCGATTGCGCCTGGAAGTCGTGGTGGAGGACGCCGCCGCCGTCGGCCTTGTCAGAGGGCATCGGCATCAGGATCTGGGCGGTCAGGCTGGCGCCTTCCTTGATCGAGAGCCGCGGCGTCTCGAGCGTGCCCTCGACCGTCGCCGCCTCCTGGACCTCGCAGCGTTCCATCGCCACCGCGGTCCCCATCAGGGAGCCGGCGACGACGATTGATTTCGCCTTGACGTTGGCGTGGACGCGGGCGGTGCGCCCGACGACGAGCGTGTGTTCCGGCACGCTGATGGTGCCCTCGATTTCACCTTCGAAGCGCAGGTCTTCGTTGGCGGTGATCTCTCCCTTGATGCGCAGCGACTCTCCGGCCATGCTTGCCTCCAATGTGCGCGCGCACTCGTCGTCGATGACGGGACGTGACGGGCGCGGGCGCCGTGCGTCGCCTTCCTGTGCACGAGCCGCGCCGATGCGCTCCCTTCAGCTTCTCACGCCGAAGCGCGCGGATACGTGTCGGAAAGACGACTCGCCGATGACGATTCTGTTCCCGCTGCGACACAGTCGAGTCGGTGTTGCGAACGTCGGCTGATATCCAGCGCTACAATGGCCACGTTCTGTCGACGATGGACTGACCACTTGCGCCCGGAGCCGGAGACACTATGCGGACTCGACTCATCACGCTCTCGCTGATTGCCGCCGTCGCGGCCACGTCGCACCTCGCCGCGCAAGCCAACCGCCGTCCGGCCAGGCCCGCCGCGGCCGCGCCGGCGCCGGCGCCGGCGCCGGGCCCGGCGCCGGAGATCGTCATCGCGGGCATCCGCATCGTCGGCGCCGGTCTCGGCAAGAACCGCGAGGAAATCCGGGCGTTCAACGAGCGGCCGGGCGTCGCCGTGGCACTGGCCATCAAGATGCCGGCGGGGCAGGGTATCGTCGAGCTCGACGAGGACAAGTGCCTCCTGACCTCGGTGACCGATGACGTCGGCACCGACCTCGGCGAGCAGTCCGAGTACGGCTCCTTCCCCAAGACCAGCGAGGATGGCTCCGTCGGCCTGATCGAGATCGAGTCGCGGCTGCGGCCCGCTCCGACCGCTACCGCCATCCTGGCCGAAGGCACGCTGGTGTTCTCGGCATCCCCCGGATCCAAGCCGACCAAGATCGCCAACGTGAAGCTCGAGAAGGGCAAGACCTTCAAGCTCGGGACGGCGACGGTCACGCTGGCCGAGGTCACCCCAGGCGAGGACACCTCGATCGAGCTGGCGCTGCCGAGAGCCGTGCTCTACACGGTCCGGGACGTCAAGTTCCTGGACGCGACCGGAAAGCCGCTCGAGGCGGACCGCACGAGCCGAGGCTACATGAACGACGACGCCTCGATCGGCTACCGCATCAAGGGCGCGGGGGCGGCCGTGACCATCGAGTTCGACCTCTGGCAGGGCCTGCGCGAGCAGAAGGTCCCGTTCAAGATCAGGACGGGGCTGGCGCTGAAGTAGGGGTGCATCGCGCGACCTGACGTCGAACAGGTAAGGCAGCCATGATGAAACGCATTGTCCTGACCTTGGCCGCACTTCTGTTCTGCAACGAGGCTCACGCTCAAGTTGCCGCGCCCGAACGCAAGGTGGAAGGCAGCGTCATCACGTCGCGCGATCCGGCCATGCGTATCACGCTGCCCAAGGAAGCGCACTACGTCGGCGCCGACCGCTGGACGCTCTACGACGTCGCCGACTGCGAGGTGCATGTGTTCGTCGAAGCCGACGCCGCCAAGAAAGTACAGCGCGTCTACTGGGTGCAGTTCGAGGCCTACATCCCGAGCAAGCCCGACGCCAGATACAACTACGACCGCGACGCGATCACCCAGATCAACGGCCTCGCTGTGCATCACCGAGAGCGCTTCGGTGCGGGAGACGAGAAACCCCGGGCGGGGTCTGACCTGGAGCATGTGCGCGACATCATCCTCGACGCCGGCTATGAGCTGCCCAAGGAAATCATCAACGCCCGCCTGGTGCATCTACCCGACGACACCAAGCGCAAGGAAGTGATGGTGATCTACATGGAAGATATGGCGACGATAGGCAACACCTCCGCCGATTTCATCGCCGGTGGCCAAATCAGCAAAGCGTGGACGCCGGTGGGCGAAAAACTGCTGGAACGCGCCAAGGCCCGCGTAAAGTTCGAGAAGGTCGCGCCCTAGACGCGCACGTGTGAAGCGTCGTGATGGTGGGCCCCGACGCTACTTCAGCTGCGTCAACGCCTTTTCAGCAGCCTCGACGAGCGGCGCCGCGCTGAGCGGCGCGCCGACGGCCTGGCGCATCCATTCGTTGGGCGTGAGCGCGCCGAGCCGGGCCACCCGCTCGAACTCCGTGCCCAGCATTTTCTGGCGGCGGCCCGTCTGACGGGCCGCCGCGGGCGTCCTCAGAGCCGCGGCGCCTGAGACGGCGGCGCTGGGCGCGCCGCCGTCAGCCGCGGCGGACGCGGTCTGCTGGCCGGTGGATCCGGCGAGCCGGTCGAAGTGCGCGCGGATCTGGAACGCGACGAGGTGCGCCAGCGCGTAGTCCGGCGTGTAGAGCTCGTTGTTGACCATGTGAGAGTAGATGGCCAGCAGCGTGACGTCGCGCCGGCCCAGGAGCGACGCGTAGTACTGATTCCAGACGTCGCGCGCGATGCCGACGACGGCCTCGCGGAACTCGGCGGGCGACGCCTCCGGATGCGCGTAGAGCCACCGCCAGGCGCCGAGGTCGACCAGCGACACGCCGGCGATCTCGCGGGCATTCCAGAAGGCCTCGAGCACGGCCTGCGCCTCGCGGTCGGCGCCGGCTGCCGGCATGCCGAGCAGGGCCATGTCCTGCTGCTGGAACAGGAACGCCAACGCCTCGGTGAAGGCGTTGTTGGGCACGCCCTGGAGCAGCGTGTGATCGATCGTCGTGGCCGAGAAGACCTGCTCGATGTTGTGCCCGAGCTCGTGGATGGCGATGTTGTAGCCCTTGTAGTCCATGCCGGCGCTGCCGACGCGCGTGCGCAGGTGCGCTTTGTCATCGCGCATGCGGGCGCCGAGCGCGTGGCCGGACCCGCGGGCCGGATCGACCGCGACGTGGTCGGCGAGGAAGCGCGCGCGCTCGGGCGTGAAGCCGAGGCCGGTGAGGATGCGTGGGAGGTCCTTGGCGAAGGCGTCCGCCGTCGGATAGCGCTCGCGCGTTTTCGCGTCGAGCGACGCCTCGCTGATCCCGGCGCTCGGCTTGAAGCCGGCGTACCAGATGTCGTGCGGCTCGAGCGGCCGGCCGAGCCGCGTGCTGATCGCCGCGGCGACGCGTCCGCCGACCGGCGCTTCGAGAATCGCCCGCAGCAGGTGCTCGACCTCCGCCGCCGGGATCTCGCGCTCGATGTCGAACTTGCGGTCGATGAAGGTGGGGAAGTCCGGGGTGTGGCGATCGACCTCGCGCTCGGCGTCGAACAGCCCCTTCCAGCGCGCGTAGCGGACGTCGGCCTCGCGCGTCGTGCTGGCGGTGGCCGCGGCGCCGGCCGGCGGCGTGTCGTCCTTGACTGGCGAGACAGCGACCGCACCGGTCTCGGGCGTCCAGTCGAGCATCGGGTTGTCGATCACCGCGGCGGGGATCGTCTGTCGCACGATGGCGTCCATCGCCGCCGCGATCACGCGCTGGCGGGCCAGGCCGTCGGCGTCTGCGTAGGCGCCCTTCAGCTCGTCACGCAGGTTCCAGTGGCTGATCAGGCGCAGCTTCGGTCGGAACAGGCGCCGGCCGTCTGCAGCCAGCAGGTGGTGCGCACGCAGGTTGTAGCCGTTGACGTAAGCCTCGGCGGCGGTCCGTGCCTCGGCGAGGCGTGCCTGCGCCGCCGCCGGCACACGCAGCGCGAAGCGGCCGGTCAGGCGCGTCTCCGCCCACTGTCGGCGGCTCCACGACTGCCCATCGCGGAGACGATCGCTCAGCGTGCTGCGCGGAAAGTTGAGGAGCACGACGAAGGCGAGCTTCGACGAGAACAGGTCGTCGGCCACATGACTGGACGGCTCCCACGCGCCGAGGCGGGTGTCGATCGGCAGCTCGGGACCGATCTCGAGATCGAGCCCGCGGCGCAGGTCGCGGCCCATTGCGTTGAAGTAGCCGTCCACGGCCTCGAAGGCCGCCTGGAGCCGCGCAAACGTGGCCTCGAGCGCCGCTCCCTGCGGCAGGAACTCGGCCTCGACGAAGGCGCGGAGCGTGGCGGCGTCGCCGTCCTCGGCGCGCCAGGCGCGGCGCACCTGCGCCACGCCGCGTTCGATCCGAGTCCGCTCCGCCTCGCCGTGGCGGGCGACGAGCGCGCGGGCGGCCGCCGCCGCCGCGTCGGCATAGGCATGCGCCTGCGCGCTCATGTCAGGGGCCAGCGCGACGAGGCCGGCGAGTGCCACGATTCCCACGAGTCTGCGATCCACGTCGCCTCCATTCGGGCCCAAGGGTAGCAGGGGCTGCGTTGGTTTTTCGTGCGATGAAGCGACTTTTGTCACCCGGTTCGGCGCCGGGCGAAACCCGTGTTCGGCTGAGGCGCCTCCGCAGTTGTATTGCGAGGAGGGCGCATGGCACGACTCGTCGTGCAGTATCCAGGAGACAGCGGCGTGGTCGTGGACGGGGCGCAAGCGGGGCGCACCAATCGAGTGCTGATCCTCACGCCGGGGCGGCACGTGGTGCGGCTCGTTGGCGAGGCGACCGAGCCGGACGAGTGGACGCTCGACGTCGGGACGACGTTGGCCGCCGACGAGCTCCTCCACATCGGCTTTGCGCCGGCGCCGCCCGCGGTGGTCCGCACGTCGCCGCTGACCAGCCGCTACAACGGCTTCCTGTTCGGGCAGTGCCTGGCGCTCGCCTTCGCCGAATGCGGCCGCGTCCGCTACGCGCAGCGGCGGGCCGGCCTGCAGGCGTTCCTGCGCGACGTCGACGTCGACGTGTCGATCCCCGCCGCGCCAAGCGACCGCGGCGGCGTGACGCACTCCGGCCTGCTTTCGGTGATCCTGCCGCGGCTCACGGCCCGATCGCGCGAGCTGGCGGAGTTCGCCATCCTGGGCGGTCTGCTCGTGCACTACGGCCTCCTCGCACCACGCGACGCCGTCACCGCGGCGGCGATGCTGGTCGAGATCGAGCGGCTCCGCGCCGCCTACGATCTGCCGCCGATCGATCCGCCGCGCTTGGTGGTGCCGGCCGGCGAAGGCGACCCTGATCGCGTGCTGGCGCCGTCGCTCGCCTACCTGCGCGCCATCGTCGATTGCCTGCCGGTCGAGGACGACACGGCGCTCGTGATCATGCCGTCGGCGGAGCCGTACGCGAGCTACGACAGCGCCTTCTACCGGCCGGCGCTCGAGCAAGGCGGCTACCGCGTGTTGCGCGCCTGGGCGGGCCTCGAGAGCCAGGACCACGCCGATCTCCAGTTGGCGATCATCGGCCGCGCCGGCCTGTTCTGGGCCGACGTCTCGGAGCTCGATCTCCTGGTGGGCTACACCATCGGCGCCGCCCACGCGCTCGGGAAGCGGGGCATGATCGTCGGCCGGGAGGATCGCGCCGCGGCCCTGCCCGCCACCATCGGCCCGGACGCGGTGGTCCGCTACGATCCGCACGCCCCCGACTGGCCGCATGGAGCGGTGCTGCTGATGGCCGCCTGTCTTGCCGCGATCAAGCTCGCCGGGGAGCGCGGCGACCGGCTGCGCCTCCCGCCCGGCCCGATCGAAGGCGTCTTCGACGAGGTGAGCCAGGCGCTCGGCTCCGTTCTGTTGCCGCCGGCTGCGCGCGAGGCGCAGCGGCGCGGGCGCCGGGCGATGGACGCGGGCGACCTGGCGCTGGCGGAGGCGAGCTTCGACGAGGCCTGCCGCCTGGGCCTCGACGACGACGAGACGCGGCTCTGGCGCGGCTGGGCCCGCGTCGGACTGGGCCGCCTCGAGGACGCCGCGGCCGATTTCGCCGCCGTGCTCGGTGGCGATCCCACGGCGGATCCGGTGGGGGAGTGGCGGCCGATCGCCGCCTACCTCCGCGCCGTGCTGCGGGAGGCGCAAGGCGATCTCCCCGGCGCGCTGCACGACTTCGAGCTGGCGCTGGCGCTGGGCCTGGCCGATCCCGAGGTCCGGGAGAAGCGCGATGCCGTCGCGGCGCGCGTCGCGTCGTAGCGGGCCGCTGCGCACGCGTGCCTCGTCGGCGTGCCTCGTCGGTGTAGACGACGCGCCGGCGAATCACTATCCTGTCGACCGCATCCCCATCCTGCGCGCGCCACGTCGTGGCATCGCGCTCGGCCGCTGATGCCACGCTGCTCGCGGTCAGGACACACGTCGAGAGGAGAACGGCAATGGCTCGCTCCATGAAGGCCGCCCGCAAGGCGACCCGGAAGAAGACCGCCCCGAAGCCGAAGGCCAGGGCCGCATCGAAGGCGAAGGCGGTGGCCCGCACGCCGGCCCGAAAGGTCGCGTCGGCCCGAAAGGCCGCCCGGCCGAAGCGCGCCCAGGCCGTACCCGCGGCCTACGGCTCGATCACGCCGCACCTGATCGTCAGTCCCGCTGCCGATGCGATCACGTTTTACGGCAAGGCGTTCGGCGCCCGGCCCGGTCTGCTGATGGAAGGCCCCGGGGGGCTGGTCATGCACGCCGAGGTGAAGATCGGTGATTCGATCCTGATGCTCGCCGACGAGCTGCCGCCGCGGGGGCCGGGGCCCCAGACGCGTAAGACGCCGAAGAACCTGGGTGGGACCAGCTCCGGGGTGATGCTCTACGTCAAGGACGTGGACGCGGCCTACGCCCGGGCGGTCGAGGCGGGCGCCACCGGGGCGATGCCGCCCGCGGACGTGTTCTGGGGCGATCGCTACTGCCAGGTCGTGGATCCGTTCGGCCACGTCTGGTCGATCGCCACGCACCTCAAGGACATGACCGCGAAGCAGATGAAGCAGGCCGGGATGGCGGAGATGGCGGCGATGCCGCCGCCCCAGGCCTGAACTGGTCTCGGTTGCGTAGGCAACGCCAACTGGGGCTAGAGTCCGCGCGCCGCCAGCGGGCCCATCTGCTTGGCCAGCTTGAACATCGCGCGCGCCACGGCGACCCGGGCGGCGTTGGGGGTCGGTTTGCCGAGCCGCGCCGCGATCGCCTCGTAGCCTTCGCCCTGCTCGAGGCGCATCACGATCGCGGTGCGGTCCTCGGCGTTGAGCTGCAGGAGGGCGGTGCGATAGGCGCGGAGCTTGTCGCGATCGATGGTCGCGTCGAGTGCCGACGGCTGGCAGTCCGGGTAGTCGTCGTCGAGCGTCGCCGTGGGCCCTTGCCGCACGGCGCGGCGGTGCTCGTCGGCGACGCGGTTCGACACCGACCGGCGCAGGTAGGCAAGGAGCGCGCCCGGGAAGCGCAGCTCGATGCGGTGCAGGCGGCGGAAGACGTTGACCGTCACATCCTGCACGACGTCGTCGGTGTCGGCGAGCCGGTGCGGCTGCCGGGACAGGCGCATCCGGGCGAACCGCATCAACGGCGCCCGGTAGCGCGTCACCAGGACTTCCCAGGCCGTCTGGTCGCCGCCGCGGGCGCGCTCGACGAGCTCCAGGGTCGCGACGCCGTCGAACGAAGCATGCTGTTCCCTCACGTCAAGCTCCTTCCGGGTGGCGACACGGCCACCCTCGGCAGCCGGTGATGCCCCGGGGCTGCCCGTCGCCGGCGCTGGCGACAATCCTAGAGAACGCGAGTCGACGGAAAACGTTACGGGCGGGTGACGACGGCCATGTGCTCGGCGAGGCGGTGGAGCGCCCGGCCTACCGTCACGCGGGCGGCGTTCGGCGTCGGGCAGCCGAGGGCGCGGGCGATGACCTCGTAGCTGGCGCCGGCGTCGAGGCGCATCACCAGGGCTCGCCGGTCGCGGGCCGACAGGCCGCTCAAGCCTTCCCGGAAGCGGCGGCGGCGGTCGCGAGCGATGGCGTGATCGAGCGGCGACGCCTGCGACGCGGCGTGCTCGTCGAGGAGCGGCGACGGCAGAATGGTGCGGGCGGCGCGGCGGCGCTCGTCGACCAGGCGGTTCTGGACCGAGCGGCGCAGATAGGCCAGCAGGGCGCCGGGAAAGCGCAGCTCGATCAGCGGCAGGCGGCGCAGCACGTTCAGCGTCGCCTCCTGCACCATGTCGTCGGTGTCGGTCAGGCCGCGCGCGGCGCGGGGCAGCCGGCCGCGGACGCTTCGACGCAGCGGGCCCTCGTATCGAGCCAACAGCTCGCGCCAGGCCGTGTCGTCGCCCGTGCGGGCGCGCACCACGAGGTCGTGCGTCGACGCCGCTGGGGCGTCCGCGCCGGGGACAAGGGGCATGTTCTGATCGCTCGGGTCGCCCGGCGCTGGGGGGCCGCGACTCCGGCATTCTACCTGGGTCCGTGGACTGGTCAATCCATGACGCCCCGTAGGCCCACGGGGTCCTACCCGTAAGCGATCGTGGTAGCGTGGGCGTTAAATCTTCCAAGGATCCAGATGTCGAACAAAATCGCACCGGCTGCGCCGGTGGAGACCGGCACGCCCAAAGCGAGCCAACCGACCCGACGCACCTTTCTCGCCACCGCCGGCTCCGGCCTGGCGGCGACCGCGGTCGTCAGCGGCTTCCCGTCGATCGTCCCGTCGTCGGTGCTCGGAGCGGCCTCGCCCTCCAACCGGATCAACGTCGGCGCCATCGGCAACGGCCGCATTTCGCGGGGGCACGACCTGCCCGGCATCATCCGGCACGACATCGCCCGCGTCGTGGCGGCCTGCGATCTCGACAAGAACCGCGTCGAGGAGGCCAAGGTCCTGATCGAGAAGGCCTACACCGAGAAGTCCGGTCAGCCCTACACGGGCGTCAAGACCTACACCGACTACCGCGAGCTGCTGGCCAACCCGGACATCGACGCCGTCGTCATCAGTACGCCTGATCACCAGCACGCGATCCTGGCGATCGACGCCGCGCGCGCCGGCAAGGACATCTACCTGCAGAAGCCGGCCTCGCTGACGATCAGCGAGGGCCGCGCGGTGGCCGACGCGGTGCACCGCTCGGGCCGCATCTTTCAGATCGGCAGCCAGCAGCGATCGACGATTCAGTTCCGCTACGCCGCCGAACTGGTGCGCAACGGCCGCATCGGCGAGCTGAAGACGGTGGAGGTCGGTCTGCCCGGCGATCCAGCCGGCGGCGACGCCACGCCGGTCCCGGTGCCGGCCGGCTTCGACTACGACGCGTGGGTCGGCTCGACGCCGGTCGTGCCTTACGCGATCGACCGCGTCCATCCGCAGAAGGGCTACGGCCGTCCCGGCTGGCTGCGCTGCGAGCAATTCGGCGCCGGCATGATCACGGGCTGGGGCGCGCATCACATCGACAGCGCCCACTGGGGCATGGACACCGAGTACACCGGCCCCGTCGAGATCTGGGGCACGGCGGAGTTCCCGACCCAGGGCCTGTGGAGCGTCCACGGCGCGTTCCGCACCGAGGCGCTCTACGCCAACGGCGTGCACATGATCGTCAGCGGGGACTTCCCGAACGGGATCAAGTTCATCGGCACCACGGGCTGGATCTTCGTGTCGCGCGGCAACGAGACGGTCACGGCGAGCGATCCGGTCGCCAAGCTGAAGGACGCCACCGCGCTGGCCTCGAGCGACCCGGCCATCATCACGTCGGTGATCGGGCCCGACGAAATCCATCTCGTCGAGAGCAAGACTCACCACGGGAATTGGCTGGAGTGTGTGAAGTCGCGGCGCCAGCCGATCGCGCCGGTGGAAGTCGCGCACCGGGCCTGCTCGGCCTGCCTGCTGCACCACATCGCGATGCGGGCCAAGCGGCGCCTGTACTGGGATCCGGTGCACGAGCGGTTCAAGAACGACGACGCGGCCAACGCGCTGTTGTCCCGGCCGCAGCGCCCGCCCTACATCGTCACGTAGGCGGCAGCCGCACATCAGCCGCGTCGGCACGAAGGCGCCTCAGGACGAGCGGCGTCGAGGTGAACCGTCCGGCTCGGTACTGGACGCGGTGACGATGCGGTAGATCGCGCGGAGGATCTGCCAGAGCGCGGCGAGCAGCCAGATCAACACGACGATCCGTGCCTGCGTGTTGATGAACCGGACGATCTCGACCAGCTTGTCGGTCGATTCGAGGCCGGGCGCGAGCTGCACGACGGCGTCGGCGCGCAGCAGGATCGCGGCGAGCCCGAGCGACAGCCCGTCGGTGACGAAGCGGCCCACCGTCCGCGCGCGCGCCCAGTCCGGCCGCAGCAGCACCGCCCACAGCATCACCAGGCTGGCCAGCCAGATCACCGCGATCGGCAGGTGGAGCTGGTGCCAGATCGGCGCCAGCGCCAGGAAGCCCGCGGCCGGGCCGAACACGAGGAACGGCGTCTGCGGGAGCGCCAGCCACCAGATCAGGAAGACCGTGCCGCCGACGATCTCGGCGATCAGGGTCCAGCGGCGGCCCTTGCCTTCGGGCAGAGGCGACAGCGTCAGGCCCTTGAGGTCGACCCAGGCGTGCTCGAGCAGTCGCGGCAGGTTCAGATCGAGCAGCGCGAAGACCAGCGTCACCCATCCGAACACCATCACCGCGATCGTGAACGGGAACGAGACGAGGTGGCCGATGGCGCGGCCCGGGGGCGAACCGCCGGCGAGGAAGGCGATGGCGAGCGCGACGTTGACCGCGAGCGCGCCGCCGAGCGCGATCTTCAGCGTCATCCAGTAGACCGGGAACAGCGCCGGGCCGATGACGTGGCGCTGCGGGCCGTAGCGCGTGGCCAGCACCAGCGGGTGGCCGAAGTGCTTGAGCACGGCCTCTTGCTCGTCGTCGGTGAGGGCGCGTCCGAGCTCCTCCTCGCGGTCGGAGACCTGCGCCCGGATGTCCTCGGCCAGCTCGCGGACGATGTCCTCGCGGCGGGCGGCGGGGAGCGAGATCCTGACGTTCTGCAGGTAGCGATCGATCAGCGGAGTCATTGTCACTTGTCCTCGAGGATGCGGGAGATCGAGGCGTTCAGGCCGCGCCACTCGGCGACCAGCAGCGCGACGACGCGGCTGCCAGCGGGCGAGAGGCGGTAGAAGCGCTTCTCGCGGCGGTCCTCTTCGCGCCATTCGCTGACGAGGAGGCCCTGCGATTCGAGCCGCCGCAGGAGGGGATACAGCGTCCCTTCGTCCACCGGCAGGCCGCGCTCGGCGAGCGCCTTGCGCAGCGTGTAGCCGTAGTGCTCGACGCGGAGCTGGCCGAGCACGGCCAGCACCAGGCCCCCGCGCCGCAGTTCGAGGCGCAGGTTCTCCAAGAGGGCGTTTTCGGCGGCGTTCGCGGCTTTGGCGTCTGGCGGCACGGGGCGTCTCTGGTGTGTGCTACACAGTGTATGACACACACTGTGTAGCACACAGTAGTGAGACGTCAAGCGTCGCGCGAAGTTCCGCGGCCGGGCCCGGGAGAAGGCCGGGATCAGACTATTTGGCGTGTTCGAGGCTGAGCTGGCGAATCCACACGCCGTCGCTGGATTCGACACCCGCGGTCAGCGGTCGCGCCTCGCGACGCCACAGCCAGGACCCCTGCGGGCGGATGCGCTTCCGGACGCTGCGGGTGGTGAGAAGGTTCTCCGGCTCCGGCTGGTCCTCGGCGTGCGGCAGGGTCGCCAGCGTCGCCTCGAGTTCGGGCATCGGCGTCGGGCTGACGACCACGAAGAGCGATTCGCGGACGGCGACGCCGTCGACCTCCCATCCGCCGAGGTCCTCCGGGATGTTCTGCAGACGGTTGGCCGGGATCGGATTGAACAGCGGGCCGTCCTTGGTCGGGAACAGCACCGTCGGCTGGTCCTGGCCGTCCTCGCTGATCACGTAGACGTGCAGGGCGCGCGATCCCTGCACCTGGAGCGTGAACCGGGTGCCGACCTTCACCTTCGATGCCGCCGTCAACGGGCCGGCAATCGTGTTGTCGACGATCTGGCGGAAGGTGGCTTGGACGGAGTAGGGCCCCGACGGAGGAGCGACGGGGGCTGTCGCCGCGGAGCCGGCCCCCGCGCCCGCACCGGGCAACGTCGCCCGCCCGGGCGGCAGCTTCCACAATATCGCCGCCGTGCCGATCGCCACGGCCGCGACGGCAGCGAGGCCGAGCCGCACTGGCCATCGCCTCGCCACGCGCGGACGCGCGGCCACGGCGTCGACTCCGCTGGTGCCGGCCGCGGGCGCCCGCACCGCCTGGGCCAGCGCTTCCTCGAACGCACCGGCAGTCGTAAAGCGGGCCGTGGGATCGGGCGCGATGGCGCGCTCGAGGGCGGTGACGAACGCGTCGGGCAGATCGGCGCGGCGATCGCGAAGCCTCGTGCGTCGCCCCGTGCGATGCGCAGCTTCGACCTCGGCACGCGTCGCGCCTTCGACCGGGTACTCGCGCGTCACCAGGTGATAGAGCAGCACGCCGAGGCTGTAAATGTCGGTCGCCGCCGTCGGCGGCCCGCCGCGCAGGCGCTCGGGACACAGATACAGCGGCGTCCCGGCCAGGACGTCGATGCCCGACGCGGACGTTTGCATCGACCGACCGGCGCCGAAGTCCATGAGAACGACGCGGCCGCCCTCCTCGCGCATCACGTTGTGCGCTTTGACGTCGCCGTGGACAAGTCCCTTGGCATGGACGGCGGCGAGCGCGCCGCACAGCGCCCGGCCGACGACGATCGCTTCGTCGGCGCTGTGCGCGCCGCGGGCGTCGACCTCGGCTGCCAGCGTCCGCCCGTGCACGAACTCCATCCACAGGCCGACCCGGCCCTGGTGCTCGTCAGCGCCGTGCACCACCACGATGTTGGGATGCTTGACGCTAGCGAGGACGCGGCCTTCGTCGAGGACCCGCGAGGACAGATCGTCGCCGCCGAGGCGGGGCGCGAGCAGCTTCACGGCGACGTGCCGGCCGAGCGGATCGACGGCGCGATAGACCTGCGAGAACGCGCCGCGGCCGACCGCTTCCTCGAGGCGCAACGGCCCCCAGGACGTGCCGCTCAGGTCGAGGTCGGCGCAGGGCCACGACGGCGGGGTCCCGACCGCTTCGGGCCCGACGTCCTGCGCGACGGCGGCGACGCCGGCCAGCACGCGGAAGCCTTGGATCACGGCTCGCGCGTCATCATCGGCCGCGGCCCGTTCCTCGGCCTCCCAGTCGATAGGCGCGCCTTCGTCGACGCGGGCGGCGAGCTCGAGGAGGCCGACCGGCAGGTCATCGTGCATTACGGGTCATCTCCTTGACGAGCATGGCCACGGCGCGGTGGGTCGCGACACGCGAGGCCGCGGCGGTGGGGCGTCCCAGCAGATCCGCCAGCTCCGCGTGATCGAGTCCCCACTCGAAGCGCGCCACGATCAGCTCGCGGTCTTCCGGGCGGAGGCGGGCCAGTGCGGCCTCGTAGCGGGCGATGCCTTCGGCCGTGATCGCCCGCTCGAGCGGCGACGGTTCGGCGCTCGGCTGCTCGCCGTCGAGCGTGACGGCCGTTGGCCGGTGGATGCGCGCCAGGTCGCGAATGCGGTTCAGCACCGCGGTCCGGAGGTAGGAATGGAAGGAGCCGTCGTAGCGCGGCTCGAACGTCTTCAGCTGGCGGATGGCCTTGTAGAGCACTTCGAGGACGACGTCCCCGGTGTCGATGACACTGCGCGCGCTGGGCGGCACCCGGCCCGTCGCCCAGCGCCGCAGGCGGGGCAAGTAGCGAGTACACAGGGCCTCGACGGCCGCGGCGTCACCGTCGCGCGCCCGCCGGATCAGCTCGAACGACGTCTCGCCCTCAGGCGTGGCCACCGCGCCTCTCGTCCCGGCAAAGGGGTGCCCAGCGGGCTTCACCAGGATGGTGGTCATGATACGTGGCGGCGGCCCCGGCGGGGCATAGATGGCAGGCGTGACGACCCTCTCTAGACAAGAACGGCTGGAGCGTCGCGACGTTACAGGGCCGTCGCCAGGCGGCGCACCTGTTCGAATCCGCCGAACCGAGCGTTAGTAGTGCGTGCAGGCGGCGCTCACGCCTGTCCCACCGCGAAGCGAGGTCGACTGATGGTGAAGGTCGCGAAGCGCCCCGTTCGGAAGACGACAGACCCGGAGCCCACCGGCCTGCCCGAGTGGGCTGTGTACATCTACATGAAGCCCGACCAGGCACTGGAGGAGTTCGCCGAGCGGGACATTCAGGAG
>JANOIR010000267.1:0-2803 GCA_031407765.1 Vicinamibacteraceae bacterium
GCTCGAAGTCCGAGCCGCCGACCGCGCCGGTGACCAACACCCCTACGGTCAGCGACTCCGGCGAGCGCACCGCGAAGCCTCGATGACGGCCGCACCCTGGCGAAGGCGTTGTAGGGGTAACCTGCAGCGGCGGCAGCTCGCAAGCCTGCGGATGGCCCCCCGTCCGTGGCGCCGCGTTCGCCCGCGTTCTGGCCGCAGCAGAGTGGCAAGAACGGGAGCAGGTGGCCTACACCTACGACGCCGCCGGCAACCGGCTGACGTTGTCCTTGGACGGCAGCCTCTTCGTGAGCTACGCTTATGACGATGCGAGCCGGCTGACCACGATCAGCCGTGGCTCGAACAACTTCGGGTTGGGCTACGACAACGCCAATCGGCGGACGTCCATGACCTATCCCAACGGTGTCAACACGTCGTACACGACAACCTCGACCGGCTGCTGAGCCCTGACGGCGTCGACAGGGTGCGAGGGCGTGCCTCGCGGCAGCACCCGCCTTCGTGATGCAACTTCCCGTGATGTGTCGGGAATACTCGATGGAATGTGTTCCCGTTGAGAAGCCAACAAACGGCGGACAGTGAAGTGACCACGACTGCAAGGCCTAGCCCGAAGGCCATGTGGACGAGTAGGCTGCTGGTCGCGCCAGTAGTCCTTCTGCTCGCAGGCTGTTCCGGCCCCGGTGAAACTCGGGCTAGCTTCCCCCCGAGCCCCGCGCCATCACGGCATCCTCCGACTACGGCAGCCAGCATCGTTCCCACTGATGCTCACGAACCGCTCGCTGGTACCGAGAGCGCGACCGACTTCGGCTGGGAAGAGTGCTCCGAGGCGGCCACGGCGGCCTTCGACAGGCTTGCGAGCGCTGACGAGGCGTCAAGCCCCTCCGGCGCGAAGGTCGCGGAGGATCTCGCCCTACTCGACCGTGAGTGCAGCGCAGGAGACTCTGCCGTATGCAATGGTCTCGGCAACGTCTATGCGCAGGGTATTGCGGTCGAAGTCGACTGGACTAAGGCAGTCGGGCACTTTCGTCGCGGCTGCGACGGTGAGGGTGCGATGGCCTGCTTCAATCTCGCCCTTCTCAGCGCGACTGGAACGAGCGTGCCTCGCGATGTTCCCGTGGCAATTGGGTACTACGAGAAGTCGTGCGCACTCGGGAACCGATTCGCCTGCCAGAGCGTGGCGCTGGTCAGGATGTTCCGAAGGACCTCGCTAAGGCGACGGCCTTTTATGAGAAGGCATGCATGGCCGGTTGGTCTCCCGGATGCACGAATGCCGCTGGGTTCTACCTAACGGGCGCTGGCGTGCCGAAGGATCTCGAGAAGGCCAAGAAGTACTACGCAAGGGGCTGCGAGCTGGGATCAGAGGACGACTGCGAGTTGTCGAAGAAAACGGCGCGTTAGACTCACGAATGACGGCCCGAGATGGACGGCCACCCGTCACATAGAGGGCACAGGGGTCAGGTCTGGTGTGTGAGGTGTACCCCGACGGCGGCCTCTTCGTGAACTACGCTCGCGACTTGGGCCTGACCGAGTCGCCGGACCGGGGGTTCGCAGCTAACCAGGCTCAACAACGAGCCCCGCCGGATGTCGGCCTTGTAGGAGCATGAACCAGTGAACGAGCTTAGAATAGGGCCTAAGCCATGACGACCCTCAAGATCGACGTGAGCGACGAGGTGGCCGAGCTGGTCGAGCACGAAGGGGCCGAGGAGATGCTCGTGATGGAGCTCTTTCGCCGCGGAAGGATCTCGACCGGGAAGGCGTGCGAGCTCCTCCGCCTCGATCGAGTTGCGTTCGCCCGGCGCGCCTCCGAGCTCGAGATCCCCTACTTCCTGATGAACAAGGACGACTGGAACGCAGAGAAGGCCACGATCGACGCATGGCTGCGGTCGTAGCCGATGCCAGCGTTCTGATCGCTCTCGGTCAGATTGGTCAGACCCAGGAGAGAGCGAGGCGCTCAGCCGGGCCCTCGAGATCGACGCGCGTGGCCAACGTTGCCAACGCAGTCATGGCCAGTCATGGCCAACGGGGTCAGGTCTGGTATATGGGGTGTACCCCAGGAACACGAAGTGAAGCCCGTGTGCTGTTGACCTCCAACAACAGACCTGACCCCTTGGCACTTGCCAATAGGACAATCGTCCCCGAGCCTGACACTCGTCTGACGGCGGCAACCACCTCGGTCGGGAGTGCGTCGTCAAATGGTGTGACGATCGCCCTAGCCGGCCTGGCCCTTGGTCCACTCCGGCTTCAGGCGCCCCTGCTCGTCCAGGTAGTCCCGCCAGGACCGCTTGGGCTTCCAACCGAGCATCCGCATCGCCTTCGCGCTCGAGATCCCCGAGGCATCCGGCCGGTCCGTGGGTCGGATCTCGATCGTGTCGCCGTAGTACTTCCTCACCGTCTCCGCCAAGGGGCGGCCACCGACGTTGTCCGGTGAGGCGATATAGAAGATCTCGTGACCCGGTAGCGTGGATTCTGCGGCGAGGACCACGGCGTCGGCGAGATCGTAGAGATCGGTGTAGCTCCATATATTGGGGCTGAGCACCGACGCGTCTCGGACCTGGGGACCGAGGTTGCGCTCGTAGTTCGCCTCGGACTGCACCCAGCTCGGCCGAAGCGAGATGCAGCGGATGTCGGAGCGCTGAACGGCGGCGTCCATCAGCAGCTCACCGAAATACTTCGACAGGGCGTAGGGATCCTGGGGGCGAAGGGGATGCGCTTCGTCGACCGGCACGTAGGAGGGCAAGAACGGGCGCTCGGGAAAGAAGAAGCCCGGCACGGTTTCGCTCGACACGTACACGAAGCGCGACACGCCGAA
>JANOIR010000303.1:0-21479 GCA_031407765.1 Vicinamibacteraceae bacterium
GGCGAGGCGGCCGATGTCGGTGGCACCGAGCACGCGCGCGGCGTGCTCGGTGGCGGCGATCAGCGCTTCGCGGTGCGATACCCCCATTGCCCGCCACGCCTCGAGCTCCCACCAGATCGCGCCGGCCTGGAAGTGCAGCGGCGAGCCGGCGTCGCTGCCGATGGCCATCGGCAGACCGGTCTCGCGCAGCTGACGGAACTTGCCCGGCAGCAGCGGCCGGAGGCGACTGGCCCGCTCGGCGTCCGCGCCGGTCAGCGCCTTGCGCGCGTTGTCGAGCACGTAGGCACGCTCCGCATCGGTGAGGAACTCGAAATTGGCGGCGTCCTCGAGCAGCGTCGGCTGTCTGATGTACTCCGTGGTGCGGTAGGGAACGCCGGGCGTCGGCACGAGCACGAGGTTGCGGTGGGCGCGGATCGCCGTCAGTACGTGCGCCGGGTAGGGCTCCCCGGTGCGGTCGAAGTAGTCGAGCGTGTCCGGGTTGGTCGAGAGGGCGGCGGTGATCTCGGCCGGCGTCGAGCCCGCAGCCATCAGGCGGACACCAGCCGTGCGGGCGGCGTCAGCGAGCGCCGACAGCACGTCCGGCGCGAAGCGGTCGGCGTCGTGGATGGCGATCCAGTCGACGCCCGCCGCACCGGCGCGGGCCATCTTGGCCCGGGCATCCTCGGGCGTCTTCGCGCCCTGGAAGGCGGGATAGTCGCGCTCGGCGGCCCCACTGAGCCCCGGCCCGCCGACCTGCACGCGTGGCAGCGGCGCGCACGCGCCGGCGGATGCAGCCTCGAGCCGCGTGGCTTCGTCGAGCGTGGCGAGGTGCACCCGGCCGGACGTCACGCCGGACCGCAGCAGCTGGCGGCCAGTGATGGTCTCGACATCGGTCCGCGGCGCGCCGGCCGCCGGGGATGGCAGACCACCCGGCATCGAGAAGTGCAGGTGTGCATCGACCAGGCCGGGCAGCAGCGTGTGGCCGCTGCCGTCGATGCTGCGCCCGCGATCGTCGCGAGGCGCGCCGGTCGGCTCGATCGCCGCGACGCGGCCGTTGTGGAACAGCACGTCGCGACCGGCGACGAGGCCGTCACGCGTCCAGACGGCGACGTTGCGGATCCGGATGGGCGGGGCCTCGCACTGCGCCGCCGCGGGCGGCGCCCAGATGCCCAGGACCAGCGATGCCAGGATGGTGAGGCGGACGATCATGTCGGCGGACCCCGGGACCTCGCGCGAATTGCGCAGTCTGCCATAGTTACGAGGCATGGCTGCGCGGCCGCTTCTTCCGAGTGACGCGTTCGTGATGGCCCTTGCGGAAGGCCGATCGCCGGCGTGGGCCGGCGCCGCCCGACGAGCGCCCGTGACGCGGCACGATCCGGCTGCCAGCCGGCCGGGTTCCATGGTACATTTTCCGGCCGAGTGACCCGCAACACACCCTCGCCAGACGCCAGGCTTCCGAGCCTGGCCAGTGACGCTGAAGCCGCGAAGACGTACTTCGCCAGCTTTGCCGACGACTACCAGAAGGCCTTCGTCGGAGGCGGCCGCAATCCCCTCCATGCGGTGGCGAACCGCTTCTTCCGCCGGCGGACGTTCATTCTGCGCACGCAGATCGTCGGCCGGATGCTCGAAGAGCTGGGCGTCCGGGGCAAGGCTGTCGTCGAAATCGGCTCCGGCACCGGCGAAGTGTCGTTCGAGGCGGCGCGCCTCGGTGCGGCATCGGTGCAGGGGCTGGACATCGCCGACACGATGGTGGCCACGGCGCGGGCCGCCGCGGTCGCGCACAGCCTGCAGGATCGCGTCACGTTCGAGGTCGCCGATGTCCTGACGGCGCCGGTTCCGGCAGCCGACATGGCGCTCATCGTCGGCGTCATCGAGTACTACGCCGACCTGCCCGGACTCCTGGCACGGGTGCTGCCGCAGATCCGGCACGCGGTGATCATCGCCGACACCCGCGGCCCGTTCTGGCGCCGCTCGATTCGCTACGGCCTGGCGCGACTGAAGCACTTTCACCTCTACTACCGCTCCCCCGACGCGGTCGCGGCGGCTATGCGGCAAGGCGGCTTCGTCGAGCGCGAACGGCACCTCGGCCACTCGTTCTCGGTGCTGTGCTTCACGCGGAGCGAAGCGACACGCGGGCCGGCCTGATCGAGGGCGACGCCACCCATGCCCTCCGGTCATCAACTCGCGGTCTCGGTGGACCTCGAAGAGTGGTTCCACTCGCGCCGCTGGATTGATGGGCAGCAGTCGCAGGAAGTGCCCGACACGGGCGACGTGCTGCGCCGGATCTACGGCCAGTCGACGCCGATCGGGGAAGTCGTCGCTCCGACGCGGCGCCTGCTGGACATCTTCGACGAGCACCGCTGCAAGGTCACCTTCTTCGTCCTCGGCGAGATCGCCCTCTGGTACCCCGACCTGGTGCGCGAGATCGCCGCTCGCGGGCACGAGATTGCTTCGCACGGCATGCGGCACGTCGACATCCCGGTGCTCGGGCCCGAGCGCTTCAGCCGTGAGCTGGGCGAATCGCTCGAGCTGCTCGAGCGGCTGACCGGACGGCGGCCGATCGGCTACCGCGCCCCCAACCTCGTCTACCCGGCGTGGGCGACGAAGGTGCTGGAAAATCACGGCATCGTCTACGACTCCTCCGTGTGCGCGTCGCGGTCGGTCGGCGGCAAATACAAGGGCTGGGCCAACGCGCCGCTGACGCCGTACCACCCGAGCTACGCGCACGAAGCGTCACGCGGCGACGCCCGTCTCGTCGAAGTGCCGCTGCCGTCGTTCCCGTTGATCAAGATCGCGGCTGGTTCCAGCATCTTCTCGCGCGTGGTCGGCTACCACTGGACGAACATCGCCTTGCGCACGCGCGTTCGCAGCGGCGACACGGGGTACTACCTGCATCCCTGGGAGCTGGCGGAGCGCCCCAGGACCGAGGGCCACTGGCTGCGCAACCGGATCTTCCTGCGCCGGACCGGCCGGTGGATGGACGCGAAGCTGCGCCGCATCCTGCGCAACTTCGCCGGCCGCGTCGCCACCGTCGGCAGCGTCGCCGCACGGTTCGAGGCGCAGACCGGGCCGCCGCGATAGCGTACCGCTACCTCGGGAAGCCGGGCAGCTCGGTCACCCGCCGCGCCTGCTCGACATGGCGCCGCTCGTGCGCGACGATCAGCCGCCAGCCGTCGAGCACGCTGTAGGTGATCACCTGCAGAAACGGCGAGATCATGATCAGGCGGGCCGCGCGCTCGTCGAGCTGCCCGACCTTCCCGACCAGCTCGCGCTGCTGGCTGATGAAGCGCGCGACGATGCCCGGATCGATCGCGCTGGCGGTCGGCTGTGATTGCCGCGGTGCCTTGAACTTGCGCGTTCCGCCCGGCGCCTGCGATCGGATCAGCATCCGGCCGATCAGGCCGGGCCAGAGCGGCAGCCGCTGCCACAGCGTGCGCGGACGCGCGCGGCCGACGGCCGCGGCGGCGGCGTCGACCATGTCCTGGTTTGCCCGGCGCAGATGATCGAAGCACTGCGCGACGCTCCAGCGCGTGGCGTCGGGCCGCCAGTTCAACTGCCGTGACTCCAGCGTGACGAACGTCGCCTGGACGTCGTGCACGATGACCTCGAGCTCGGACTGGATCTGGGCAATCGTCAGCGTGGTGTAGTCCATGGGCTTGTCCCCCATCCTATAATCCCCCGTTGTCAGCACCGCGGCAGAACTCGACGAGCCGGTGGCTGGCCGCCCTGACGCTGGCCTGCAGCGCCGCTCTCCTGGCGCCGCTCGCGCGGCCACTGGTGACCGGCCGGGTCTTCGTCTACAACGACCTGGTGTGGTTCACGCTGCCGATGCGGTACCTCTACCAGGAGGCGCTGCGGGCGGGCGACACCGTGTTGTGGACACCGTCGGTCTTCGCCGGCTTCTATGCCCATGGCGAGGGCCAGACCGGCCTCTTTCACCCGTTTCATCAGCTCCTGTATCGGCTGCTGCCGCTGGGCGTCGCGTTGAACGTCGAGCTGATCGCCAGCTATGTCGTGGCATTCGCCGGCATGGCGTGG
The DNA here is from genome assembly GCA_031407765.1 of Vicinamibacteraceae bacterium. GTDB lineage: Bacteria > Acidobacteriota > Vicinamibacteria > Vicinamibacterales > Vicinamibacteraceae > JBDSLU01. The sequence continues at coordinate 4,018 of JANOIR010000303.1, forward strand.
CTGCTGCGGCGCCTGCAGTGCGGTCAAACGGCGGCGCTGGTCGGCGCCATGCTGTTCGCCTTCAGCGGCTTCAACCTCCTCCACTACCATCACGTGAACATGGTCGCCGTCGTGGCGCACATGCCGTGGCTGCTGGCGGCGGCCGACGGAATCATCGCCGGGGATCGGCGCGAGGCGAGGCGGCTGGCGTTCGCCGGGATGGCGGCGATCCTCGGTTCGCAGCTCCTGCTCGGGTTCCCCCAGGCGGTCTGGTGGAGCATGCTGGCGCTCGCCGCCTTCGCGCTGTGGCGCGCGGCGGAGCTGCGCCGATGGTGGCGCCTGCCGGTGTGCGGCGGCGCCGTCGCGTTGGGCATCCTGCTCGGCGGCATCCAGCTGCTCCCCACCGCCGACGCCGCGGTGCACTCCATGCGTGCCGCGGCGACGCCGGAGTTCGCGCTCGGCTTCTCCCTGCACCCGTGGAACCTCGTGCAGCTCTGGTCGCCGTACTTCATCGCCGGCGACGCCTACAGCGCCGACGGCGACTACATGTGGTTCCACGAGTTCGGCATCTATTCCGGCGCCATTCTGCCGGTGGCGCTGGCCTGGGTCTGGATGCGCCGCGGCGCCGTGCCCGAACGGCGGGGGCTGATCGCCGTGATCACCGCCGGCGCGGTGGTGGCGCTCGCCCTCGCCCTCGGACGCTATGGCGGTGTCGCCGCCCTCCTCACGGAGCTGCCCGTCATCGGATCGCTGCGCGTTCCGGCCCGCTACGTCCTGCTGGCGCAGTTCGGGCTGGCGATCCTCGCGGCCCTCATGGTGGACGACCTGCTGGCCATCGCCGACGGGCGCCGCCCCCGGCCGGCGCGTGGGACGCTCGCGTTGTGGATCCCCGCGGCACTCGCCATCGTCACGACGGCCGCGCTGAACGCCCGGCTGCTGCCCTTCGGCTCAGACCTGGCCGCGAGCGTCCGCGCCGCCGCCCCGGGGGTGGCCGTCGTCGTCCTGGTCACGGCGCTGGTCGCCGTCGCCGCACGGGGACGGCGCTGGGCGGTTGCCGTCCTGGTCGCGGTCACGGCTGCCGATCTCGGCACCTACGGCATCAGCTTCGTCTATCGCGAGCCGCCCAGGAGGATCCGCGAGCTGATCGCGGCTGTTCCGCTGGCGCCTGAATCTCCAGCCGACGCCTACGCCGCGGCGCCGGCGCACGGTTCGTACCGCTCGAACCTGCTCGTCATGCGCGGCTACCGTCTCTCGAACGGCTACGTCGGCCTGTTTCCCGCCACACGGCATCCGCTCGACAGCGACGCCGCGCTGCACCTCGCCGGCACCCGCTGGATCTTCACCCAGGAGGGCGACCGGCATCCGGTGACGGGCAGCGTGGACCGCATCCGCGTCGTCGACGAGCACGACCGGCCGGCGACCGGAGACGCGGTCCTGACGGTCGATCGCCCGGGGCGGCTCGCCGTCCGCGTCGAGGCGCCGGGCCCGCGGGTCGTGGCGCTGACGGAGCGGTTCCACGACGGCTGGTCGGCGACGGCGGCCGGCCTGCCGCTGCAGACGGTGCGGGTCGAGGGCGACTTCCTCGGCGTCGTGGTCGGCGCCGGCGTCCACCGCATCCACCTTCGCTTCCGGCCGCGCAGCTTCGTGTGGGGCTCGATCGCCTCCGCGATCGGCGTCGCGCTGCTCGCCGGCATCTGGGTCCTGTGGCCGAAACGACCTGTCGGGGCCTCGTGAATCGTCACGGCTGCGTGACGCCGAGCGCGTGCGCCGCGGCGCCGTTGCCGGTGGCGCGATACACCGCGGCAAGCGCCTGCGCCGTACGCGCCGTCTCCGGATGGCCGGCACCGAGCAGCTTGACGCGCATCTGGTGCGCCTGCGCCAGCAAGGGCTCGGCCTCCGGGAAGCGCTTGCGATCGGCGAGCGACTGTCCGCGCGCATGCAGCCCGCTGGCGATGTCCGGGTGTTCGGGACCGAGCGACTTCACGCGGATGCCGTGGATCCTGGTGAAGATCGCGTCGGCCTCGGCGTCCTTGCCGAGCCGCGACAGCGCACCGGCCAGCGACATCTGCACGGCGAGCGCGGTCGGATGATCGCCGGGCAGCCGCTTCACGGCCGCGGCCACGCTTTCGCGCAGCACCGGCTCGGCCTCGCGCGGACGCCCTGAGCGCACGAGCAGCGCACCAAGGTTGTTGAGCGCGACGATCGTGCTCGGGTGATCGTCGCCGAGCAGGCGCCGGCGGAGCGCCAGCACTTCGCGCGCCAGCGGCTCGGCCTCTGCGTAGCGTTGCTGCCGTTGCAGGATCGTGCTCAGGTTGTTGAGGCTGGTGGCGATGGCCGGATGGGTGTCGCCGAACAGCTGGCGACGCATCTCCAGGGCCTCGCGGTGCAGCCGGGAGGCGTCTTCGTAGCGGCCGCGGTTGTCGTAGGCCACGGCCAGGTTGTTCAGTCCGAGCGCGATGCGCGGGTGCCGGGCGCCAAAGGCGCGGCGGAGGATGGCCAGCGACTCGGCGTGGCGACGCTCCATCTCGGCGAAGTCACCGGTGTGCGAGGCGACGAAGGCCAGCGCGCTCAGGTTCTCGGCGATCGCCGGATCGTCGGGCTTCAGGACGCGGCGGCGGATGGCCAGGGCCTCGTCGAGGAGGGCCTTGGCCTTCACGCGATCGTTCTGGCTGGCGAGCGCGGCGCCCAGCAGCCCGAGATCCTCGGCCGCCGCCGCGCTCTCGCGGCCGGAGGTGGCTTCGTGGATGGCGAGCGCCTCGGTAACCGCCGTGGCCGCCTCCGGCAAGCGGCCCTGCAGGATCAGCAGATCGCCGAGGTGGGTCAGCGAATCGCCGACCGCGGCATGCCTCGACCCCAGCACGCGCCGCCGTATCGCCAAGGCCCGGTCGAGCAGCGGGCGCGCCTCGCCGAAGCGGCCGAGGCTCTGGTAGACGCGGCCGATCACGTCGAGCAGCTGCGCCTGCGTCTCGGGTTGCGCGGAGAGGCTGTCGACGCGGGCGACGCCGGTGGCGAGGAGCTCCTTGGCCGTGATGGTGTCGCCGCGGGTTTCGCTCGGATCGCTGGCCTGAAACATGCGGACGAGGAAGGCGGTCACCTCCTCGGCGGTCGCCTGCGCGGCCCGGGCGCGATCGCGCTCGGCCGCCACCTGCCGCGATTGCATGGTGACGGTCACCGCATAGATCGCGAGCAGGACGAGAAAGACCAGCGCGGCGGCGACGGCGGGCCAGCGCCGGCGCACGAACTTGCCGATGCGATACGCCGCCGACTCGTCCCGCGCCAGGATCGGCTGGTCGGCGAGGTAGCGATCGAGATCGGCGGCGAGCGCGTCGGCCGAGGCGTAGCGGCGCGCCGGATCCTTGCGCGTGGCGACGCCGACGATGCGATCGAGATCGCCGCGCAGCGCCCGCCGCAGGCGCGACGGCGTGGTGCCGCGGGCCGTGGCCGCAGCGGCGGCCCGGTCGGCGTGCGGCGACTGGCGCGGGTCGACCTCCTCGCTCGGCCGCGCCACCTCGGTGCGCACGATGATCCGCTCGATCTCCGGGATGCTGAGCCCGTCGGCCTCCTGCGCCCGCGTCCCGGTCAGCAGCTCGAACAGCAGCAGGCCGAGCACGTAGACGTCGGTCGCCGTGGTGACGAAGGCGCCGGTCACCTGCTCCGGGCTGGCGTAGGCCGGCGTCATCAGTCGGACCCCGGGCCCGGTCATCTGTGTCGTCCGATCCGGGTCGAGCTCGACCAGCTTGGCGATGCCGAAATCGAGCAGCTTCACCACGCCGATGTGGGTGACGAAGATGTTGGAGGGCTTGAGGTCGCGATGGACGACCAGGTTGTGGTGGGCGTGGGCGACGGCGCGGGCGACGTTGCGGAGCAGCGCCACGCGATGACGGACCGACAGCCGATGCTGATCGCAGTACTGGTCGATCGGCAGGCCCGAGACGTACTCCATCACCAGGTAGGGGCGATGGTCGTCGGTGACACCGGCGTCGATCAGCCGGGCGATATTGGGGTGCTCGAGCGTGGCCAGGATCTGTCGCTCGGAGGCGAAGCGGCGGGCCTGGTCCTCGTCGATGCCGCGGCGCAGCAGCTTGACCGCGGCGTGGGCCGGCTCGCCGCCGTCCTCCCGCTGCGCCAGGTAGACGAGGCCCATCCCGCCGGACGCGATGTGCGAGATCAGGCGATACGAACCGGCGTGCGTCGGCGCGTCTGGCATCCGGGGGGTCCGGCGGAGACGGGAAACGGGCGGGGACCTGCGAGAGTATATGATTTCGTCCCACCCGCTATGTCACCGACCGATCCGTTGCGCTTCGTGACGGCCGCCGAGGCCGTCGTCGAGCCCTCCCCGTGGGGCCCGCACGACTGGCTGGCGCGCAGCGGTCTGACCGCCGCCGAGCAGCTGATGCTCGTCCGCGTGACGATGCCGCCCGGCAAGGGACATGCCTTCCACCGCCACCCGGCGATGGAGGAAATCATCTACGTCGTCTCGGGCCGGGCCGAGCAATGGGTCGATCGGACGGCGCGCGTGCTCGGCCCGGGCGAGATCGCGCACATCCCCAAGGACATCGTGCACGGCACCTACAACGCCGGCGACGACCCGCTCGTCTTCCTCGCCATCCTCTCGCCCGCCGTCTTCGAGGGCCCGGCCCTGGTCGACGTCTCCGGCGAGGTCCCCTGGACCACGCTGCGCCCGGCCGGGCGCTGATTGCCGATGCCGACGATCCTGCTCGTGGGCACGCTCGACACCAAAGGCGCGGAGTACGCCTTCGTCCGCGATCGCCTGCGCCAGCGCGGCCTGGAGGTCCTGGTGATGGACCTCGGCGTGCTGGGCGAGCCAGCCTTCGCCGCGGACGTGCCGGCGGCCGACGTGGCCCGCGCCGGCGGTGCCGACCTCGACGCCCTGCGCGCCGGGCGCGATCGCGGCACGGCCATCGACGCCATGCTGCGCGGCGCCTGCGTGCTGGTCCCGGCCCTCCACGCCGAGGGCCGCATCGACGGCGTGCTCGGCCTCGGCGGCGGCGGCGGCACGGCGATGATCACCGCGGCCATGCGCACGCTGCCGGTAGGTGTGCCCAAGCTGATGGTGTCGACCCTGGCGTCGGGCAACACCGCGCAATACATCGACGTGAAGGACATCACGCTGATGCCGTCGGTGATCGACATCGCCGGCCTCAACCCGCTGTCGCGCCGGATCCTGGCCAACGCCGCCGGGGCGATCGCCGGCATGGTCGATCAAGCGCCGATCGAGGAGGACGAGCGCGATCGTCCGCCGCGGCCGCTGCTCGCGGCGACGATGTTCGGCGTGACCACGCCGTGCGTGACCGCGGCCCGGCAGCAGCTCGAGGCCGCCGGCTACGACGTGCTCGTCTTCCACGCCACCGGCACCGGCGGCCGGGCGATGGAATCGCTCGTCGACAGCGGCTTCATCCAGGGCGTGCTCGACGTGACCACCACGGAATGGTGCGACGAGGTGGTCGGCGGCGTGCTCGCCGCCGGGCCCGATCGGCACGGCGCCGCCGCCCGCCGGCGGGTGCCGCAGGTCGTGTCGGCCGGCGCGCTCGACATGGTGAACTTTCACGGCATGGACAGCGTGCCGACGGCATTCGCCGGGCGCACGTTCTATCGCCACACGCCGTCGGTCACGCTGATGCGAACGACGCCGGCGGAGTGCCGCGAGATCGCGCGGCGCCTGGCGGCGCAGCTCAATCGCTCGACCGCGCCGGTCACGCTCGTCCTGCCACTCGGCGGCGTCAGCATGATCGACGCGCCGGGCCAGCCGTTCCACGATCCCGAGGCCGATCGCGTGCTGTTCGAGACGCTGCGCGCCAGCGTCGCGCCGCACGTCCGCGTCGTCGACGTCGACGCCCACATCAACGATCCCGTGTTCGCGGACTCCCTCGTCCGCGAGATGCTCGCCGTGCTCCAACCGGCGGCGACCAGAATCCAGACCGCGTAAGTGTCCAGACCCTGATGCCTTTCATTTCCCGAAAGACCGCGCTCGCCCGTCTCCGTGAACGTATACGGCGCAACCAGCCGATCGTCGGCGCCGGCGCCGGCACCGGTATCTCGGCCAAGTTCGCCGAGCGCGGCGGCGTCGACCTGATCATCATCTACAACTCGGGCCGCTACCGGATGGCCGGGCGCGGCAGCCTGGCCGGTCTGCTGCCCTACGGCGACGCCAATGCGATCGTCCAGGACATGGCCAGGGAAGTGCTGCCGGTCGTCCGCGACACGCCGGTGCTGGCCGGGGTCTGCGGCACGGATCCCTTCCGTATCATCCCGGTCCTCCTGCGCGATTTGAAGGCGATGGGCTTCGACGGCATCCAGAACTTCCCCACCGTCGGCCTGATCGACGGCGTCTTTCGCGCCAATCTCGAAGAGACCGGGATGGGCTACGACCTCGAGGTCGAGATGGTGCGCGAGGCGCGCACGCTGGATCTGCTGACCTGCCCCTACGTCTTCGACGGCGACAGCGCCAAGGCAATGGCCAAGGCCGGCGCCGACGTCCTGGTCGCGCACCTCGGGCTCACCACCAAGGGATCGATCGGGGCGAAGACGGCGCTGACGCTCGACGAGTCGGCCCGTCGCGTCCAGGTGATGCACGACGCCGCCCGCGCCGTGCGCCCGGACATCATCGTGCTCTGCCACGGCGGCCCGATCGCCGAGCCCGAGGACGCCGAATACGTGCTGGCGAAGACGACCGGCATCGCCGGATTTTTCGGCGCCTCCAGCATCGAGCGGTTCGCCACCGAAACCGGCATCGAGGCGCAGGCCCGCCGCTTCCGCGACATGCGCCTTGGCACGCCGAAGCCGAAGGCAGCCAAGACGTCCACCCTTGCCGCGCCGAAGCCGAAGGCGAAGGCGGGTTCCAGAAAGGCCGCGAAATGATCGCCGTCCACGCTCTGCTCCGCTTTATCGTGGTCGCCGCCGTCGCGGTGACGGCGCTCGTCGTCACCGCGGTATCGCCCTCGGGCCAGGCAACGACCCCCGCATCGACGCCGGCACCGACGCCGGCACCGGCACCGGCACCGGTGCGGACGCCGGCCGCTCCGGCCCGTTCGGCCCCGACCACGGAGGCCGCGCGTCCGCTGCGCCTCCTCTTCCTCGGCCACGACGTCGACCATCACCCGTCGGGCAAGCTGCTGCCGCTCATCGCCGCGCCACTGGCCCGCCGCGGCATCCAGATGACGCACGTGTCGACGCCCGCGGAGGCGCTGGTTGCGTCGACGCTGAAGCACTACGACGGCCTCGTCATCTACGCCAACCACGAGACGATCACGCCGGAGCAGGAGCAGGCCCTGGTCGACTTCGTCGAGGGCGGCAAGGCGATCGTCGCGATCCACTGCGCCTCGGCCATGTTCACGAAGGCGCCGCGCTTCATCCCGATCATCGGCGGCCAGTTTCAGAAGCACGGGAAGGGCGACTTCACAGCCGAGATCGTCGTGCCGGATCATCCGGTGACGAAGGGCCTGAAGCCGTTCACCACCTGGGACGAGACCTACGTCCACTCCCGGCACAACCCGGTCGACCGCACCGTGCTGATGGAGCGCGTCGACAAGGAGGGCCGCGAGCCGTACACGTGGGTGCGGACGCAGGGCAAGGGCCGGGTCTTCTACACCGCCTACGGCCACGACGAGCGGACCTGGGGCAACCCCGGCTTCCGGCAGCTGATCGAACAGGGCATCGTGTGGGCGGTCGACGATAAGGCGCGGGCCGCCTGGCAACGGCTGAAGATGCCGGCGGTCGAGTACGTCGACGGCTTCAACGTCCCCAACTACGAGAAGCGCGACCCGGCGCCGAAGTACCAGCTGCCGATGACCGCCGCCGACTCGCAGAAGTTCATCCAGACGCCAGCCGAGTTCAAGGTCGAGCTCTTCGCCCAGGAGCCGATGATCGGCGGCAAGCCGATTACCTTCTCGTTCGACGAGCGCGGCCGGCTGTGGGTGATCGAGGCGGTCGACTACCCGAACCGCGTGCTGCGCGGCGGCGAGGGCGACGACCGCATCAGGATCCTCGAGGACACCAACGGCGACGGCAAGGCGGACAAATCGACCGTCTTCGCCGATCATCTGAACCTGGCGACGAGCCTGGTCTTCGCCAACGGCGGCGTCGTCGTCGCCGCCGCGCCGCACATGCTGTTCCTGCAGGACACCAACGGCGACGGCAAGGCCGACGTGAAGAAGGTGATCAGCACCGGCTGGGGCATCGCCGACAGCCACGCCGGACCGTCGAACCTGCAATACGGGCCCGACAACCGCGTCTGGGGTGTGGTCGGCTACTCGGGCTTCGACGGCGAGATGAACGGGACGCCGATGAAGTTCCTGCAGGGCGTCTACCGCTACAAGCCGGACGGCTCGAGCTTCGAGCTGGTCACGAACTCGACCAACAACACGTGGGGCCTCGGCTTCAACGAGACCGGCGACGTGTTCGGGTCGACTGCCAACAACGATCCGAGCTTCTACGTCGCCATCCCCAACCGCTTCTTCGAGGGGGTGCCCGAGCTCACCGCCGGCGTGCGCACGATCGGCGGCCCCGGCTACCAGAGCGCCGCGCAGTTCTACACCGCGCACTTCCTCACGCCATACATCCGCCAGGTCGACGTCTGGAGCGGCTACACCGCGGCGGCCGGGCATCAGCTCTACACCGCCCGCGCCTTCCCGAAGAAGTACTGGAACCGGATCGCGTTCATCACCGAGCCAACGGCGCACCTCGTCGGGCAGGGGATCATGGAGCCGCAGGGCGCCGGCTTCGTCACCCGCGACGGCTGGAACCTGATCGCCGGCGCCGAGGAGTGGTTCTCGCCGGTGCACGCCCAGGTCGGCCCCGACGGCGCGGTCTGGGTCGCCGACTGGTACGCCTTCATCAACCAGCACAACCCGACGCCTCCCGGCCACAGTAACGGTCCCGGCAACGCCTACGAGACGTCGATGCGCGACAAGTCGCGCGGCCGCATCTACCGCGTCGTCTACCGCGACGCGCCGGCAGCCAAGGCCCCGGTCCTGTCGAAGGCTGATCCGGCCGGCCTGGTGGCGGCGCTGCGCAACGACAACATGCTGTGGCGGATGCACGCGCAGCGGCTGCTGGTCGAGCGTGCGAAGCTGGATGTGGTGCCGCAGCTCGTCGCGCTCACCGCGGATCCGGTGGTGGACGCGATCGGCACCAACGGCGCGGCGTTCCACGCGCTGTGGACACTGCACGGCCTCGGCGCCGTCGACAAGACCACCAGCGACGCCGGGCGCGCCGCGGTGCAGGCGCTCGGTCATCCGGCCGCCGGCGTGCGCAAGGCGGCGGCGATGGTGCTGCCGGCGTCGGCCGAAACCACGGCCGCGCTGCTCGCCTCCAAGGTCCTCGCCGACACGGATCTGCACACGCGGCTGGCGGTGTTCCTCCGCCTCGCCGAGCTGCCGGCGTCCGATGCCGCCGGGGCGGCGATCTACAGCGCGGCGCTCGACCCGGCCAACTTCGGCGACCGCTGGTTGAGCCGCGCCCTCTACATCGCGGCCAGCCGCCACAAGGCGCCCTTCCTCACCTCCTACCAGGCCGATCCGTCCAAGCTGGCGATCGACGCGCTGCCGATCGGGCTCAGGCTCGGTCGCGCCAAGCCGGACTGGCGCCAGCCGGCCACCGCAACGCTGACCGCCGACTGGAAGGCGATCGAAGTGCCGGGGAGCTGGGAGTCGCGCGGGCTCACCGCGTTCGACGGCATCGTATGGTTCACGCGGCAGGTCGACTGGCCGGCCGACCGCAAGGGCGCGGCCACGGTGCGCTTCGGACGCATCGGCAACATCGCCGAGGTCTGGGTCAACGGCACCGGCGTCGCCGCCGCTGCGGTCGACCCGACCGCCGGCCGCAGCCCGCAGGTCTTCGAGGTGCCGGACGGCATCCTCAAAGCCGGCCCCAACACCATCGCCGTCCGCATCCAGAACCTGCGCGGCGACGGCGGCTTCCTCGGTGCGCCGGACGCGCTGGTCGTGCAGAGCGGCGAGCACCGCGCCCCGCTCGCCGGCCCATGGCGGTATCGCGTGGAGCGCCAGACCAACGCCGCGGCCCTGTACAGCCGCGCCGGCGAACTGGCTGCCCACGTCGCCGCCGCCGGGACGCCGCCCCCGGCGGACGCCGTGCTGACGACCGCGCCGGCCACCGCCAAAGCGGACGTCGTGCTGCGCCTCGGCGTGATCAAGGACCAGTTGAAGTGGGAGCAGCCGGCGCTCACCGTCGTCGCCGGGCAGCTCGTCGATCTGGTGTTCACCAACACCGACGTGATGCCGCACAACTTCATCCTCGGCGCCCCGGGCTCGCTCCAGGCAATCGGCGCCGCCGCCGACGCGCTGATGCGGAGCCCCACCGGGCAAGTCCAGCAGTTCGTGCCCGACCTGCCCGAGATTCTCGCCTCGACCCGCCTGCTCGAACCGGGCCAGTCGATCACCGTCCAGTTCCGCGCCCCCGGTCAGGCCGGGGAATATCCCTACGTCTGCACGTTCCCGGGCCACTGGCGGCTGATGAACGGAGTCCTGACGGTCACGGCCGGCCGCTCGTCGGAGCCGTGATACCGTTATCTGCTCCATGCACCCTTCCCTGGAACACCTGATCCGCCTGCAGCAGCTCGAAACGGATGCAAGCGAGCGGAAGCGCCGGCTGGTCGATCTGCCGATGCGGGTGGCCGAGGCCGATGCCAGGGTGGCCGCGGCCGACGCCGCGCGTGATGCCGCCGCCGCCCTCGTGGCGGAGAACCAGACCACGCGCCGCGCCGCCGATCGCGAGCTCGGCGTCATCCAGGCCCGGCTGACCAAGTTCAAGGATCAGCTCATGGAGGTGAAGACCAACAAGGAATACACCACCATGCAGCACGAGATTGCGACCGCCGAAGAGGGCGTACGCAACTTCGAGGATCAGATCCTGACGCTGATGATGGCGGCCGACGAGCTCACCGCCTCGCTGAAGGCGGCCGACGCCGCAGTGGCGGCCGAGGGTCGCAAGGCGACGGCCGTGCGCGCCGAGGTCGAGGCCGAGCGCGGCCGCCTCGAGACCGAGCTCGCCGGGCTGACGACGACCCGCGCCGCGATCGAGCAGCAGATGTCGCCCGAGTACGTCCGCCTGTTCAACGATGGCGTGGCGACGCGCCGCGGCGTCGCGGTCAGCGCGATCCGCGACGGCCACTGCCAGGCCTGCCAGGTCACCGTCCGTCCGATGCAGATCATGCAGGCGCGACGTGGCGACGACATCGTGCTGTGCGAATCGTGCAAGCGCATCCTCTACATACCGCCGCCTGCGGCAGCCGCGCCCGGGGCGCCCGCAGAAGTGGCGGGCGAAGGCGGACGGGCATAACGCAGCACGCCGGTGCCGTGACGTGACCCCGGAAACCTTTCTCGCCTTCGCGCGGTCGCTGCCCGAGCCGATGGCGCTCACCGACGAGCGCGGACGGGTGGTGGCGTCGAACGCGGCGGCGCGCGACTTCGTCATCCCGCTGCGCAACGGCACCTCGGTATGCGAGCTCTCGCCGGACGGGCCGCGGCTGCGCGAGTGGCTCGCGGCGTGTCGCGATGCGCGCGGGCTGCTCAAGACCACCGTGCCGCTGAGGCGCGACGACGGGACGCTGATCGACGTGCGGATCGAAGCCGCGTCGGTCTCGGCGGACGGGCCGGACAGCGATCCGCCCGCGCTGCTCCTCCGCTTCCGCTCGCGTGCGTCGGGGGCGCAGGAGCAGAGACTCCACATCGCCGAGGCGCGCTACCGCGAGCTGTTCTCGAACGCCGTGCACGGCATCTGCCGCTGCGACGCCGATGGCACCATCGTCGAAGGCAACCCGGCCCTCGCCGCGATGCTCGGCCACGCGTCCGTCGAATCGCTGGTCGGCGTGAAGCTGGGCGCGGACATCTACGACGAGTCCGACGCCTTCCTCACCCTGGTCGATCGCATCCGCCACGCCGGCCGCGTGCTCAGCGTCGACGCCAACTGGCGACGCCGCAACGGCGAGCCGCTGGCGGTGCGGATGTCCGGGCGCTTCGAGACCGGCGGCAGCCCGGACGGCATCATCGAGCTGCTGGTCGAGGACGCGACCGAGCGCCGCACGCTCGAGGCGCAGCTCGCGCACACGACCAAGATGGAGTCGATCGGGCGCCTTGCCGGCGGCATCGCCCACGACTTCAACAACCTGCTCACCGCCATCCTCGGCTACGTCGACCTGATGCAGGGCTCGCTCAGCGAGGCCGACCCGATCGCGCGGCACGCCCTGCAGATCCGGCGAGCGGCGGAGCGCGCCAGCCTCCTCACCCGCCAGCTCCTCGCCTTCAGCCGCAAGCAGTTCCTGCAGCCGCGCGTCATCGACCTCAACGCCGTGGTCGAAGAGAGCAGCCAGATGCTGCGCCGGCTGATCTCCGAGCACATCGACCTGTCGCAGTCGCTCGATCCAAGGCTGCTGCGGATCAAGGTCGATCCGGCGCAGCTGCAGCAGGTGCTGATGAACCTGGCGGTCAACGCCCGCGATGCGATGCCCAAGGGCGGCACCCTCGGCATCGTCACCGCCAACGTCGACCTGCCAGCGCGCGCGCTCAGCGGCAACCCGGACTTCGAGCCCGGCACCTATGTGATGCTGGCCGTCAGCGACAGCGGCGTCGGGATGGACACCAACACCCGGGCGCGGATCTTCGAGCCGTTCTTCACCACCAAGCGGATCGGCGAAGGCACCGGGCTCGGCCTGTCGACGGTCTACGGCATCGTGCGGCAGAGCGGCGGGCACATCCACGTCGACAGCGAGCGCGGGCGCGGATCGCGCTTCACGATCTACTTCCCCGCCGTCAGCGACGCCGCCGAGTCCCCGCGGCCCGAGACGGTGCTGACGGACGGCCCGATCGGCCGCGAGACGCTGCTGCTGGTCGAGGACGACCCGATGGTCCGCTCGCTGGCGGTCGAGGCCTTGAAGCTCAAGGGCTACAGCGTGCTCGACGCCGGCGACGGCCGCGAGGCCATGGCCCTCGCCCAGAAAGCCGGCCCGATCGATCTGCTCATCACCGACGTCGTGATGCCGCGCATGACCGGGCGCGAGCTGGCCGATCGGCTGCGCGCCTCGGCCCCGTCGCTGCGCGTGCTGTTCATGTCGGGCTATCCCGGCAGCCTCGGCGAGCAGCTCGGCCGGAACATCGACCTGCTCGAGAAGCCGTTCACGTCGCTGACGCTCGTCAGCCGCGTCCGCCAGGCCCTCGACCGCGACGTCCGCCCCCTGACCCGCGCGTAGTCGTGTAGTCGTGCTCGATAGTCGTGTAGTCGTGCTCGGAGCGTGCTCGGAGCGTGCTCCGAGCAACTTGCAGAATCTTCGATCCTCAGCCCGGGGCGATGGTCAGCCCAGGGCCGAAGCTGGTCGTCTTTGCGTACTCGATGTGAAGGACACGACGCCGAGCGTCGCTCACCGACTTCGATGAGGCGTGGAGCACCAGCGGACGCATGGCCACGACGCCACCCGCGCCGACGGTGCAGCTGACCGGCGACCTCGCGCGCAAAGCGCTCGACCGCGGCATCGTCCAGCCGACCGCGGACATGCGTGCCCGGCAACACACGCAGCGGCCCGTTGGCGTCGGTGCTGGGATCGAGGCTGAGGCGCAGCGCCACGACCTGCGCCAGCGCGGAGGCCGGCGCGTGCGCGCAGATGATGCCGGCCTTCGTCGACCACGGTCCCCACCCCGCCACGTCGACCTGCGCGCGCATCGGCAGCGCGGTGTCCTGGTGCCAGGCAACGAGCCAGTTCGTGGAGGCCGACTTGTCGAAGAGCGTGGCGCGGAACGGCTGCGACGGACCGACGAAGCGCTCGGCGAGCCTCGTCAGCCGCAGATCGCCGGCCAGCGATCGGACCTCGGGCAGGGCCAGGACGTGACGCGCTCCGGCGCGACTGCGCCCCGACACGTTGCCGTCGAGCGCGGCAATCACCGGCTCCAGCTCGGCGCCGGTGAACACGCCGTCGAAAATGCCGTAGCCGGGATCGTCCATCGTCAGGCGCGGCGGATCACCGCCAGCATGCGGCCGGCGTTGGGCCCTTCGCGGCGATAGGACCAGAACCAGTCGTTGTGCGTCGCTGTGCAGAGGCCAGCGACGTGGACGTTGTCCGGATCGAGGCCGGCCGCGACCAGCTGATCGCGGTTCGACCGCCACATGTCGAGCACGTGCGTCGCCCTCGCCGATTCCGCAGGCAGGAACCAGCGATCGAGATCGGTCTCGGCAAAGCCCGCGACGTGGAACGTCTCGCGGACCTCGGGCCCGACCTCGTAACAGCAGGGCCCGATCGACGGCCCGATGGCGGCGACGATCTCGTGCGCCGATCCGCCGGCTGCCGCCGCGAGATCGGAGACGGTGCGGCCCGCGATCCCCTGCGCGGTGCCGCGCCAGCCGGCGTGGACGGCAGCGACGGCGCCACCCGGATGCGCGAGCAGGATCGGGACGCAGTCGGCGGCCTTCACCGCCAGCGCCACGTCGGAGCGCGTGGTGATCGCGGCATCGGCGGAGGGCAGTGGATCGCCGGCCGGCAGCGCCGTGGCGTCGACCCGTAACGCGCGGCAGCCGTGCACCTGGTCGAGCCGCCACAGCGACGCCGGCGGCACCGCGAGCCACGCCGCGACGGCCTGCCAGGCGGCGTCCGGCTCGGCGCCGCGCCCGGGATCCAGGTCGCGGAGGGTGAAGCCGTGCCGGCCGAGCACCGAGAGCGGCGGGCAGGTCAGCAGCCAGCCCCACGGCACCCGCTCCCAGGCGAAGGCGCCGGCCGGATCCGGCGGACGGGAGGCGGGCGGGGTATCGTGCGGGATAAGCTGGGACGTCATGCGCATCGTGGGTCTGGGACTGGACGCAACCGAAGTGCCGCGCATCGCGGCGATGCTCGAGGAGTACGGCGATCGCTTCCGCCATCGAGTCTACACGGCGGGCGAGATCGCCTATTGCGACGCCAAGGAGAAGCGCGGCGCCGCGGCCTCCTACGCCGCCCGCTTCGCGGCCAAGGAGGCCGGCATGAAGGCGATCGGCACGGGCAAGTCGGCCGGCGTGCTGTGGCGCGACGTCGAAGTGGTGCGCGGCCGGTACGGCCCGCCGCAACTGCAGTTCCACGGCGCGGCGCGCCGGCACTTCGAGCGCCTCGGCGCGACTTCGGCCCTGATTACCATCACCCACACGGCGCAACTGGCGATCGCGCACGTGATGCTCATCGCCGAGTAGCTCCGGCTCAACGCAACCGCGGTTGTCGCTTCGCGCACCCGATCCGCGCCCGCGCGCCGCCGCGCCATCGCAACCCGCGACGCGCCAGGCACTTGCACAACCAGCCCTCCGCGGCATGCTCGCTGCACTGGTCACCGGCGAAAGGCAGGTGACCGCATGGTGGTCCGCATTCTTCCCAGTGATTCGTCCACGCCCGTCGGCAAGATCGCCGACGCGGAGATCCTCTTCGAGGACGGTGTCCTCAACGGCCTGAAGCTGGTCGGCTTCTCGATCTGGGAACCGCGCGGCGGCAGCGGCCGGCGCAACGTCACGTTCCCGGCACGCAGCTTCTCGGTCAACGGGGAGCGCCGCAGCTTCGCGCTGCTGCGGCCGGTCGTCGACTCGACCGCGCAAGAACCGCTGCGCGCGCTGATTCTGCAAGCGTTCGCCGAGTACGAGGCGCAGCTCGCGCCCCCGGATCCGGCGCAGGGGGTGTCCGCCGACACCACGCAGACGGTGTAGCGGCGGCCGGCAAATCGCGAATCAGGCAGCCGTGAACCGACGCGGCGCTACAGCGTCGGGATCAGGATCTGGTTCTCGCGGGCGCGCTTGGGTGGCAGCGTCCACTCGGCGCGCGTCGACTTGTCGAACTCGCTGCGGAAGAAGCCCTGCTTGAGGCCGCCATCGATGATGTCCCAGGGCAGGCGGGCGTCGGCGCGGCGGTCGCGGAAGATGAAGCCGTCGGCGTCGATGCCGGTCTCGGCGACCGCGGCGCGCCACTGGCCGCCGTTGCGCTCGGCGGCGACGATGGTCGGCGCCACCCGGCGATCGCCCAGCGACAGGAGGGCCTGGTAGTAGGAGTGCCGCTCGCTCTTGATCGTGAAGTAGACGTTGTCGATGCCCGACATCAGCTTGCGCAGCTTCACGATCTTGCGGTCGGTCTCCTTGACGTTCTCCATCGGCAGCCACTGGAAGGCGGTGCCGGGCTTGGGGATCAGCGGGTTGACACTGCCGATGATGCGGCCAAGGCGGCCACGGGCGCGGCCGTGGACGAGCATGCGCTCGCGCATCTGCAGCGTCAGCGTGCGAATGGCCTCGAGATCCTCGTCGGTCTCGGTCGGGAGGCCGATCATGTAGTAGAGCTTCAGGTTCTCGATGCCGCTGGCGAAGATCACGTCGGCGCGCTCGAGGATCTCGTCGTTGGTGACCGTCTTGTTGATCACGCGGCGCAGGCGATCCGAGCCGGTCTCGGGCGCGATCGTCAGCGACCGCTCGCCGCTCTCGCGCAGGCGCGTCACGATCGCCGGCGTCAGGTCGTCCATGCGCAGCGAGGCGGGACTGATCGAGTAGCCCATTTCGGCGAGGCCGGCGAGGATGCGCTCGATGTCGGGGTGGTCGCAGAGCGCAATCGAGACCAGCCCGGCCTTCGAGGACCACTGCTTGGCGTGGCGGGCGAGGTCGAGGATGCGGTCGGTGGGAAACGGCCGCACCGGCAGGTAGTTGTAGCCGGCCCAGCAGAAGCGGCACAGGTTGGCGCAGCCGCGCACCACTTCGATCAGGAAGCGGGAGCCGAACTCCGTGTCCGGCGTGAACAGCGTGGTGTGCGGCGGGTCGAGGCGCTCGGTGGACTTCACCGCGGCCTTGCGCACGACTGGCGGCGCGCCCGTCCCGGGCAGCGGATCCATCGACGCGAGGCGACCGTCGTCACCGTAGCGCGGCGTGTAGAACGACGGCACGTAGAACCCGGGCTTGCCGGTCAGCCGCCGCAGGATCTCGTCGCGTGAGCCGCCGCCGCGCACCGCCTCGACCAGATCGGGGACGAGCGATTCGCCCTCGCCCGCGGTGACCAGGTCGGCGAACGGCGCCAGCGGCTCGGGATTCACGAACGTGACCGCGCCGCCGACGACGACCAGCGGATGCTTCGCCGATCGCTCCTCGGCGTAGATCGGCAGGCCGGCCCGGCGCAGCAGCGTGACGACGTTGGTGTAGTCCCACTCGAACGACACCGAGAACGCGATGATGTCGAAGTCGGCAACCGGGGTCTGCGACTCGAGGCTGACGAGCCGCGTGCCGCGCAACTCGAGCTCGGCCAGCGTCTGCTTGGGGGGCAGGAAGAACCGCTCGCACACCACGTCGTCCATGGCGTTGAACAGTTTGTAAACCGTTTGGAAGCCCAGGTTGGACATCCCGACCCAGTAAGTGTTCGGGAAGGCCAGCGCCACCCGCAGCCGTCCGGCGTGCGGCTTGACGACGTAGCCGACCTCACGCGACAGGGTGTCGCGCGCGGCTTCGCGTTGCGTGTTCGGTTTGGGAGCGGCCAAGCC
>JANOIR010000305.1:0-3465 GCA_031407765.1 Vicinamibacteraceae bacterium
GGAAGGCGCGGCAGCTGCTGCGGTTGACGTGTCCACGCCCAAAGGGCGGCCCGCGGCCGCGCGTGAGAGCGCGGCCGCCAACCGGCTAGTTGCTGCGCCTGGGTTCGGAGTCTGGCTGCGCCGGCGCCGCCGATGGCGTCGGCGCGGTTTCGGCCGCACGCCGGCGGGCGTCCCGGACGTCGGTGGCAAACTCCTCGGCTTGGCCGCGCACGGCGTTGCGGACGCTCGCGTTCACCTCGGCGCGCGGCGCCAGGATGATCTGGCCCGTGTACCAGGTCTTGGCGCGGATCGACGACGTCGCCATGGCGTCGAGGTAGACGTCCTGTATGGCCGCCGACGACACGTCGACGGCGCACGGGCCGCGGTCGTCGCACAGCACCGAGATCTGGAAATAGAGCGCCGGCATCGCGCCCTGCGCCCGCACCCGCATCCCGCTGCGGAGCAGTTGCGACTCGGCGTCGGCCTGGATCAGATCGCGGGTCAGCGCCAGCGTCTCGGCGTCGGGCGTCATGTCGTCGACCAGCACGCTGATCTCCTCGACGCGCTCGAGCGGGATGAGGCGGCCTTCGGCGGCCGCGGTGGACGTGACGACGGGGCGTGGAGTCGCGGCGACGGTGGCTGCCGCGAGGGCGAGGACCACAGCACGGGACCAGAGGGGGAGCCGGTCGGATGCGGAGCGCATGTCGCCGTGTGCGGTGCAAGCGGGGTGCCACGCACACGATGGGAAAACCGCGGAAAATCAGCCCATTGACGCGGGTCGCGCGAGGCGCCGCGTTGTCCAAAGTCAACCCCAGCCCGGAACAAGCCCGGCCCCAGCCCGGCCTCTCCCGGGCCTCTTTCCGGCCTCCGTCCGGCCTCCGCCGGGCCTCTCCCGGGCCTTTTCCCGGCCTCGGCCTACAATGCAGGGCGCAGCACGCCCCGCCCGCAATGCCCCTTTTCACCCTGGATTCCGTTTCCGTCGCCTTCGGTCACCTGCCGCTCCTCGATCGCGTCGCTTTCCAGGTCGATCCTGGCGAGCGGGTCGCCGTCATCGGCCGCAACGGCACCGGCAAGTCGACCCTCCTCAAGATCATCGCTGGCGCGCTCCCGCCCGACGCGGGGACCGTCTGGCGGCAACCGGGCGTCGTGGTCTCGCGGCTCGAGCAGGACGTGCCGCTCGCCACCGCGAAGCCGGTCTTCGACGTCGTCGCCGAGGGCCTCGGTGCGCTGAGCGACGTGGTCACCGCCTACCATCACGCGGCGCACGACGTCGCCCACGACGCCACCCCCGCGGCCCTCGAGCGGCTCGGCCGGTTGCAGCACGAGCTCGACGAGCGCGACGGCTGGCGTGTCGAAGAGCGGGTCGAGATGGTGCTCGATCGGCTCGGCCTGCCCCGCGACGTACCGGTCGACACGCTGTCCGGGGGCTGGCGCCGGCGCGTTCTGCTCGCGCGTGCGCTGGTGGCGCAGCCCGACGTCCTGGTGCTGGACGAGCCGACCAACCACCTCGACATCGATGCCATCGCGTGGCTCGAAGCCTGGCTGCTGGAGTATCCCGGCGCGCTCGTCTTCGTCACGCATGACCGCGTCTTCCTCGAGCGCATCGCGTCGCGGATCGTCGAGCTCGATCGCGGCCAGCTCACCTCGTGGCCGGGCGACTACGCGACCTTCGTCCGCAAGAAGGACGAGTGGCTCGAGAACGAGCGGCTGCAGCGGGCCAAGTTCGACAAGAAGCTCGCCGAGGAAGAAGTCTGGATCCGCCAGGGGATCAAGGCGCGGCGGACGCGCAACGAAGGCCGGGTCAAGGCCCTCGAGGCGATGCGCCAGGAGCGGGCCGAGCGCCGCGAGCGCCTCGGATCGGTCAAGCTCTCGGCCGAGCGCGCCGACTCCCCAGGCAAGATGGTGTTCGAGGCCGAGGGCGTGTCGAAGGCCTACGGTGGCGCACCGGTGGTGCGCGACCTGACGCTGCGCGTGCAGCGCGGCGACCGTATCGGGCTGGTCGGCCCCAACGGCGCCGGCAAGACGACGCTGCTGCGGCTGCTGCTCGACGAGATCGCGCCCGACGCCGGCGAGGTCCGGCGCGGCGGCAGCGTGCAGGTGGCCTACTACGATCAGCAGCGCGAGCAGCTCGATCCGGAACGCACCGTGTTCGACACCGTCGGCGACGGCAACGACACCGTGACCGTGAACGGCGCCGCGAAGCACGTCCACGGCTACCTGCGCGACTTCCTGTTCTCGCCGGAGCGGGCCCGATCGCCGGTCAAGGCGTTGTCCGGCGGCGAGCGCAACCGGCTGCTGCTGGCGCGGCTGTTCACCAAGCCGGCCAACGTCTTGGTGCTCGACGAGCCCACCAACGACCTGGACCTCGAGACGCTGGAGCTGCTCGAGGCCGAGCTCGTGGCGTGGACCGGCACGCTGCTGATCGTCAGCCACGACCGGCGCTTTCTCGACAACGTCGTGACCAGCATCCTCGTGTTCGAAGGTGAGGGGCGCGTCGAGGAATACGTCGGCGGCTACGCCGACTGGGAACGGTATCGCCTGGCCATCGGTGCACCGACGTCGCTGGCGGCGGCGGTCGCGAGGTCGGGCGTGGCGGCTCCGGTCGCCGGCACACCATCGGCGCCGACCGCCCCGGCCGCGAGCGCCCCCGCCGCTAGTGCCCCGGCTGCGAGCGCCCCGGCCACGACGTCAGCGCCCGCGGGGATCCCGGTCAAGCTGTCGTTCAAGGACAAGCGCGAGCTCGCCGCGCTGCCAGGCCTCATCGAGGCGCTCGAAGGGGAGCGCGACGCGCTCCGCGTCCGCACGACTGGGCCCGAGTTCTACAAGGAAGAGGCCGAGGCGATCCGTGACGCGCTGGCGCGCCTCGAGACGATCGACGTCGAGCTGACCGCTGCGTACGCTCGCTGGCACGTCCTCGACGCGCGCGGGTGACACGCGGCGCGCGTGGCATCCGCGATTCCGCGACGGCCTGCTAGACTTTACGGCATGCGAAGACACGGACTGGCGGGGATCGTCGGCGCGCTCGCGCTCGGCGTCGCGGCGCTGACCGCGCAACAACCGCCTCCGCAGGCCGACCGGCCGGCGGCGCCGCTCAACCTGACCAACCCGGCGTGGACGACGCCGGTCGTGCCCTTCACGATCGTCGGGCCGATTCATTACGTGGGCACGCAGGATCTCGCCGCCTACCTGATCACGACCCCGGCCGGGCACATCCTGATCGACGGCGCGGTGCCGAGCATGGCTGGCGAGATCGAGAAGTCGATCCGCGGGCTGGGCTTCACGCCCGAGGCCATCAAGATCCTGCTCACGACGCAGGCGCACTTCGACCACGTCGGCACGCTGGCGCACTTCAAGACGCTGTCGAAGGCGAGCGTGCGCATCATGCAGGGCGACGAACGCCTGGTCGCCGACGGCGGCACGTCCGACTACCTGCTGGGCCCCCGCGCCGAGGCGCACTTCACCCCGGTGAAGGTGGACGTCGTGCTG
>JANOIR010000341.1:0-2364 GCA_031407765.1 Vicinamibacteraceae bacterium
GAAGGAGAGCGTGATCGGCGCGCCGACCAGCTTGTCGGCGCCGACGACCTTCACCTGGCCCTGACGCTCCCATTCGGCCAGGATTTGCCGCAGGGAGACCTGTTCGGCCTTGAGCGTCACCTTGCCATCGCGAATGACGAGCGAGAGCGCCGGGGCGGGCGCCTGGGCGCTCGCGAGCGACGCGGCCAGGGTGAACGCCGCCGCCGCCGGCAGGATGTGTTTCAACATGTCGTCTGTCCTTCTACCCACTCTACGCCCTCGCGGCGCACCTGCCAACGAGAAGGAGGGCGCCGGCGGCCCGTCCGAAATCGGGCCCTAGTGGGCCCACTAGGCTTCGACGACGAGGCCCCCCGTCCTGGCCGGATCTTCGGCTCGAGACTGCACGCGCTTTACCTCGCGGGCGAAAGCCCCGAGGGCGATGACGTAGCAGAGGCAGCCGGCCCAGAACGCGGTCGAGATGGTGGTGCTGAGCGCGATGGCCACGGCGAGCACCGATGCGCACACGGACGTGGCGCCGTTGACGCCCCACAGCCAGGGCGTCAGGGCGGGGCGGCTCCGCGCCAGGCCGAGGCCGAGCGGGAACGCCATCCCCATGAAGAGGCCGGGGACGGCCAGGAGCACGGCCGAGACGGCGATACGGATCGGCGTCGCCGCACCCTCGATGCGGTGAGTCAGCAGCGGCGTGATGAGGCCGAAGACGACGAGCAGCGCGACGAGGCCTCCCAGCCGCACCAGCCCGGCCGGTCCGATCGCGGCCGGCGCAATCCGGCTCGTCAGGGCGCTGCCGATGCCGCTCGACAGCAGGAGCGAGAACAGCACGACCGTCAGCCCGTAGGTGGGGTGGCCCAGCACGACGATCAGCCGCTGCATCTGCGACGTCTCGACCAGCATGAAGCCAAACCCGATGGCGGCGAAGAACGTCACGAGCGGCGCCGCGCCGCTCAGCGCCTTGCGATCCGAGGCGACGAACAGCGGCACGCCGATGCAGAGACCGGTGAGCAGCAGCACGGTGAACAGCAGCGTGCCCAGCACGAACACCGCTTCCATGTTGTGGGTCGACTTGCCGTGCTTCAACAAGTCGAGCCGGAACACGTCGCGCAGCCGCAGCATGTTGAAGAAGAACGGCGAGTCGTCGGTCGGCGGCGCGATGTTGATCGGATGCTCGGCGACGACCGCGTCGAGGTCGCGCGCCGACGCCAGTCTGCTCAGGGTCGGATCCGTCGACGTGGTGGCGTCGAGCGCGACCTGGAAGCCGAGGCGATCGGCCTGCGTCTTCAGCGTCGTCAGATCGGCGGCGTCGAGCGGCGACGGGCTGACGAGGAGCGTGCCGATCCCATCCGGGGCGTTGTCGCCGCCGTCGCCACGGATGCTGCGGACGATGGCCATGTGCGCGCGCGGATCGGCGACGCCGCGCCGCTGCAGCGCCGCGGTGGCGAGAGCGGTCATCCGGTAGACCTCGCCGGGCCGATCGCTGAACGACCAGCGCGACACGCTGAGCAGCCCGCGCGGCGACAGGTGCGACAGGAAGATGTCCCACGCCTCGACCGTGTAGAGCGAGTTCTCGGACAGCACGAAGGCGCCGGCCGCGGTCGCCGCCCAGGTGTCGATCAGCGAGATCTGGATGACGTCGAAGCGCTCGTCGCTGCGGGAGATGAAGCTGCGCGCCTCGTCGTTGACGAAGCGCACCCGCGGATCGCGGTCGAGGTGCCCGGTGAAGTCGCCGAAGCGGCCGTTCAGCGTGTCGAGGATGTTGGTGTTGATCTCGACGCCGGTGACCTTGGTCGCGCCGAAGTGCAGCGCCGACAGCACGTCGCGGCCGCCGCCGACGCCGACGATCAGGGCATGGCCCTTGGGTCGCAGGTAGTAGCCGATGTTGGTGACGTCGTACTCGAGGTGCTCCGATTCGGCCGGTGTCTCCGGCTTCTTCGTCAGCACCGTGCCGGCGGCGACGTCGATGTCGAGGTGGAGCTGCTTGACGGTGCGGTCAGTCGGGAAGTTGGGGCTCAGACCCCAGGCGTACGGCTTTTCGTTGGCCTCGGGGTTGCCGTTCACGCGGATGCGGGAGTAGGAGTTCCAGCGCTCGTAGAGCGGTCGCGCCTCGAAGCCGGCCTTGACGTAGAGGATGCGCAGGACGGGGAAGCCGCGCCAGACCAGCACGGTGTGTCCGGCCGCCGCGACGACGAGCGCGACGCTGACGAGCGCGCTCCACCGCACCAGCCGCGTCGAGCCTTCATCGAGGGCGTAGCAGACGCCGCCGATCGCGGCCAGTGCCGCGATGGCCAGCACCGCGGTCGGGCCGTCGGTGATCTCGAGGAGCCACACCAGCAGCACGCAGCCGAGGGCGGCCCCGACCAGGTCGAAGGC
>JANOIR010000346.1:0-3481 GCA_031407765.1 Vicinamibacteraceae bacterium
CGACTCCGTCCAGCCGGTCAGGCTCCCCGACTCGAAGCCGCCGTTCGTAAAAATTGCGAGGGTGGAGACGCTCAGGAGCAGGAGCGCCACGGTGGTCGAGAGCGTGAGTCTGATCGATCTTTTCATGGCTGGGGAGCCTCGTTGTGCGGTCCCTGAGCCAATCGGGCCATGTCGGAATCTCAACAGCCCGCTAACGAAATCAGTTGTTTCCGTGTGCGAACCGTCGTACGCGCGGTGTCGGGATGCCGACCGCTGCATGAAATTGCAGGGCTGTTGAACCGCGCAAACGGAAGAAGCCCGGTAGCCGCGCATGCAGCGCAGCGACCCGGGCTTCAGATTGAAACAGCGACTGTGCGGCGTGTGCGTGCCAACGCCTGGCGACGGTCGGCGGGCCGGCCGTCGCCAGTGGCAGCGGCGAGAGCGTTAGACCTGCTTCCCGCCGAACGGGTAGACGAAGAACAGGATCAGCGCCACGAGGAGGGCGTAGATCACGAGCGACTCGATCAGTACGAGGCCCAGGATGAGCGAGCCGCGGATGTCGGCCGCCGCGCCCGGATTGCGCGCGATGCCTTCGACCGCCGAGCTCACGGCCTTGCCCTGGCCGAGCGCGCCGAACGCCGCGGCGATGGCCAGCGCGAAGCCGGCCGTGATGATCGACCACTGCGCCACCACGGTGGTGTTGGCGTTGACGCTGGCCGCGTCCTGCGCGTACGCCGGGGCGAGCGCGCCCGCCACCAGCAACATGAACACCGTCAGAAACGTCTTCTTCACGAGGTAGTCCTTTCCCGATGCACCCGCGGATGAGCCCGAGCCCCGAGTGGCATCGAGCGCGGGGGCGGGGCCCCGCTGCCAACGGCCTGTGGCCGCGGCGTGGATCGCCAGCCGGGTGGTGCCGGCCGGGCGAATGCGATCGAACGATCGCAAGAGGTGCCGTGACGAGCACGGCGACGACGAGATCAGGCCGCGGCGTGCGCCCCGGACTCGTGTTCGTGCGCCTCGTGTTCGTGGTCCGTGTGGACCGCGGCCGCGAGGTAGATGATGGTCAGCATCACGAAGACGAACGCCTGCAGCGCGCCGGTAACGATCCCCAGGACCATCATCGGCAGCGGCGCCACGAACGGCACGATCGAGGCGATGATCAGGACGACCATTTCCTCACCGAAGATGTTACCGAACAGGCGCAGAGACAGGGACATCACCCGCGACAGGTGGCTGATGATCTCGATCGGGAGGATGATCGGCGCGATCCAGAGCGGCGCGCCGGGCATCACTGCGAAGTGCAGCAGGTACTTACCGATGCCCTGCTCCATCACGCCCATCACGTGGTAGAAGACCCACACGGTGACGGCGCAGCCGAGGGTGACGTTGATGCTGGCCGTCGGCGACATGAAGCCCGGCACCTTGCCAATCATGTTGGCCGAGAAGATGAAGAGGCCGATCGTGCCGATCAGCGGCAGGTAGCGCCGGCCCTTCGGGCCCATGTACTCCGTCAGCAGCCCGTTCAGGAAACCGACCACGTCCTCGAGGAGGATCTGGACCTTGCCCGGGTTCTCGACGCTCAGCTGCGAGCGCACGAACAGGCTCAGCACCGTGAGGGCCGCGAAGATGACCAGGCACATCACCAGATAGTCGGGGATGGCGTGGGCGGGGTCGAGGTGGTAGCCGAGCGGGGCCAGGGCCGCGGCCACGGCCGATCCGAACAGCGTGTTGAAGAGGGTGACGATCCAGAGCTCGTGGTGCGGCATGGGTTCGGGAGCGGCGCGGGTCAGGGGCGCCGGAGGCCTCGCACCGCTTCCATCGAGGTGGCGGCGACGAGCGACGACGCGCCAATCAGCACACCCACGGCGTGCAGGCGGAAACGCACAATCATAACGTACGCTGCGAGGGCCAACAGCCCGTAGCGGCCGGCCAGCTTCACGCCGGTGATCGCCCCTGCGCGGGCCGGCGCGGGCGGGTCCGGCTGGTCGGGCGGGTCCGGCGGCTCTCCCGGGTCGCCTGCCGAAGGCGGAGGCGCGGGCGCGGGCGCTGGCGGCGTGGACGCGGCGGCCGGTCTGGCGAGCATGGCGTCGATGCTGCCGCGGATGGCGAACAGGCTGATGAAGGTGAGCAGTCCGCCGCCGACGACCCCCCCGGCGATGGACGGGGCGTCGGGGCGCACGGCGAGCGTCGCCGCGGCGGCCAGGGCGCACCAGACGAGCGCGCCGCGCTCGATCCGCCGGATCACGGGATCGGGATCGAACCTCACCGCATGTAGCGCCGGGTGGCGCGGTAGACGTTGAGAATCCCGGCAGTCATGCCGAGGGCGAACCCGATGAGGAAGCCCCACGGCGAGGTGCCGGCCGTCCGATCGAGCCAGACGCCGGCGGCGACGCCCAGCACGATGGCCACGACGAAGGACAGCCCGACCGTGCTGAGCGCCCCGATCATGCGGACCTGGTCCGGGGGCAGGAGGGGCATCCCGGTAATATACTGACCTCGTGACTTCCAGTCCCAGGCTCGGCCGGACCGGCTCCATGGTCCGGATGGTTCTCACCCTCCCCCTGGTGGCGGCGCTGGCCGTCGCGACAGGCGTGGTCGGGCTCGACGCCCAGAGCAAGCCCCGGAAGATATACGCCAGCCTGGTGGACAAGAAGGGCGTGCCGGTCACCCCGGTGACGCCGGCCGACGTGGTGGTCCGCGAGGACGGCGTCGCCCGCGAGATCCTCTCCGTCGAACCGGCGACCGACCCGATGCGGGTGGCGCTGCTCGTCGACAACAGCCAGGCCGCAAGCAGCTCGATCCAGTTCCTGCGCGATGCCCTGGGCGGCTTTGCGACGCGGCTGACCGGCGCCGGTCACTCGGTGGCACTGATCACGCTGGGCGATCGGCCGACGCTGCAGGTCGACGCCACCACCGATCTCGCCCGGCTCAAGAGCCGCGGGATCGACCGTCTCTTCGCCCAGCCCAATTCGGGCATGTATCTGCTCGAAGCGCTGATCGAGACGTCGCGCGGCTTCACCAAGAACGACACGCCGCGGCCGGTGATCGTCGCCGTCGTGACCGAGGGCAGGGAGTTCAGCACGGCGTCGGCGGACCTCGTGGTCCGCGCCATCCGCGACAGCGGCGCCCAGTTCCACGCGCTGGTGCTGACCGACGGCGACCGCGCCGATCTGGGCGAGGACGAAACGCGCCAGCGCAACATCGTGCTCGACCGCGGGACCAAGGAGAACGGCGGGCAGCGCGAGACCGTGATCTCCAACATGGCGGTGAAGGATCGTCTCGACACGCTGGCCACGGAGCTGCTCGCACAGGTCGCCGTCACCTACGCCAGTCCGCAGCGCCTCGTGCCGGCCGAGAAGATCAGCATCAGCGCGGCGCGCGAGGGTGTGACCGCGCGTGGCGTTCCCGTGAAGGTCGCCCGGGTTCCGGTGCCGGAGCGCTGACCGCCATGCGACGCCGAGGGACAGGGTTCGCGCTCGGCGCCGTGACGATCGTGACCGCG
>JANOIR010000492.1:0-1673 GCA_031407765.1 Vicinamibacteraceae bacterium
CGATGCTGTGCGCGAGCTCCCGCACGTTCCCGGGCCAGCCGTGCGCCTGCATCAGCGCCGCCGCCCCCGTCTCGAACCCGGCGATCGGCTTGCGGTAGCGCGCCGCGTAGATCGCGAGGAAGTGGCCGGCGAGCGCCTCGATGTCGGACCGCCGGTCGCGCAGCGGCGGCAGGTGGATCACGACCGTGTTGAGCCGGTAGAGGAGGTCCTCGCGAAACCGTCCCGCGGCGATCTCCGCGTGCAGATCCGCGTTGGTGGCCGAGAGCACGCGCACGTTGACGTAGCGCACCCGCGACGATCCGACACGCGCCATCTCGCCCGTCTGCAGCACGCGCAGCAGCTTGGCCTGCAGGCGCATCGGCATGTTGGCGATCTCGTCGAGGAACAGCGTGCCCTCGTCCGCCATCTCGAAGCAGCCGATGCGGTCGACGCGGGCGTCCGTGAACGCCCCTTTGACGTGGCCGAACAGCTCGCTTTCGGCGATGCCTTCCGCCAGCCCGCCGGCGTTCATCGTGACGAGCGCCTTCCCCTTCCGATCGCTGAGGGCGTGCAGCCACGCGGCGACCACTTCCTTGCCGGTGCCGTGCTCGCCGGTAATGAGCACGCTGGCGTCGGAGGGCGCCACGCGCTCGATCGTCTGCCTCACCTCGACGATGCCGGGGGCGTCGCCGACGAAGGCGGGTGTCGCGCCGCGCTGCAGCCGGGCGTTGGCCTCCTGCAGCCGCTGGTTGCGCCGCACCGCCCGGCGCAACTCGATCTGCGTCCGCACCGCCGCCAGCAGCTTGTCGTCGTCCCACGGTTTCTCGATGTAGTCGCGCGCGCCGCGGCGCATGGCCTCGACCGCCCCGGCGACGCTGCTGAACCCGGTCATGACCAGGACCGGCAGCGACGGGTCGAGGGACCGGATGCGCTCCATCAGGTCGAAGCCTTCCTGGCCCGAGGTCGTGTCGCGGGTGTAGCTCAGGTCGAGGACCACCAGGTCGAAGTCGGACGCCTCGAGGCGCTCGAGGGCTTCGGCCGGCGACCGGGCGGGGGTGACCTCATAGCCCTCGTCCAGCAGGAGGAATTTGAGCGCGTCGATGATGTCCTGCTGATCGTCGGCGACCAGGATTCTGAGGGGTGTGGTTTCGGCCATCGGTTACGAGGTCACAAGTAAGATACATGCCAACAGCGCCGCCGTGCTGCGGGCCGGCTGTGCGGCATTGGCCGCGGCCGGCTCCTGTCGCGCGGGCGCGACGCCCCGTCCCGTTGTTGCGAATGGCGGGACCGGCGCGCGCACAAATCGCCAACCTTTCACGCGGAGGCGCGTGGCACGGGGCTTGTGATCAGCCCTTCCGCGCACATGTTGAACGTGGCCACTCGCCGCCAGGTTGCGGCAAAAATTCTCGTCGCCGACGATCAGCCCGATGTGCTTGAGGCCCTCCGCTGGTTGCTCACCGGTGAGGGCTACGAGCCCGAGTTCGTCGGCTCCACCGACGCCGTCCTCGAACGGCTTCGCGAACGGCCGTTCGATCTGCTGCTGATGGATCTGAACTATAGCCGGGATACGACCTCGGGGCGGGAAGGGCTGGAGCTCATCCCCAAGGTCCGCGCCCTCGATCCGTCGCTGCCGATCGTCGTGATGACCGGCTGGGGCAACGTCGACACCGCCGTGGAGGCGATGCGCAGCGGCG
>JANOIR010000350.1:0-5984 GCA_031407765.1 Vicinamibacteraceae bacterium
CAAGGAGACGTTCGAGCGCGCCGCCCGCATCGCCGAGGAGGGCTGGGGCCTGGCCGAGCGCCGCCACTTCGATCTCCGCACGGCTGTCGCTGACCTGCGTGAGGATGGCGATTCCGCGACGGCGTTCCTGGCGGCTGGCGACGCACCGCCGCTCTACAGCGTCATCCGCAATCCCGATCTGGCCAAGGCACTGCGGCTGCTGCAGCGGGACGGGCGCAGCGCGTTCTACAAAGGCCCCATCGCCGAAGCGATCGTCGCCAAGGTCAAGGCCGGCCGCGGCGTCATGACCGCCGCCGACCTCGCCGAGTTCCAGTCGGAGTGGGTCGACCCGATCTCGACCTCGTACCACGGCTACGACGTCTTCGAGCTGCCGCCGCCAGGCCAGGGCTTCGCGGCGCTCGAGATGCTGAACATCCTCGAGGTGTGCGCGCCGATACTGGGTGTGAACCTGTCCGCGCTCGGGCCAGCGAACCCGACCTACTGGCACCTGCTCGTCGAGGCGAAGAAGCTCGCCTACGCCGATCTGCTGGCGAAGAACGGCGACCCGAAGTTCTCGACCATCCCGGTGGCGCAGCTCGTCTCGAAGGCGCACGCCGCCTCGCTCTGCGCTCGCATCAACCCGGAGCGCGCCTCGTCCAGCGCGTCGCCGCCCGTCGCCGACGGCGGCACCATCTACCTGACGACCGCCGACCGCTGGGGCAACATGGTGTCGCTGATCCACAGCATCTACAGCAACTACGGCAGCAAGGCCACCGTCGCGCCGTACGGGTTCGTGCTGCACAACCGCGGCACCGCGTTCTCGCTCGACCCGGCCAGCCCGAACGTGGTCGCGCCGCGCAAGCGGCCGTTTCACTCCATCATCGCCGGCTTCGTGATGAAGGCCGGCGCACCGCTCATGACCTTCGGCAACATGGGCGGCACCGTGCAGCCGGAGACGCACGCGCAGCACATGGTCAACCTGATCGATCTGGGGATGAACGTACAGATGACGACCGACGCGGCGCGGTTCACGCACAACCAGACGACCAACGTCCTCAGCCTCGAGCGCAACCTCTTCGATCGGGTCGGCGCGGCGCTGAAGGCGAAGGGCCACGATGTTCGATCCGGGACCGGCGCGCTCGTCGGCGGCTATCAGGGCATTCTGTTCACGCGCGATCCGAAGCTGCCCGAGCCGACCTTTGGCGCGGCGGGCGCGCGCGAGGATCGCCCGGTCAACGGCGTCTACCGCGCCGGCTCCGATCACCGCAAGGACGGCCAGGCGGCCGGCTGGTAGGGTCTGGTCATTTTCTCAGCGCCCAGCCTCAAGACTTCCAGGCGGGTGGGGACCTGCCCCTCGATGATCCGCACGGTGACGGAGCGGCCGTTGGTCACGTTCGTGACGCGCACGACCGATCCGAATGGCAACGTGCGGTGCGCGGCGACCAGCCGGCGTTCATCGAAGGTCTCGCCGCTCGCACTCGTCTTGCCGTGGAACGACCGCGCAAGATAGGTCGCGTTGGCCGTCCTGCTCGTACACGGCCGCGCGGCTCGCCGGGGGGCCGAAGCGGGGACTGACACCGGAGCCGGATGGCGCGCCCGTAGCGTTCGATTGCCGCCGCGGCTCTTCCCTGGCGGCGGGAACGACTTCGGCGCGATAATCATGGACGTGATCGACGCACTTACGGGAGACCTGAACAGAGACCACCTATTCGAGGCCAAGCCTCCGGCACACTCGCCGGACGGCCGCTATCGCGTCCAGATGTTCGATGAGACGACCGTCGACGGAGTCGCGCTGAGCGGTCGCGCTCGCCTTCAATACGACGGCGACAGCATCGAGCTCAACGGGTGCGAGCGACCGCAGGAGGGGTTCGTCACCGCCTCTGGCGTCGTGTTCATCGTCGACTGGCTGCATGCCGACGGTCCGGCGACGCAGGGCGCCTTGCACGTCTTCGACCGAACGGGGCGTCGGATCCAATCCCACCGATTCGGAGCAAACATTGCGAGCGCGCGCCCCATTCGCGACCGCGGTGTCCTGGTGGTCTCGACGTCGAGCGCCACCCACGCCGACGCGGACTCGACCTTCACCTTTGGCTTGAGCGACGGGCAGCTCATCTCCCGCGCGGCGACAATCACCGAGGATCCGACACCGCGGACCGCTTATGACTGGCAGCGGCGCGGGTTCGAGGAACTAGCGGACGGCAAAGGCCAAGCCGCGCGGTCGTCGCTTTTGAGGTCCGTCTCCGGCGAGCACGGGACCATGACTCCGTTCTTCGTTGGGCAGGCGCAACGCGCCCTTGGCGAACTGGCCGAGGAAGCAGGAGAGCGCGCCGCGGCGTTGGAGCACTATCGCGCCGCCATCGAGGCCAGCCCGAAGATCGGCGTGAAGAAGCGGATCATCGCGCTCGAGCGGGAACTCTCGAAATGAGCCATGGACACGAGTAATGCGTGGTTTCCTGCTTCGGGTCCTGGCCGTCGCGGCGCTCGTGTTCGTCCTGCCATCGTCGTCGACGGGGCAGTCGCTCGGCGTGCTGCGGGTCAGGCTCGTGCTCGCCGATGCGGATGGCGCGCCGACGCCGGCGCCCCGCTATGCGCTCCTCGTCAGCGACAATCCGGCGAGTGCGGAGCCGCGGCGCATCATCACCGGGCTCGACGGGACCGTGGAGGTGAAGCTCCGGCCCGGAAATTACACCGTCGAGTCCGACAAGCCGCTCGCGTTCCGCGGCCGCCGGTACCAGTGGATGCAGATGGTGGACATCGCGGCCGGCCGCGACACCGCCCTCGACCTGACGGCAGCCAACGCTGAGGTCTCCGACCTCGGCCCGGCCGATGCGGCGCCCGGTGCGGCGCCGGAGTCCGATACCGGCTTCCTCCTGCAGCAATGGCGGAACAGCGTCGTCGGGATCTGGACGGCGCACACGCACGCGTCTGGATTCCTTGTCGACGCCAAGGGGCTCGTCGTCACGAATCAGCGCGGCATCGGCGCAGCCACGTCGGCGGAGGTGCAACTCACGCGCGAAAGGAAGGTGGCGGCGCGTGTCCTCGCCGCGGACGCCGAGCGCGACGTCGCCATCCTCTGGCTCGATCCAACGGCCGTCGCGGGCGTCCGCCCCGTGCCTCTGGAGTGCACGCCCGCGGGCAAGCCACCCGGGGAAGGCGCCGAGCTCTTCACCATCGGCGAGCCGCTCCGCGGCGAGAAGGACATGACATCCGGCCTTGTGCGAAGCGTCAAGGCAAAGGAGATTGTGACCGATTTCATCCTGCCATCGGGCAGCGCTGGCGGACCGGTCTTTTCGGCCGGCGGCGCCGTCGTGGGCCTGACGTCGTTCGTCGGCGGACCAGAGGACACCAGTCAGCGCGACTCGCGGCTCGTCCACGTCGACGACGTCTGCGCCGCGCTGGCGCCGGCGCGGCAGGCGATGAAAACGGGCCAGCCGCCCGGCGGCACGCTGCTCCCGGTGGAACCCCTGCGGCCGTTTCCGGTGGATGCGCTCGAAGCTACCCTCGAGCGCCGCTTCGGCAGTCTCGATCCGTACACGATGTCCTCGGCCGAGTTCGACATCGCCCTGCTCACGCCCTTCGTGGTCTACCACGAACTGAATGCGTCTACGGCGATCCCCAGGACGACCAGCAAGGAGACACGGTCGCCGAACGCGGAATTGTCGTTCATGCGCCGGCGCATGGAGTTCGGCACGTGGGCCGACTACGTCTCGGAGATCTGGCCGGCGCTCCTGATCCGCGTCACGCCCAGGTTCGCCGAGGGATTCTGGACGAAGGTGGGGCGCATCGCGGCGGAGACACAGGGCGTGGCCCTGCCGAAGTTCAAGCACTACAAGTCGGGATTCGTCCGGCTGCGCGCGCTGTGCGGGACCGTCGAGGTGACGCCGATCCACCCCTTCGAACTGGACACGCAGGTCTCGGAGCGCGCCACGATCGATGAAGGGCTCTACGTCTTCGACCCGGACGCCCTCGGGCCGCATTGCGGAACCGTGACCCTCGTGCTCCATTCGGCGGCGGGTCCGGAGCAGGGCGACAGGCGGGTCGTCGATCCGAAGATCCTCGAGCAGATCTGGCAGGACTTCGAGCCGTACCGGAAGGCTGTTGCGGGCGCCGTTCCCTGACCCGACCCAGTGGGTCCGGCAAGCCCGCTCAAAGTGGCTTGCATCAGTATGCGACATTATGTAGCATGCATGCTACGTATCGTATAGGTGACTGGATGCCAACGAGCAATGAGACTCCCGCGGTCGCCGTTCGTGACCTTCGAATGAGATACGGAACCAAGGACGTGCTGTCCGGGGTGACATTCTCTGCACAGCGCGGCGAGGTGTTGGCCTTGCTCGGGCCGAACGGCGCGGGAAAGACGACCGCGATCGAGATCCTCGAAGGTTTCCGGGCACGGTCGTCCGGTGATGTGTCGGTCCTCGGCACCGACCCCGCAGGAGGCAACGAGGCGTGGCGGGCGCGGGTCGGCGTGGTGCTGCAGTCCTGGCGCGATCACAAATTCTGGCGAGTCCGCGAGCTGCTCGCGTATCAGGCCCGCTTCTACGCCCCGTTTGCCACTGCCGAGGTCGCGCGGCCATGGGATGTGGACGAGCTCATCGACGTCGTTGGTCTGTCAACGAGTGCGAATGCCAAGATCATGACGCTGTCGGGCGGTCAGCGGCGTCGCCTCGACGTCGCGATCGGAATCGTCGGCCGCCCCGAGATCGTCTTTTTCGATGAGCCCACCGCGGGCTTCGATCCGCATGGCCGTCGCGACTTTCACGACCTCATCCACCGGCTGTCCGACTTCGAGAACACGACCATCCTGATGACGACGCACGACCTGGACGAGGCCGAAAAAATAGCCGACCGGATTCTCGTGCTCGACCAGGGCCGCATCGTCGCTGATGGCAGTCCCGACCAGCTCGCCCGCGAGCTCACGACCGCCACCGAAGTGCACTGGACTTCCGGCGGACAGCGCCACGTGCACGCCGCGCGCGAGGGCGACCCGAGCGACTTTGTGCGAGACCTGCTGATCACAACCCAGGACGTCACCGAGCTCGAGGTGCGCCGCGCGAGTCTCGAGGACACCTACATGGCACTCGTCCGGCGTGTCGAGTCGGGCCAGCCGCGATGACCACCACGACCGCCCTCGACACCCGATGGACCGCCGTCCGGGCAGGCCTCTCCCGCGGCTGGATCGAGACTCGTCAGAACCTCACCGAGACTGCCTACGTTGTCGGTCACGCGATCCCACCGCTGGCGTATGTCGGCGTACTGCTGTTCATGCGTCGGATCGCGCATGGCCAGACCCTGCCCGGCACGGACTTCGCCGTGGTCACGATGGTGCTGCCGAGTCTCCTGGGCATGGAGATCGTTTTCGGCGGGCTCTCGAGACCGGCCCCAAGCATCACTGCCGACCGCGAAGACGGCACGCTGTTGCGCGCCAAAGCCACGCCCAATGGGATGCTCGGTTACCTCGTCGGCAAAATCGTGATGTTCGCTTTGACGACGCTCCTCACCCTTGTTGCGATCGTCATTCCCGGCATCATGATCGTGGACAACCTGATCCTCGACGCCCGGGCGTGGCTGCTGCTCGCACTGCTCTTTGTTGTCGGGATGGTGTCCACCGTGCCCATCGGCGTTGCCCTCGGCTCTCTCATGAAGTCATCTGTGCACGCCGTGCTGGTGCCCTTGGTGTGCACGCTGCTCATGGTCATATCGGGCATCTTCTTTCCGATCACCGTGCTGCCGACGTGGCTGCAGTGGGTGGGACAGGCCTTCCCGTTCTACTGGGTGGGGCTCGGCGCACGCTCCACGATGCTCCCCGCGGAAATGGTCGCAGCCGAGATCGGCGGGTCGTGGCGCACGCTCGAGATGTTCGCCGTGCTCGGCGTGTGGGCAGCGATCGGCTTTTTGCTCGCACCGATCCTGCTGCGCCGCATGGCCCGGCGTCAGTCGGGATCCACGGTGGCTGCGACGCGGGAGCGCATCATGTCGAAGGGCTACTGACCATGGGGGAATCC
>JANOIR010000366.1:0-5530 GCA_031407765.1 Vicinamibacteraceae bacterium
CCCCGAGCGCCCTCTGGATGTCGGTCAGCGGATAGTTCGCGGCGAACAACGTGTAGGTCAGGGCCGAGTTGTACTTCCACATCGCCGACAGGTCGACCGCGCCGAAGCGGCCGAGCGGCCGGTTGTAGATGCCCCACAGCCGGAGCTTGTGGCGCTGGAAGTCGTCGAATCGGCCGATCGGGAAGTTGCGCGCCGCCGAGAACACTTCCGGATAGTCGCCGTAGAGCGTCGGGTTGCCCGGCTGGTTGGCGGCTTCGCCCTCGAAGTCGCCTTCGTTCTGCAACTGCACCGTCCAGTGGCCGGCAATCTGCAGGTCATTGCGCACGCGGTAATTGCCCTGCATCAGCAGGCCCTGGTAGCGGCGCTGCGGCTCGTCCGTGTTGCGGTAGACGCTGTTGTCGAAGGTGCCGAAGAAGACGCCGTCGCGCACGATGTCGGTGGTGCCGTTGTCGAGCGTGATGAAGTCGTCGATGAAGCCACTCACGTCGCGCGACACGTAGGTCAGCTTGGCGTAGGCGCGCGAGTTGATCTGGCTGCCGACGGACGCCGTGAACTCGCGCGTGACCGGCGAGTGCAGCCCGTCCTCGAACGCGATGTTCGCGGTCGGGAACGTGCCGTCAATGATCCGGGTGTAGTTGGCTGGATCCAGGCCGGGGGCGAAGTCCATGCCCTCGCCGGCGGGGCCGGTGTAGGTGTAGCGGATCAGGCTCGGGTTGGCGACGTCGGTGTTGTTCGTGAACTGCGCCTCGCTGTACTTGCCGGCGTAGTGGGCGTAAGTCCCCTGGACCACGATCTTGCCGTCGCCCTTGGCGTCATACGTCGCCGCCAGCCGGGGCACGATCGAGTCGGTGTTGGCGCCGACGATGTCCCCGGTCGCCTCGCTGCGGACCCGCTCGTAGCGCACGCCGGCGTCCACCGTGAGGTTCTGGCTCACCGCCCAGCGATCGTGCGCGTAGAGCGACGTCGTCTTGATGTCGATGCTCGCGCCGCGCGTCGCCAACCAGTTGTAGAGGCGTGACGTGCCCGGCACGAAGCGCGGAATCAGGCGGCTCTGGCCATCGAACACCGGGACGCCGGAGTTGTGGACGTAGTCCGAGTAGAAGGCATAGCCAGTGGACGTCTGCGAATTGCCGCCGGTGTTGGTCGAGCGGAACCACTCGAAGCCGCCCTTGAGGTCGTGGCTGCCGCCGCGGCCCGACGAGAGCAGACTCGAGATGCTGCCCGCCACCTGGCGGTTGTTGCGGTCTTCGGGATCGGTCGAGTCGAAGGCCGGCGCGTTGTAGTGCTGGTTGGCGGGGATGCCGCTCAGGCCGCGCGTGCGGAACGGCGAGTCGGCGATGGCCGTGCTCGTGCCGCCGGTGTTGCGGAATCCCTGGCGCTTCTGCGACACCTGGGCGGTGGCGAAGACCTTCGGGGTGAGGACGCCGTTCCAGTTGGCCACGAAGAGGTCGTTCGGCAGCGAGCGCGTCACCAGGGTGCGCGGCTCGATCGATCCGCCGAGACCGGGACGGTTCGACTGCACGGTGCGGTTGTCGGTGAAGCCGACCTGCACGGTGTGATTGACGCGCGGCGTCAGCGTGCCCTTCAGCTCGTAGCGCTTGTTGTCGAGGCCGAAGTCGTAGCCGATGCCGGTCTGGGTGAACGTCCGCCCCTCGGTCGAGTTCTCGTAGCGGCCGGCGCTGAAGAACCAGGCCTTGGCCCGGAGGATCGGACCGCCGAACGTGCCTTCGAGCGCGTTCGAGTAGCGATTCGGCCGCTGGCGCGTCTCGAACGGCACTTCGGCCGTCCATGCCGCGTTGCTCAAGTTGTGGCGATAGCTCCCCGAGAAGATGTCGCCGCCGCGCTTGGTGACGACGTTGACGACGCCGCCCGAGAAGCGGCCGTACTCGGCCGAGATGCCCGACGTCAGCACCTGCGTCTCCTCAATCGCGTCTTCGACGAACAGGTTGGTGTTGGTGCCGAAGATGTTGTCGTTGACGTCGACGCCGTTGATCAGGAAGACGTTGTCGTAGGCGAAGGCGCCGGCGATCGTGATCTGGCCGGCGTTGGGACCGTTGTCGGTCAGGCCCGGCGCCAGCTCGGCGATCGTGAACGGCGTGCGTCCGGTCGGCAGCTGGTTGATCAGCGCGGTGTTGAAGTTGGCGCCGATGGTCGGGTTGGTCACGACCGGCGCGGACTCGCCACGCACCGTGACCTGCTCGGCGATCGCGGCCGGGGCCAGGGCGGCATCGACCTGGATGGTGCGTCCGAGCTGGACACGGGTCGGCCGCTTGACCGTGGCCATGCCGTCCATCTCGATGGTGACGACGTAGTCGCCCGGGGGCAGTCCGCGCACGACGTAGATGCCGTTGACGTCGGTCGCGACGGACGGGGTCCCCTGCAGCGCAGGCGACTGGACGGTGATCGTCGCGCCCGGCATCGACAAGCCGTCGTTCGACGTGATGGTTCCGGTGATGACGCCGGTCTGCAGCCCCTGGGCCTCGAGACTTGGCGCCGCACCGGGCACGAGACTCGCCACGAGGGCGAGCGCGATACTGCCCAGTACTCTCTTCATCGTCTGTTCCTCCAAACGGTCCATATCCCCCGACACAAACGCGGGGGAACGCGGTGGGATGACTGGACCGACCTCTCCGAGCATCGGTCCGTGCGTCGGCGATGGCGTGGGGAATGTGGCGGACGTGCGAGCGGGAGTGACTAAAGCCCCGGTAGCCGTGACGGGGAGTGGGACGGATGAGTCGGCCGAGCGGACGCGCCTCGTGGTAGAAACGACGGGATGCGGCTCCCTCTTCTCCTCGCGACCGCTGTCGCGATCACCCTTGCCGCGACGGCCGTCCCTCGCGCCCAGATGACAAACGACCCCGATGCTGCCCGGCGCGCCGCGCACGCGAAGCGCCTCCTCGAGCGCGCCCCGCTCATCGACGGCCACAACGACATCCCGTGGCGGATGCGCGAGCAGACGCCACGCTATGACTTCGACGTTTTCGACCTGCGCCAGCCTCGTCCGACCTTCCACACCGACATCACGCGGGTGCGGGCCGGCGGTCTCGGCGGGCAGTTCTGGTCGGTCTACGTGCCCGGCACGCTGCAGGGCGAGTCGGCGGTCACCGCGACGCTCGAGCAGATCGACGCGGTGCAGGAGATGCTGCGCCGCTACCCGGACGCCTTCGGGGCGGCCCGCACCGCCGCCGACGTCGAGCGCGTCCACAAGTCCGGCCGCGTCGCCTCGATGATGGGCATGGAGGGCGGTCACTCCATCGGCCGGTCACTCGCCACGCTGCGTCAGTTGTCACGGATGGGCGTGGGATACATGACGCTGACCCACAACGTGACGCTGCCGTGGGCCGACGCCGCGATGGACGTGGCGCGCAACGGCGGGCTGTCGGCGTTCGGCGAGGAGGTGGTCCGGGAGATGAACCGCCTCGGCATGCTGGTCGACCTGAGCCACGTGTCCGCCGACACCATGCGCGACGCGCTGCGCGTGTCCGAGGCGCCGGTGATCTTCTCGCACTCGTCGGCGCGGGCGATCTGCGACGTGCCGCGCAACGTGCCCGATGACGTGCTCGCCGAGGTCAAGAAGAACGGCGGCGTGGTGATGGTGACGTTCGTGCCAGGCTTCATCGCGCCCGAAGCGGGGCCTCGTTACCTGAAGCGCGCGGCCGAGCGCGACCGGCTGAAGGCCTTGCCGCAGTCCACGCCGGACGCGGTCACCGCCGCCATGGAGGCCTGGGACAAGGCCAACCCGGGCCCGAAGGCGACGCTGGCGCAGGTCGCCGACCACATCGATCACATCCGCAAGGTCGCCGGCATCGATCACATCGGGATCGGCGGCGACTTCGACGGGATGACCGACGTCGTCGTCGGGCTCGAGGACGTCAGCACGTACCCGAGTCTCTTCGCCGAGCTGCTCCGCCGCGGCTACAGCGACGAGGACGTGCAGAAGATCGCCGGCCGCAACGTGCTGCGCGTCATGAAGGCCGCCGAGGGGGTCGCCCAGCGGCTCCAGAAGGCCCGGGGCCCGTCGAAGGCGACGATCGACGCGCTCGACGGCGCGATGAAGAAATAGCGTAGGAACGGCGTCCCACATGCCCCGACTGACATGCCAAGACTGACGAAGATCTACACCCGCAAGGGCGACGACGGGTCGACCGGCCTCGGCGGCGGCCAGCGCGTCGCCAAGGACTCGCCGCGCGTCGCCGCCTACGGCACCGTCGACGAGCTGAACTCGGCGATCGGCGTCGCGCTGGCGCACGGCCTGGTGCCGCGTCTGGCGCAGGCGCTGCCGCCGATCCAGAACGAGCTGTTCCACCTCGGCTCGGACCTGTGCTTCCTCGAGGAAGACAAGGGCAAGTGGCCGATCCCGCAGATCGAGTCGCGCCACGTCGACGCGCTCGAAACGCTGATCGACGAGCTGAACGAGGTCGTCGGCCCGCTCGCCAACTTCATCCTGCCCGGCGGCGCGCCAGGATCCGCGCACCTGCACGTCGCCCGCACGATCTGCCGCCGCGCCGAGCGCGACGTCCTCACGCTGTCGCGGCTCGAGCCGATCGGCAAGCACGCGATGCCGTACCTCAATCGCCTGTCCGACGCCCTGTTCGTGATGGCGCGCTACGAGAACCGCCAGCGCGGCGTTTCCGAACCGCTCTGGGACGAGAAAGCCTAGGACGACTCCGGAGTCGTCACCGCTGGGGCAGGCGGGTCCACGTCGCTTCGAGCGCTTCGTACTCCGTGATGTCCGTTTCGCCACCGGCGAGGCGTAGACAGCCGGCCAGCACGTCCAGCCAATGGCGTCCGCGATCGCGGTCGGATAGCTCCTCGACGTAGGCCCGGGCCAGGGAGTCGGCGATGTGCAACTCGTTCGCGAGATCGCCTCGTTCGGTGGCCAGCTCAAACGCTTCGCGCAGTAGTTCGACGCGCTCTGTCGTCGATTCTGTGAAGTCGCCTCGCGTCGCGACGATACTCGGCAGTCGACCGTAGGTCCGCTCGAGGCGCTCGAGCCCCTCGAACAGCCGGGTCCGCTCGGCGCTGTCGTCGCCGTCCGCCGACGCATTCACGACCTCGACCGCCAACGCGCGGATCCGATCCCAGTCCCCGTCGTCGATGCCGTCCGATGTCATCGCTCAAGGGCAGGCCGACGCGACGCGCGCCTTCAACGTCATCGCGATGCAACGCGGTCGCGTGTAGAACGTGGCGCAGAAGTCGTCGCCACAACGGCATCGATCGATGAGCTGCAGCTGATCGAGCGGCATGTCGTCAGGGGAGTCCAAGCAATTCTCCCGCAATCAGGAGGCCGGCGACCGGCAGGGCGGTGAGGCAGAACAACGCGAGCGGCCAGGCGTAGCCACGGACCTCGCGAACGCCTCGGAGGTACCGCTCTGCCAGCAGGAGGACCGCGACCGGGCCGCCAAGCAGAATCATCGAGCTCAACGTCCATCCCGCCATCCGCCAGACCGGATGAGTCTGCGCCGCCATAGCAACGAGCACCGCCAGGGCGCAGGCGGCGAGCCAGCCGACCGCCAACCAGTCAGACCAG
>JANOIR010000420.1:0-2522 GCA_031407765.1 Vicinamibacteraceae bacterium
GCGCCAATACATCATGTAGCGGCTGTCGTGGACGCGGAAGAACGGGATCAGCTCGAGGCCCTTCGCCGACGCTGGTCGCACGATGTCGTCCATCCGGAACGTGAGCGCGCGTCCGGGCACCGGCCGGACGCGAGCCGGCAGCGCGCCCGGGCTGCCAATCACCATGGGCGCGGCATCGAGCGGCAGGTAGGGGCCGGGCGACGCGTGCGCCATCCGTCCGTCGTTCGCCAGCAGGCCGTCGAGGCGATCCGACCCGGTCTTGGCCGCCAGCAGGATCGGACCGTGCACGAAGGCGACGTAGTCCGAGCCGCCGGGCAGCCGCTCGACCGCCGTGCGCATCGGCAGCGCGATCTCGACGGTGTCGCCGTCGCGCCACTCGCGCGTGATCGCGGCGTAGGTCGACGGCTGGGAGGTCAGCGGCCAGACGCGTCCATTGACCCGAACCCGGAAGTCGGTCGCGGCGACCCAGGCCGGATGCCGCACCTGCATGGTGAAGGACTGCGCCGTCGGCGTCGAGACGACCAGCCGGGTGTCCGGCGTATCGGGGAACGCGGTCTCCTGACGAATCACCAGACGATGCTCGGACCAGTCGAGCACGGAGGCCACGAACAGGTTGACGAACAGCTCGTCGCCGCGATGGGCGTAGATGAACTCGCCGTACTTGCCGTGGTTCTCCATGCCGGTGCCGACGCAGCACCAGAAGCTCGTGGACGGCCGCGAGTAGACGCGGTAGTGCTGCGGCCGAATCGGCGTGAAGTAGACGTAGCCCCCGTGCTCCGGGTGCTGCGTCGACAGGATGTGATTGAACAGCGCGCGCTCGTAGTAGTCGGCATAGCGTGCGGCCGGCTGCGAGCGGAAGAGACGCTCCGTCAGCCGGAGCATGTTGTAGGTGTTACAGGTCTCCGGCCCTTCGCGCGACTCGAGCATCGAGCCGAAGTTGTCGGGCGGGTTGAAGTGCTCGCGCACGCTGTTGCCGCCGAAGGCGACCGAGCGGCGGCCGACGACGGTGTCCCAGAAGAACCGGGCGGCCTCCACGCCGCCCTGGTCGCCGCTCAGTTCGGCGATGCGGGCATAGCCGATGGCCTTCGGGATCTGGGTGTTCGCGTGGAGACCGCTCAGCGTGTCCTCGCGCCGGCGGAGCGGCTCGAGTAGCGACCGATCCGAGAACCGTTGCGCGAGCGCGACGTAGGTGCGGTCGCCGGTGAGCGCGGCGACGTCCGCCAGCACCTCGTTCATGCCGCCGTGCTCGGCCACCAGCATCGACTGCATCTGGACGTCGGTGAGCTTCGATACGACGGTGGCGCACCAGGCCGCCAGGGCCACGAGCACCTCGCGCGCCTGCGCGTTGCCGCCGATGGCGTGCGCGTCGCGCAGCCCGGCGAACAGCTTGTGCAGGTTGTACCAGGGCACCCACTTGCCGTTCAGCCCGAATCGCTCCGCCCGTAAGTTGCCCGCCCCAATCTCCGACCACAGCTGGCGGCTGCCGGGAATACCGCCGACGTAGCCGTTGCCGTTCGCCCGCTGGCAGAGCGCCAGCTCGCCCACCATGTAGTCGAGTCGACGCTTCGCCTCCGGGTCGCCCGTCGCGGCCCACGCCTGGGCGAGGGCGGTGAGATAGTGGCCGGCGGTGTGGCCCTGGAGGCCGGTGCTCTCCCAGTTCGGATACTTCTCGGCTTTCGGCTCGAGCCCGGCCTCGGTCCGATACGGCGCGACCAGGCGATCGACCTCGAGTGCGTGCAGATACTCGAGATTCACGCCCTCGGCGTGCTTGAAGGGGCCGTCCAGCAGGCGGATCCGCGAGAGCGGAAACGTCTCGACGGGACGGTCCGCCGCGGCGGGCGCCTGCGGCTCGCGCTGGCGGGCGGTCACCACCACTGCCAGCAGGACGGCGGCGGCAGGGAGGACGGCGTGGAGCCTTAGAGACATACGCAAAGGGATTCGCGGTCAGTGTAGCCGTCATTCAGCCGGCTGGCCATTTCGCCGGCGAATGACGCTCATGCCATCTGGAGTAATGACGGCGGGCATATTTTGTGGAACAGTGGCATGTCTGGCTGGCGCGAAGAAGCGGCCCTCTACGACCGCACGTTCCAGCCGTACGGGCAGATCTTCATCATGAACGCCGACGGATCCGAGAAGCGCCACCTCACCGACAGTCTCTGGGAAGACGCGATGCCGCGGTTCGTGCCGGCGCAACGCCAAGGCACCTCGATACCGTCAGGCTTCTGAGTCGGGCTGCGAGCCCCCACCGCGCTCGCGGTCGTCACACACACCGCTGTCGATAGCCGCCCGACCCTGTGTCGAGCGGCCCCGAGGAGATTTCCCATGAGGGCCCTGGCACTCGTGTCGGTCGTCGTGTGCGCGCTCGTGATGAGCGCGCCTTCCCACGCCGCTCCCGCGGCAACCCTGAAGCACATCCGGCCGCGCGACCACGACGCGGCGCTGCTCTTGCGCTTCGGCGCCGAGCGATCGGCGCGCTTCCGCGAGATCGTCCGCCAACTCGAGCGATCGAACGTGATCGTCTA
>JANOIR010000509.1:0-25556 GCA_031407765.1 Vicinamibacteraceae bacterium
GTTCACGCGCCTCGGTCCGACGCTGGTGGACATGACCGCGATCCAGGCGGCGGTGGACAAGGACATCCCGGCGCCGCTGCCCTAGCAGCCCGTGGTGGAAGTGCCGCGGCATTCGACGGGCGATGCATCCCGGCGCTCGGCGTTGCTCGTCGAGTGAATATTCCCGATATTCGCCCTCCTCGCGCCTGGATCGCCGGGCGCCTCGCCCGTCTCGGTGCCTCGCGCCACTTCCACCACGGGCTGCTAGGGCAGCGGCGCCGGGATGTCCTTGTCCACCGCCGCCTGGATCGCGGTCATGTCCACCAGCGTCGGACCGAGGCGCGTGAACACGTTGCCGACGTTCTGCGCGCTCCACAGGCGCGCGTACTCGCGCCAGTGCGTCGCCGACGCCTGCAGCGCTGTCCGGGCCCGGCCGTGTGCGGCCGGATCCTTGGTTTTCTCGTACCGCGCGAGCTCCACGGCGCCGCGGATCTTGGCGGCGTAGTAGCGGCCGAGCGCGGCCATCGCGCGGATGTCGCCGATCGTCTCGGCCAGCTCGGCGTCGCCGGTCGCCGCGCTCGGCACCTGCTTCAGCCGGTTCGGGCCCACCGTGGCCAGCGCGTCGATCTCGCTCGCGACCTCGAGCGGCGTGAGGTGGCCGGCGATCGAGCCGCGCTCGACGAACGCCTGCACCGACATGATGCGCAGCGTCTCGGCGTCCTCGTCGTCGCGCATCGGCGGGAACTTCGGTGTGATGAAGTCGCGGACGCCGACGAAGCCGGCCTGGCTCCACGAGGCTTCCGGGTACCACATGAAGTCGAAGTAGCCCCAGTAGAACCGGTTGACGAGCGGCAGGATCTTGGACGTCAACGACAGCGCGGCGAAGACGTGGCGGCCCGCCTGCGGGAAGCGCGCCTCCAGGATCGCCTCGAATCGCTCGTCCGGGATCGTGGGATCGAAGGCGAGCCGGCCCCACAGCAGAAACCAGTACCACTGCTTCTCGATCACGAGGCGACGCGGCGTCGCGCCTGTCGTGCTGAGGAAGTCGCGCCCCCAGGTGTAGCCGTCCGGGCCGAGCATGAAGCCGGCGATCCGATCCGGCCGCGGCACCTGCTGCCAGTAGCGCCGCACGAAGTCCGGATCGCCCCAGCGCAGGTAGTAGAGATCGTCGTTGCGGACGGTCAGCCAGGTCTGCTTGCCGGCCGGCATCGAGTCGTACCAGCCGTTCTGGAAGATGAACTTCGGCGCCGTCGAGCTGTGCATGTGCGCCTGCGAGTACTTGAAGCTGAAGGCCAGCGTCGACTCGCCGAGGCCGCGGTCGCTGCCCGGCAACGCCTTGAACGTGTCGACGATGGCGTTGAGATCGGCCTGGTGGGCGCGATGGATCAGCGTGATGCGGCGGCCCGGGCGGTAGTACGAGCTCCGCGGATCGGCGGCGTGGGCCATCGCGTCCTTCACGCCGAGCCCGT
The DNA here is from genome assembly GCA_031407765.1 of Vicinamibacteraceae bacterium. Lineage (GTDB taxonomy): Bacteria > Acidobacteriota > Vicinamibacteria > Vicinamibacterales > Vicinamibacteraceae > JBDSLU01. The sequence continues at coordinate 1,449 of JANOIR010000509.1, forward strand.
AGGTCTCCCACATCCACTGCTCCTTGCCGGCGTCGTCGAGGTCGCCCATGTTCTCGCCCGACGTGATGCCGATCGCCGTGAGCAGCGGATAGGTGTCGAAGAGCGCGGTCGTCGCGCGCCGGAAATAGTCCTTCGTCGTCGGGTTGCGCGGATCGACGGTGAGGCCATAGCCGCTGCCCTCGGTGCCGTAGACGAAGATGTTCCAGGTGAAGACCGAGACGTCGATGCCGCGGTCCTGCGCGTACTGCATCACGCCGCGCCAGAACGCGATCTTCTCGTCGATGGTCATCGTCTTGACCGTCTCGAGCGGCCACGACGGGTCGTACATGTTGCGGCCCTGGTTGGTGGCGTCGAACGTCGCGCCGGTCTTGCGCTTGATGTCGGCAAGCGCCACCTTCGGGTACTCGGGGATCTTCACCAGCGACGGGAACGGGCTCAGGCTCCACAGCGACAGCACGTTGTAGCGGTGCCGCGCCATCTCGTCGAGGAAGCGGGTCCAGAAGGCCATGTCCCACATGTCGGGAATGTTGGCTTGGCCAGACGTCGAGTCGTCCGAATAGCTCGGCGTCCGCGCGTCGAGCGGGATGTTGAACTTGATGCCGCGCTTGGCGACGACGGGGTTGACCTGCCGCTCGACGACGTTGCCCAGGTGGCCGTCGATGCGGGCCGCTTCGGCCAGCTCCAGCGCGGCGTACATCGCGCCCGCCGAGTCCTGCCCGATCGCCCACCAGCGCGTCGTGCCACCGGCGGCGACGCGGCGGAAGGCGTAGCCCTGTGCGGTCAGACCGCTGACCGCCGGCTGGCCCGGCAACTTCGCGGCCACCGTCGTCACCACGACGACGTTGGGGCCGGCGTCGCGAGCGAGCTGCGCCGGTGCAACGACGGTCACCGGCACCCGCCAGCGGGCGATGGCATCGCTCAGGTCGCCAGCGCCGAAGGCCGCGGCCTTGTCGGCGGGATCGACGGCGATGACGGTCCGAGGTTGCGCCTGGGCCGCGCCCGCCAGCAGGACGAAGGCCGCGGCGAGGCACGCGGATCGAGAAGCGCGTGTCGGCATGCGGGACTATACTGCGCGCCGATCCTGCAGCCGCCCGATACAGCCCGATCTGGCCATCCCGACGTTCGTGTCGCCACCGATCGCCGGATCCCGACAACATTGGCGCGTCGGCGAGGCCATCGCGCGAGGGCGCCCAACCCAGGAAATAGGGGCGATCTAAACGGATTTCGTGGGCGATCCCGCCTGCGGCAGACGCGGAACGCCGCTTGCACCTTGTGGCGGCGTTCGGCCTGCGTCGCGGCTCCCCGTGCGACGCCCACTATCCATGCTCCGTTTTTCGCTCCCGGATGCCATCGGTTCGCTGGTCGCCCTCGGCCCTGCACCACGCCGGCGGACACCTGCCCGCGCCCGGGCGCTGTCGTTGGCGCGCGCGCGCTGGCTCTCCCCGCAGCGCCTGCTGATCGCCTGCCTCGTCGCGGTCGTCGCCGCCGCGGTGCTGGTGATCTACCTCGAACGCCGGGCCGCGGCGCTGCAGCGCGTCCGCACCGACATGGTCGTGCGCCAGGTCTGCGAGCGGACAGTGGCAGCGCTCGCGACGCGCACCCGCGAGCTGTTCGGGGCTGGCGTACTCGGCACGATCGAGGCGATCGGCCACCGTGAGATCGAGCAGTACCACCTGGAACGCGTCGACGACGTGCTGGCCGCCGGCGTCCGGCAGCACCTCTACGTCGACCGCTTCTTCTTCTGGCACGAGCGGATGCCGGACCGCTACGACGGGCAGGTGCTCTTCTACCGGCCGCCTGGGGAGCCCGGCTCGCACGACATCCCGACCGGCGCCGGCCGCGGCGGTTTCTACGCCGAAGCAGACCGCGGCGCCGCGCTGCGAGAGATCGGCAAGCGTCTGGGCGCCCAGGCCCAGAGCTTCGCGGTCGAGGACGTCATGCTCGGCGGCGTGTCCTACCAGGCCGTCTTCCACTTCATGTGGGCCAACCCCCAGCGGACCGCGGCCTTCAGCGTGATCGGCTTCCTCGTCGACCTCGACGGCCTGCGCGCCGGCCGCTTCGCGGAGATCGCGGCGCGCGGGCTCGAGCCGCTGCTCAACCCCGGCGCCGAACTGCCGCGGCTGGCGCTGCGCGTCGAGGACGCCAACGGGCGCCGCATCACCGGCGCCGAGCGAAACGCCAGCGAGCTGCCGTCCGCCTCCGAGCGCTTCGATCTCCTGTTCTTCCCGAGCCGGGAGCTGAGCAACTACCTGGCGCCGCTGCCGACAGTGGCCAGCTGGCGGTTGGTGGTCAGGCCTGAGGCGCCGCTGCCGGACGGGTCGCCCTCGGGCCTCTGGCTGCTCGGCGCAGTCGTGGGGCTGCTGCTGATCGCGGTCGTCTGCGCGGTCGGCGTGAACCGCGAAGCGATTCGCCTGGCGCAGCTGCAGTCGGACTTCGTGCTGAACGTCTCGCATCAGCTGCGGACGCCGCTCGCCATGCTGTCGGGCGCGGCCGAGACGCTCGGTCTCGAGCGGCTGCGCTCGCCCGAGAAGATCAAGCACTACGCCGACATCGTGCAGGCGCAGACCGGCCGGCTGTCGGCGCTGGTCGACCAGATCCTCTACGTCCACACCGCCGACCACGCCGCGACCGCGGTGCCCTGGCAGCGCGTCGATCTCGGCGCGCTGGTCGCGCGGGCGGCGGCCGACGTCCAGCTCCTCGCCGATCGCCGCGGCGTCGCCGTCTCGGTCGAGCCCCCGGCCGGTCCGGTCATGGTCGACGGCGATCCGGTGGCGCTCGAGCACGTGATCCTCAACCTGCTCGAGAACGCGGTGAAGTACGGGCCGGAGGCCGGCAACGAGGTGCGGGTCGGCGTCCACGCCGCCGGGCGCCAAGCCGTGATCGCCGTTGCCGACCGCGGCGAGGGCATCGCCCGCGCCGACCTGCCGCACATCTTCGAGAAGTTCTACCGCGGCCGCGTCGAGGGTCCGACGCGGCGCGGGTTCGGCCTCGGCCTGGCCATCGTGCGCGCCGCCATCGACGCGCACGGCGGTACGGTCGCGGTCTCGAGCGAGCCGGGGCGCGGCAGCGTCTTCACGGTCTCGCTGCCGCTCTCGCCACAACGGTGAGCCGTCCGGCGCCCGCCGCCGCACTCCGTGCGGCCAGTCACAGTGCAGTTCGCGGCCGCGCCTGCGGCCACGTCACATGAAGGAGGATGGGGATGATGCCACGCGTCTTGACGGTGGAAGATGAGCCGGATCTGCGGCTGATTCTGCAGGACAACCTGGAGTTCGAGGGCTACGAGGTGCTGTCGGCGTCGACCGGCGAGGAAGGCCTCGACCTGGCGATGGCCAAGCAGCCGGACCTCGTCCTGCTCGACCTGCTGCTGCCCCGCATGAGCGGGTACGAGGTGTGCCGCCGGCTGCGGGCCGAGCAGTTCACCATGCCGATCATCATGCTCACCGCGCGCAACGCGGAAATGGATCGGGTCGCCGGGCTCGAGCTCGGCGCCGACGACTACGTCGGCAAGCCGTTCGGGGTGAAGGAGCTCCTGGCGCGCGTCCGCGTCCAGCTGCGGCGGCCACGCCCGTCGGCGCGTCCGACCGACGAGGTCCGGGTCGGTGAGGTCACGCTCGATCTGCGCCTGCGGCAGGCGCGCTGCAAGCACAAGCCGCTCGACCTGTCATCGCGCGAGTTCGAGCTCCTCGAGTACCTGCTCGACCACGCCGATCGGGTGGTGACGCGCGAGGAGCTGCTGCGGGCGGTGTGGGGCTACAGTGCTGCACCCTTGACCCGCACCGTCGACAACTTCGTCGCCAAGCTGCGCAAGAAGGTCGAGCGCGACCCCCGCAACCCGCGCCACATCCTGACCGTGCACGGCTCCGGCTATCGCCTCGTGCGATCGGCCGACGAGGGCCTGCCGGCGTGAGGAACAACCGCCGGCCACGTGCGGGCGCCGCGGCGCGCCCAGCGCCGCGTGACGAATGGCGAGGACGGAGTCCGGAGCCATCGTCCGGTCGACGCGCGAGGGCGCGTCGGCAAATAGCAGCCCGCACGTTCAGAGGCCGGCCCGCGGCCGCGCGTGAGAGCGCGGCCGCCAACCAGAGACGATTCGAGACATTCCGGAGACGTGTTGTGACGACGCCCCCCTGGCAACGCACGGTAGCCTGACCCCGCCGACGCCCTCGGGCGCGGCGAGTCGCTGCCGTGCTGCCGTGTCCATATTCGATACGACCGATCTCGCCCGCCGACGCCCGAGGCGACGGCACGTGCCCGGACCCGCGCTGGCCTTCCTGCTCGCCCTCGCCGCCGCCGCCCCCGCGGCGGCGACCGATCGGGATGCCAGTGCGCGCCGGGGCGTCACCGCGGCCCGGATCAGCGTCCCGATCGTCGTCGACGGCCATCTCGACGAAGCGCCGTGGCGCGAGGCCGACGCCGCCGACCGCTTCGTCCAGCAGCAGCCGCACGAAGGCGAGCCCAGCACGCAGTCGAGCGAGGTCCGCTTCCTCTACGACGACGCGACGCTCTACGTCGGCGGCACCTTTCTCGACGGCGGCGACGGCCTGATCACCGACAGTCTGAAGCGCGACTTCACCAGCCGCGACGGCGACGTCGTCGCCATCGTCCTCGACACTTTTCTCGACAGCCGCAACGCCTTCACCTTCCTGACCAATCCGGGCGGCGCGCTGAGCGACGCGCAGACCCACGACGACGGCCGCCAGCTGAATCAGGACTGGAACGGCGTGTGGACGGTGCGCACCGGCCGCGTCGAGGGCGGCTGGACGATGGAGATGGCGATCCCGTTCCGCACGCTGCGCTTCCCAAGCCGGGAGCGGCAGCGGTGGGGTCTGAACATCGTCCGCGTGCTGCGCCGGCGCAACGAGGTCGCGGTATGGTCGCCCGTGCCTCGCCAGTTCACCGAGCGGAAAGTCTCCTACGCCGGCGTGCTCGAGGGCATCGATCACGTCCGCGCCGGGCGCAGCCTGCGCGTCAAACCGGCCCTCGTCGGCGGCGTGCGCGACGGGCACGCCCACCGTGACGCCGGCCTCGACGTCAAATACGGCTGGCGCGACCTGACCTGGGACCTGACCCTGCGCGCCGACTACTCGCAGGTCGAGGTCGACGAGGAGCAGATCAACCTCACCCGCATCAGCCCGGTGCTCCCGGAGAAGCGCGAGTTCTTCCTCGAGAACCAGGGCGCCTTCACCGTCGGCGACCAGACGGGCACCGGCGGCTCGCGCGACCTGCTGCCGTTCTTCAGCCGCCGCATCGGCCTCGTCGATGGCGCGTCGGTGCCGGTCTACGCCGGCGGGCGTGTCAGCGGACGCCAGGGCCGCGTCGGCATCGGCGCGCTGGCCGTCACGACGGCGCTGCCCGATGGCGGGCCCGGACAGCAGCAGTTCATCGCGACCCGGCTGACGCGGGAGCTGGGCCGCCGCCATCGCCTCGGCGCGGTCTACCTGGCTCACGAATCGCCGCTCGGCGCGACCCGGACCGCCGGCCTCGACGCGCATCTCGGCTTCGGCGGCGCCGTCGCCGTCGACGCCGTCGCCCTGCGCAGCGAGGCGACCGAGGTGGACCGCGGCCGCCCCTGGGCCCTGCGCGGCGCGCTGCAGATCGACACCCAGCGCCAGGGGACGCACGTCGCCTACACCAACATCGGCCAGGGCTACCGCAACGACCTCGGCTACGTCGCGCGCAAGGACGCCGGCACGCTCACCTGGGAGCACGAATGGGTGTTCCGGCCGCGGGCCCCCGAGCGGTGGATGCGTGGGATCACCGTCGGCGGCGAAGGGGAATGGGTCGAAGACAGCGGCCACCGCCAGCCGGTGTCGCGCCTGACCCGCCAGGATCTATCGCTGGAGTTCGCCGACGGGGGCCGCGCCGGCCTCGACCTGGACTGGAACGTCGAGCACGTGATCGAGCCGTTCACGATCGCGCGGGGCGTCACGCTGGCCCCGGGCGCGTATCGCTTCGCCCGCTCCACCGCCTCGTATCGGTCCGATCGCAGCCGGATGCTCTCCGGCACCATCGGGCTCGCCACCGGCGACTTCTGGTCGGGCGAGATGACCGGGACGTCGATCGCGGCACGGCTGCGGCTGTCGGCGCGCGGAGCGATCAGCGGCACGCTCGAGCGCAACCACGCCGCGCTCCCCGAAGGCCGCTTCGACACCACCCTGGCCAAGGTGCGCGTCGACTGGTCGTTCTCGACGCGGGCGTCGCTGAACGCCCTCGTGCAGTACAACAGCGCCCGCCAGGCCTGGCTCACCAACGTCCGCTTCAGCCTGATGCATCGCCCCCTCAGCGACGTCTTCGTGGTCTACACCGACACGCGGCCCGCCGGCGCGCCCACCGTCCGCTCGGTGGCGCTGAAATACACCCACCTGCTGTCGTTCTGACGGCGTTGCTGGTCTTGCGCCGGCCTCTCACGGCCGGCGCGGGACGCCCCCTGGTGCGTTCGGCTGCTATGCGCGGCGCTGGGCGCGCCGCGGCGCCTCACGCGGGGGCGTACCACGCATGGCCGCGATGCGTGCGGGGCCGTTTTACGCGGATCAACACAACTGTCGACTTCTGCTGCTATAGGCGACAGAAGCGTCCGTCACTTCGAACGGCTGAGACAAGCCGAGACAACTCGTTGCAGACGATGACACCGCCGCTCCGACCGGCCGCGATAGCGTCTCGCCAGGCTTTGTCAGGAGGAGTTTTCACCATGCACACACACGTCACCGGCAGCGCGAGCGGCAGCGCATCGGTCCCCCGGCCTAGAGCGGGATCGGGCCTCGTCACCTGGCTCGTCGCCGTAGCCCTGCTCGCCCTGCCCGGTGTCAGCCAGGCGCAGGAAGCGGTGGTCATCGGCACCGTGACCGACGACAGCGGCGGCGTCATGCCGGGTGTCGTCGTCACCGCGATCCACGAAGCCTCGGGCAACCGCTTCGAGGCCGTCACCGAGTCCGGCGGCGGCTACCGCCTGCCGATCCGCGTCGGCAGCTACCGCATGACCGCCGAGCTCCAGGGCTTTGCCACGCTGACCCGGACCGGCATCGAGATTCTGGTCGGCCAGCAGGCGACCATCAACCTGCGCCTGATGCCGGCCGGATTGAGCGAGAACGTCACCGTCAGCGCCACGGCACCGCTGCTCGATCGCACCAGTTCCACCGTCGCGAGCAACGTCGACCCACGCCAGATGGCCGACTTGCCGGTCAACGGCCGGAACTTCGTCGATCTGACGCTGCTCGTCCCAGGCGCGCGCTCCAACGCCGTCGTCAACGACGAGCCCGGCATCGGCGTCGGGGCCTTCCAGCTGAACGTCGACGGTCTCCGCGTCACCCAGAACCAGACCGGCGGGTTCGGCCAGCCGAAGTACAGCCGCGATTCGATCGCCGAGTTCGAGTTCGTCGCCAACCGCTTCGACGCCTCGCAGGGCGGGTCGTCGGGCACGCTGGTCAACGCCATCACCAAGTCGGGCACGAACGCGCTGTCTGGCGCTTTCTCCGGCTACGTCCGCAACGACTCGATGATCGCCGAGGACTTCGTCGCCAAACGCGTGCTGCCCTACTCGGACACCCAGTTCAGCTGGACGCTCGGCGGCCCGATTCTCAAGGACCGCCTGCACTTCTTCGGCAACTACGAGATGGAGCGCGAGCCGCAGACCTTCAATCACACCAGCGCCTACCCCAGCTTCAACTTCGACCACTCGGGCACGCGCACCGAGGATAAGGGCCTGGCCCGGCTCGACTACCAGTTCTCGACGAAGACGCGGCTGTCGGCGCGCGCCAACAAGTCGATCGTCGACATGCCGTACGACCAGCGCTACACCGGCGGCGCCACGCGCCATCCGTCGTCCTCGATCACGACCAACCGCCACAGCAGCGACCTCGGCATCACGCTCACGCAGGTGCTCGGGCCGCGCGTGGTCAACGAGGTCCGCGGCGCCTACGCCGGCTACTACTGGATCCAGCAGTCGATCGTGCCGTGGCCGGATCACCCGTATCCCGGCCTCACGCACGGCACGCCCATCATCCAGATGCGCGGCTACACCGTCGGCCAGGCGCACACCAACTCGCACGAGGACGAACGGCAGGACACCTACGGCGTCCGCGACAATATGACGCTGTCGTTCTCGAAGGCCGGGCGTCACGACGTCAAGGTCGGCGCGGAGTACTTCTACCAGCAGAACCCGGTGTTCCTCTGCAACCGCTGCATGGGCATCTACGACGCCCAGGGCGGCGTCGTCCCGGCCAACATCGAGTCCCTGTTCCCGGTGTGGAACGACGTCTCGACCTGGAACCTCGCGGCGCTCTCGCCGATCGTCCGCTCCTACACGCTCGGCGTTGGCCAGATGAAGCAGTACGCGCCGCTGCACTCGACGTCGGCCTGGTTCCAGGACGACTGGCAGGTCAGCTCGAAGCTGACGTTGAACCTGGGCGTCCGCTACGACTACATGGACGGCGTCTACGCCGAGGACGTCGAGCTCCTGCCGTTCCTGAAAGGTGGGCGGAAGAACGACTCGAACAACTGGGCGCCACGCGTCGGGGCCGCCTTCTCGCTGAACGATCGCACGGTCATCCGCGGTGGCGGTGGTCGCTTCTTCGCCGATCCGGGCTCGCACTCCGCCTATTGGACCAAGCTCGGGGCTTACGCGCTGCACCCGCAGATCCTCAACGACGGCCGTGCGGACTTCGCCTCCAACCCGTTCAACGGCCCGATTCCGACGTTCGAGCAGGTCCAGAACACGCTCTGCACGGTCGCCAACGTGCCGGGCTGCCTGCGGCGCAGCCTGGGGACGTTCTCCTCGAACTACAACGAGATCCCCTACAGCAACCAGGCGTCGGTCGGTGTCCAGCGCCAGTTCGGGACCTCGATGTCATTCGAGGCCGACTACGTCTACACGGGCCTGCGCGCGCAGAACGTGAGCATCAACTCGAACATCGCCTACAACCCGGCGACCGGCATCAATTACCCGTTCACGCGCATCGACCTGCGCCCGTACCCCGAGTGGGGCTCGGTCTCGAGCCGCCTGTCGATCGGCGAGTCGAACTACCACGGCCTGCAGATGGCGTTCACCAAGCGGTTCAGCAACCGGTGGCAGGCCTCGGCGACCTACCTGCTCTCCGGGCAGTGGGACCACCAGACGGCGCCGGTCCCGGCCGGCTGTGAGTACGTGATCACCCTGAACGCCGCCGGCCGGCCGGTGTGCGACGTCCCGGTCACGCTGCACGAGACGATCCGCGACGAGTGGTTCCTCACCGGCGACCAGCGCCACCGCGTGTCGTTCAACGGCATCTGGGACATCGGCCACGGCTTCCAGGTCAGCGGCCTGTTCCTGTTCGGCGACGCCGGCTGGGCGACGCCGACCTCCGGCGTCGACGCGCTGCAGACCGGCGGCGGCGCCGGCCGCGCCCGCGCCAACGGCACCATCATCGCGCGCAACAGCTTCGATCTGCCGACCTACCACCGCACCGACGTGCGCGTGCAGCGCCGCTTCGGCATCGGCCGGGCCAAGCTCGAAGGCATCGTCGAGGTGTTCAACGTCTTCAACCACGCCAACTACGGCACCTTCGTGCTCAACGAGAGCAACAGCCGCTTCGGTCAGGCGGACCCGAACCTGAACGTGGCCTACCAGCCGCGGATGGTCCAGCTCGGCTTCCGCGCCAGCTTCTGATCGACCGAGGAGACCCCTTCATGCAGATCACCAGACGCACCGCGCTCGTCGCCGCGGCCCTCGGCATCACCGCCTTCGGCGGCCGGCTGCACGCACAGCAGCCGGCCTTCCAGATCGAGGAAATCTCGATTGCCGGCATCCAGGAAGCCATTCAGCAGGGCCGCACCACCTGCGTCGGCGTGGTCCAGGCCTACGTCGATCGGGCCAAGGCCTACAACGGGGTCAGCAACTACCTGGTGACGGCCGATGGCGCCGACATCCCGAAGCCGCCCGGCCAGGTCCGGGCCGGCGCGCCGCTGGCGTTCCCGACCAAGACCATCGCCATCAACACCGTGCTCCCGAACTTCAGCGAGTACAAGGGGCCGCCGATCGAGTTCGGCCGGATGGAGGCGACCGCCTCCGATCCCGAGGTGCAGCAGCAGTACGGGATGACCGTCGGCATTCCCAACGCCGGTCAGGTCAACGCGATGGGCATGATCAACCTCCGCGGCGAGCGCTCGACGACCTGCAAGGGCGATCGTGACAAGCATCCCTCGAAGGGGCCGCTGCCGGCGGGCTCGCCGAAGGTCTGCGCGGAGCTGCGCAAGATGCCGGACGCGCTCGAGCGCGCCGCCGAGCTCGACGCCACGTACGGCAAGGCGCCCGACCTGAAGGCGCTGCCGATGTACTGCGTGCCGTTCTCGTTCAAGGATCCGTTCGACACCAAGGACATGCGGTCGACGGGCGGCGGTGACGCGCGCTACGACATCGACTTCCCGGCCCGCGACCACACGCTGGTGGCGCAGCTCCGGGCCAAGGGCGCGATCATCTACGCCAAGGCCAACACCACCGAGTACAACGGCCGCGCCGGCGATCCCGGCGGCAAGAACACGCCGGACAAGGTCTTCATCTCGACGCTCGGCTACCAGCGCAGCACCTGGGCCGGCAATCCGAGCAACCCCTACGACACGACCCGCGCGGCGTCGCTCGGGTCCAGCTCCGGCTCCGGCGTGTCGGTCGGTGCCAACCTGGCGACGTGCAGTCTCTGCGAGGAGACGCGGGCGTCGTGCCGAGGTCCGGCCAACCACAACTCGGTGGCCCTCTTGCTGCCACAGAAGGCGCTGATCTCGTTCCACGGCGGCGCCATCGGCTCCGACATCCACAACGATCGCACCGGCATCCACTGCAAGCTCATCGCGGACTCGGCCAAGGTGCTCGACGCGCTCAAGGATCCGGTCGCGGGCTATTACGACCCGCGCGACGTGTTCACGACCATCCCGCGCTCGGCGGTGCTCGACGGCTCCTACGGCGCGGCGGCGGCGATGTCCGGCGCCAAGGGATCGCTGAAGGGCATGCGCATCGGCATCATCCGCGAATCGATGCTGACCTTCCCTGGCATCAAGGCCGACGAGCCGATCGTCAAGGCCGCCAACGCCGAGATCAAGCAGTGGCTCGGCGACTACCTGGGGGCGACGCTGGTCGAATCGACCGATCCGAAATGGGTCGACGACCCGGCGATCGAGAACATGACCACCAGCTACACCAAGGCGGTGGCCGAGCTGATCCCGGTCTTCTTCCCCGACATCCTCTATCGCGTTTCGGCCGGCGGCGGCGGTCGTCGCGGCCGCAGCGCCGCTGGCTCGAGCGGCGAGTTCAAGCCGGTGTTCCCCGACTTCGCTGCGGCCATCATGCCGACCCCGTTCGCGCCGGGCGTGACGTTCGGTTCGGGCACGATGGCGCCGGCCGACTACATGGTCGCGCTCGCCGACGGCAAGGTGCCGGTGCCCTCGAACCTGAACATCCGCACCATCCAGCCGCAGGCCGAGTCGAAGGCCTTCCGCTTCCACTTCGTGCAGTACGCGACGCGCCGCGCCGCCGACTGGAAGAAGCTCGGTTATGAGGAAACGCTCGTCGACTTCCCGACGCTGAACGCGCGCTCGAAGTTCTGGGGCGACGACCAGCGCGCGGCATTCAAGAACTGGGAGGAGACGACCGACATCCGCAACCCGATCGAGGAGCGCCAGGGCATCCACGAGCGCTTCCTGCTGCGCGAGCTCCTGCGCCGGGTCGAGATGAAGGTGCTGCAGGAGAACACGCTCGACGTGGTCGTCCGCCTGCACTCGCCGCTGCCTCCGGGCAAGATCGGCCTGGCCGGTCAGCCCGGACCCGAGGGCGACACCCGCGGCGAAAGCGCCTTCGGCCCGAACGGCGGCCTGACCGAAGTGCTGATTCCGGCCGGCTACGTGCGCGAAGTCTACGACCCGGTGTTCGTGCTGAGCGCCGACAAGACGCGCTACATCCCGACCAACAACGACACGCCGACGACGGTGCCCGCCCCGGGCCTGCCCTTCTCGCTGGTGTTCCGCGCCGACCCGGGCAAGGAGGATCTCATCCTCAAAGTTGCCTCCGCCTACCAGGCGGCGTCGAAGCGGCGCGTGCCGCCCCCGGCATTCGGCCCCCTCGCCAAGGACACGGCACGCCCGGCCCCGTCGGCCGGCGTCAGCCACGACGAGCAGTAGCACTTCGTCCGCTGCCGGTGGCCTCCTGGCCACCGGCGCAAGGAGTTTTCATGTCGAAGTTGAAGATGATCGTGAGCGGCGCCAGCGTCGGGGTCGTCGCCGCGCTGTCGGTGCTGGCCCGGCCGGCCGCAATCGGCGTCAACGCGCAGGCACCGTCATGGCGCTTCCAGCTCGAGGAAGCCACCATCGACGATGTGCATCGCGCCATCAAGGACGGCCAGATCACCTGCCAGGGGCTGGTCGGGGCCTATCTCAATCGCGCCAAGGCGTACAACGGCGTCGCCAGCAAGATCGTCACCGAGGAGATGGCGCCGCAGTACCTGCCCGACTACGACAAGTACAAGGCCGCCGTCACCGCGACGGCGGCCCTGAAGGACGGCGATCCGAAGAAGACGCCGCCGATCGAGTTCGGCCGGCTCGAGCCGACCGCCTCCGATCCGGAGGTGAAGCAGCAGTACGGCATGGTCGTCGGCATCCCCAACGCCGGGCAGTTGCGCGCAATGGGCATGCTCAACGTCCGCGGCGAGCGGACGGTGACGTGCAAGGGCGCGCGCGACACCCATCCCTCGAAGGGCCCGCTGCCGGCGGGCTCGCCGAAGGTCTGCGAGGAGCTCCGCAAGCTGCCTGACGCGATGGAGCGCGCCGCCGAGCTCGACGCGCAGTTCGGCCGCAGCCCGGATCTGGCGGCGATGCCCATGTACTGCATCCCGTTCTCGTTCAAGGATCCGTTCGACACCAAGGACATGCGGTCGACCGGCGGCGGCGACACCCGCTACGACATCGACTTCCCGGCCCGCGATCAGACGCTGGTGGCGCAGCTGCGCGCCAAAGGCGCGATCATCTACGCCAAGGCCAACACGACCGAATACAACGGCCGCGGCGGGAACCCCGGCGGCAAGAACTTCCCGACCAAGGTCCTGCCATCGACGCTCGGCTATCAGCGCAGCACGTGGGCTGGCAACCCGTCCGGCATCTACGACACCACCCGCGCCGCCTCGATCGGATCGAGCTCGGGCTCGGGCGTCTCGGTTGGCGCCAACCTGGTCATGTGCAGCCTGTGCGAGGAGACCGGCGCGTCGTGCCGGGGGCCGTCCAACCACAACTCGTCGGCGCTGATCCTCCCGCACAAGTCGCTGATCTCGTTCCACGGCGGATCGATCGGGGCGAGCATCTATCAGGACCGCGCGGGTATCGTCTGCCGCACCGTGGCGGACTCGGCCAAGGTCCTCGACGCGCTCAAGGATCCGGTCAACGGCTACTACGATCCGCGCGACATCTTCACCACGGTGCCGCGCTCGACCATCCTCGACGGCTACGCCAAGCATGTGGCACCCGGCACCGCCGGCTCGCTCAAGGGCATGCGGATCGGCATCGTGCGCGAGTTCATGATCCCGCACGCCAAGGCGGACGAGGCGATCGTCGCGGCGGCGTCCAAGGAGATGAAGGAGATGCTGGCGACGCATCTCGGCGCGACGCTGGTGGAGTCGGTCCCGACCGGCTGGACCGACGACCCCGAGGTCGAGAACATGCGGGTCGACTTCGATCGGGCCATCGCCCAGATCACGCCGGTGATCTATCCCGAGCTGCTCTACAAGCTGGAGGACGGCAAGCCGCAGTTCGCGGCGTTCGCGGCCAAGATCGAGCCGACCGAGTTCGCCCAGGGCGCGACGTTCGGCACCGGCACGATGCAGCCGATCGACTGGATGCGGCAGTGGGCCGAAGGGATCGAAGCCGGGCCGCCGAACCTCAACGTCCGCAGCATGATCCGGACTGCGTCGGCCAAGACGTTCCGGTTCCACCTCTCGCAGTACCTGGCGCGGCGGGCCAAGGACTGGGCTGACAAGGGCTACACCGAGACCGTGATGGACTGGAAGACCCTGAACGAGCGGTCGAAGTTCTAGGGCGACGACCAGCGCGCTGCGTTCCTGAACTGGCAGGACGTGCGCGACGTCCGCAACCCCGCCGGCAAGCCGCAGGGCATCGCCGAGCAGGTCCAGTTGCGCGAGCTCCTGCGCCGCGTCATCCAGATGGTGATGGCGGAGAACAAGCTGGACGTGATCATCCAGCTGCACTCGGCGCTGCCGCCGGGCAAGATCGGCCTCGCGCCGGAGCCGTCGGTCAACGACCGCAGCCCGTCCTACTCGTTCGGGCCGCACGCCGGCATCACCGAGATGCTGATTCCGGCGGGCTACGTGCGGGTCGCCTACGACGCCACCTTCGAGCTGGCGACCGACGAGAACGGCCGCAAGTTCTACCGCGGCAAGGCGAGCACGACGCCGACCGACATCCCGGCGCCCGGCCTGCCCTTCTCGATCAACTTCTGGTCGGAGCCGGGGATGGAGAACCTCACGCTGAAAGCCGCGTCGGCCTACCAGGCGGCGTCGAAGCGGCGCGTGCCGTCGCCGGCGTTCGGTCCGGTGCCCGGCGAGCCGGTCAGCACGCCCACCGCCGCCCGGCGGTAGGCCCCCAGGCCTGACCCGCCCCGCACGACTCCGGAGTCCTGCCTTCGGACTCCGGAGTCGTCGAGGAAAGCCCGGCGCGCCCGCGCCGCTCGCCCTACCCCTTCCGCCACACTGCTCGAAGGTGCCCGCGGTCGTGAAGCGCGCGCCAGGCCCTGCTCGCCCGGTAGAATGGCGGCGCAGGGACCCACATGACCGACGGCGCCGGCACCGTCACCGCGCTGCTCCTTGCCCATCGCGAGGGTGTTCCCGGGGCGTTCGATCGCCTCGTGGAACTGATCTACCCCGAACTGCGGCGCGTCGCGCGATCGCAGTTGCGGCGCAACGCCCGCCCGGACGTCCTGCTCGATACCACCGGCCTGGTCCACGAGACCTACGTGAAGCTGGTCGATCAGGCTCAGGTCGGCGCCCGCGATCGCGGGCACTTCCTCGCTATCGCCGCCCGTGCGATGCGGCAGGTCATCGTCGACCACGCGCGCAACCACCAAGCCGCCAAGCGCGGCGGCGGCGCCGCGCACGTGCCAATCGACGAGCGCGACGCTGCCGTCCAGCACCAGGCGGAGCACGTCCTGCTCGTGAACCAGGCGCTCGAGCGCCTCGGCAAGGCCGATCCCCGACTGGTGCAGGTCGTCGAATGCCGGTTCTTCGTCGGCTACACCGACGCCGAGACCTCGGCCGCGCTCGACGTGTCGACGCGGACCATCGAGCGCGATTGGCTCCGGGCCAAGGCGTGGCTGCGCGAGGCGCTCGATGACCGCCCCGCAGACGCCGCGGCGCGTACCGCTGGCTCCTGAGGTCCGCGATGGCTGACGACGCCGATCTCGACCTGGTGCTAGACGAGGTGCTCGCGCGTCCAGCGATGGAGCGCGACACATGGCTCGACGCGCGGTGCGGCCGCGACGCGCCGATCCGCCGGCAGATCGATCGCCTGCTGCGCGAGCTGGATGGGGCCGACGGGTTCCTGCAGCCCGGGGGGGCACTGAGCGGCCCCTTCGGCGACACGCTGCGGGAGGCGCTCGAGCGCGACGACGGCCTCGCGATCGGCGAATCGGTCGGCCCGTACCGCCTCGTCGAGGAGATCGGTCGCGGCGGCATGGCGGTGGTCTATCTTGCGCAGCGCGCCGACGGTGCGTTCACACAGGAGGTCGCGCTCAAGGCCGTCAAGCGCGGCATCGACACCGACGACGTACTGACGCGCTTCCGCCAGGAGCGGCAGATCCTGGCGTCGCTCACGCATCCGAACATCGCGCGACTCCTCGACGGGGGCGTCACGGCCGACGGCCGGCCCTACCTGGCCATGGAGCTGGTGCGGGGCGAGCCGCTCGATCGCTACGCGACGACCCGCCGGCTCGGTCTGGATGCCCGGGTCGACCTGTGCATCGCGGTCGCCGAGGCGGTACGGCACGCCCACCAGCGCCTCGTCGTGCACCGCGATCTGAAGCCGTCGAACGTCCTGATCACCGAGGACGGCACCATCAAGCTCCTCGACTTCGGCATCGCCAAGCTGCTTGATCCCGCTGGCGACGGCGAGGCGACGGCGACGCGGACCGCGCTGCGGCTGATGACGCCGGACTACGCAAGCCCGGAGCAAGTGCGTGGCGAACCGATCACCACCGCCTCGGACGTCTATCAACTCGGCCTCATCCTCTTCGAGCTGGTCACCGGCCGCCGAGCGCAGCGGGTCGGCGGGCTCGCTCCGGCCGAGGCGCAACGCATCATCTGCGAGCAGGAGACGCCGCGCGCGAGCGTGGCGCTCGGCGACGCGGTCCCCTACGGCGGCGCGTCGCGTCGACGCCTCCGGGGCGACCTGGATCGCATCACCGCGCGCGCCGTGGCCAAGGTGCCGGATCGCCGCTATCGGTCGGCGGACGCCCTGGTCGAAGACCTGCGGCGCTACCGCCGCGGCCTCCCGGTGGCCGCGCGGGGTGACTCCCTGTGGTACCGCGCATCGCTGTTCGTCCGGCGACACCGGCTGGCCGTCGGCACCGCGGCCGCCGTGCTCGTCGCGCTCGCCAGCATTGTCGGCTTCTACAGTTGGCGGCTGGCCGCCGAGCGCGACCGCGCGCAGCAGGAAGCCGCCGCCGCAAACCAGGTTGCCGAATTCCTGACCGGGCTGTTCGGGGCCGCAGACCCGCTCAGGGCCGCGAACACGCCAGTCACCGCGCGCGAGCTGCTCGATCGCGGCGCCGCCCGGGTCCAGGCCGATCTCTCGGCGCAGCCCGACCTGCAGGCGCGGATGATGAACGTCATGGGGAACATCTACCGCTCCATGGCGCTCAACCGCGAGGCGATTCCTCTCCTCGAGCGCTCGCTGGCGCTGCGGCGAACGCACCTCGGCTCACGGCATCCCGACGTCGCGATGGGCGCGCAGCAGCTCGCCTTGGCCCTCTACAACGACGGCCGCTCGGACGAAGCGCGTCCGCTCTACGAGGAAGCCGTGCGCATCCAGGAAGCGGCGCTCGGACCGCAGCACGCTGACCTGGCCGTGACGTTGAGCGGGCTGGGCCTGCTGCACCGTCGTGCGGGGCGCCTCGACGAGGCGCGCGACCTGCTGGAGCGCGCCGTGGGCATCCGCGAGCGTGCCCTCGGACCGAGCGCGCTTTCGCTCGCCGCGGCCTTGAACAACCTGGGACTCGTCTATACGACCCGCCGGGATCTCCCGCAGGCGCGGACCGCACTCGAACGAGCCTTGGCGATCAACGAGCGTCACCGCGGACCGGATCATGCGTTGGTCGGCGGTAGCCTCGGCAACCTCGCCGACGTCCTCAGGCTGCAGGGTGAGCTCGAGGGAGCCCGGCGGCTGCATGAGCGTGCGGTCGGCATCGCGGCCAAGACCTTCGGGCCGGACCATCGCGAGACCGCCATCGCCTTCAACGCCTTCGGCCAGCTCCTGCTCGACATGAAGCGCTACGAGGAGGCGGGAGCCCAGTTCGAGCGCTCGATCGCCATCTACGAGCGTTCGGTCGGCGTCTCGCATCCGACGCATCCGTTCCCTGTCGAGAACCTCGGGCACGTCTACAAGGCCCGGGGCGACCACGCGCACGCCCTGGCGCTGTACGAGCGAGCCCTCCACCTGCGGGAGGCGTCGCTCGGTCCGGGGCACCGCCATGTCTCACAGAGCCTGCTGAACATCGGCCTGCTTCGACGCGAGATGCAAGGATGCACGTCGGCGCTCCCGTTCTTGCGACGCGGGCTCGAGGTGGCCCGGCGGGCCTACCCGAAGCGACACGGCCGCATCGCCGAGTGCGTCGTTGCCGTCGGCGAGTGCGATCTCGAAGCCGGACGCGTGACGGATGCTCTCGGATTGCTGCTCGAGGGCCACGGCATCCTCAGCGCAGGATTCCCGGACAGCGACGAGTTGAAGACGGCGACGGATGCGCTGGCGCGCGCCTACGCCGCCCTCGGCGATCGCGAGAACGCCGCGCGGTACACCCGCGCGGCGCACTGAGGGTTCCGCTCGACTATTTCGTGGCCACGACGAGCCCGAAGTAGACGTCGCCGATGATGCGGAAGAACGTCGCGCCGCCATCGACGGACGCGTACGACTCGCCGACGCGATCCTCCGGTGTCGGCACCTTGAGGTAGGCGCCGATGGGGCCGTAGCCCGGCAAACGCGGATCTTCAGCGTCGGCGAATGTCGCGACGACGAAGAGGTCTCGGCCGGACTTGGCGAGCGGGCCGGTCACGAGACTTCCGAGCGACTGGCTCGACAGGACGTGTAGGGGCGTCAGCTCGCTCCCCTGGATGGGGAAGCCCTCATCGCGCACCAGGGGGTGAGCCACATCGATCGACACCGAGCCATCGGCTCGCTTTTCTCCAGTTGTGATCATCACGAGTGGCAGGCTCGCGCGATCCTCCTCGAGCAGCGGGCTCACGCCGAACACCGCCGCCTTGATCAGCAGCTTCTTTCCCGCCGCCTCCGCTATCAGCCGCTCGGTCGGCATGCGGACCGCGATCAGCATGCCCGGCGGAATGCCGTTCCACGTGTTCCACACCTCGAACGAGTCGGTGGGATCGGCGTTGACCGCCAGGAGCTGCTCGGCATCGTCGAGCACGAAGTCGATGCCGGAGCGGTTGCCGAACGCGAGCAGGGGCCAGGCGAAGCCGCTGAAGATCTCGTGGGCGCTCTCGAGCGGCCCGCTCCAGAACTCCTCGGGGAAGACCCGATCGCCGTACCGCGATCCCACCCACTGCTTGAAGGTGTTCCCGCCGGGCGCGATCGGCAGACCGTCTTCCGACTCGATGCCGAGGCGGTAGATCCCGCGTGGTACGGGGAGCGTGTAAGCCCCGTCGATGACGCCGAGCGCGGGCGGCAGCAGCCGCCACGACAGGGTGTCGGGGTTGGCGCTCACCTGGATCGTGCCGCTGACGCTGCTGGCCACGATCGCGCCGTCCAGGCCGACCGCGTAGGGATAAGCGCCGACGATGGGCGTGCCGGCCCCGTCGCGGACCTCGCCCCTGATGACCGCATAGTGCTTCTCGAAGGCGAAGTCGCCCCGCTGCAGAGCGGCAGGCCCGGCCTTGGCCGTGCCTTCCGGGTACCAGTAGGAGCTCCACGCGATGTCGTCCGAGTGGAGGCTGCGGTAGGAGAGGGCTCCGTCGAAGAAGGCGGATCCGCTCATCATCGTCGCCGCCGAGCCGCCATCCACGTGGGTGTCGACGACGTTGCTGTGCGACAGCCCGTGACTGTGCCCGAACTCGTGCGCGGCGACGCCCTGCAGGTCCAGCCGCCCATCGCCGAACAGCGGCGCCGGATCCTGGACCAGGTCGGCGAAGCGGTAGTTGTCGGGAACGAAGACCACGTCGCTGTCGAGGATCGTACCGGCGGCGTAGTGGCCGGCAGGGATCTCGATGTCGCCGTCGCCGTCCACGTCGCGGCACGTCGCCGTGGACGCGGAGACGTCGGCGTCCCCGTCGCCGTCGGCGTCCTCGCCGTCGAAGGCCTCCCAATCCAGCGCCACGAAGAAAGCCCGCGAATAGGCCGCGACGAATGACGCGATCGGGTCGTCGCTGCTGAACGTAGCCTCGTTGACGAAGTCGAATCCGGGATCGCCCGGGTTCGCCGTTGTCCGGTCCATCTGCATGTCGATGTACGACGTGGGGATCTGGTTCCAAGAGGTCAGCGCCGCCTGCAGGGCCGTTCGGGCCGTGGCGAGGGATGTGGCCGGCTGCCCGTCGGGATCGAGGATCGGATCGACCGTGGTGTTCAGCGAGAACTGCACGGGCATGCAGGTCGGCAGCCAGCGATCGTTGGCGAACGTCGCCAGTATCTCGCCGGGGACTGGCGAGGGTCCGTGGAACCAGAGGCCGCCCCGATCGAGGATCGCTCCGGCCTGCGGGGTGTGGCCGGACAGGGCGAGCAGGGCGACGATCGCCAGGAGGATGGTGCCACGCCGGGCCGTCATCGGATCCTCCGCGGCTGCGCGCGATCGGGTGACGGCGGCTGGCTGCCGCGCTGGCGCACGAGGTCGCGCAGGCGTCCACACAGCGCGTCGAGCGGCTCCGTCGCCACGCGACGGCTCCCAGCCGGCCCCGCGGGTGCACCTGCGACCCGGCCGCCGACCACCGTGAAACGGCCCTGGTTGAACCCGACGATCTGGAAGTCGGCCGCGCCGGTGGGCTGCAAGATGCGCGACAGCAGCAGCACCGCGCGCTCGTTGGCCATGAACGTCGGCGCGCCGGCCACCGCCATGCCGATGGGCAGCCGGCGGCTCCGGTCGATGCCGCCGGGCACGAGCACGCTGACGCGGGCCGCTGCGTCACCGTGCAGGGTCTCCTCGACGGCGACGGTGTAGCGTGTGAACAGGGCGCGGCCCACCCAGACGCTCTCGGTGCCGACGATCGTGCCGACGACGATTTGATCGGACGCCTGAACCATCCGCGGCAGGTCGGCCTTGATCAGCGTGGTCGCGTGGGCGCTGGCACCGACCAGCAGCAGGCCGAGGGCCAGCCAGAACTGTCGCATCCTACGCATCGCATCCTCCTCGTGCCGTCCGCCACGGACCGGCTCGACGAGGAATACGGAAGGCGCGCGCCTGACCCGACATCGCCGCGGGTCCGGACGACTCCGACCGACGACTCCGGAGTCGACAAACGCAAAAAGGCCGGGCGCCGTGGTTGCCCACGACGCCCGGCCTACCGATTCATTGCGCGGCTATCGCGCGAGCATCTGCTCGCCACGGCGCCACGGTCGAGACGGCGTTACGCCAGCCGGATGTTCTCGGCGCGCGGGCCCTTCGGGCCCTGCCCCTTGTCGAACGTCACCGACTGCCCCTCGCGGAGCGAATCGAACGGCGCGTCGACGCACGCCGACTGGTGGAAGAAGTATTCCGTGCTGTCGCTCGCCTGAACGAAGCCGAAACCCTTGTCGCTGATGATCCGCTTGATGACACCCTGAACGGAAGGCATGAGATGCTCCTGATCGACCGGCTACCCCAAACCGTCGCCAATGCGACGGCGGGACGTGTTACTGCCTGTGTTGGCCCGTCACGGTCGGACGCGGGCTAAACACAGCGCGACGCGCACTTTGCACGTTTTGCGACATTCGATGAGGGCTGATGGCGAAGACCGATGATTTTCGGCAGCGACGGCAGGACTCACGACGACAGGCCTCCACCATAACACGGTTTCTCAGTTCTTGCTCGCCGCAAGCTTCGAAACCGTCAAGTCCATGTTATGGCTGACCCGGATCCCCCAGATCCCGTCAGTCGAGTCGAGCTTGCCCGGGCCGACGATGTCGGCCGCCGGCAGCGACGCCACGGTCGCACCGTTAATCACGCAATCGGCTTTGCCGCCCTTCACGACCCAGGCGATTTCCTGCGTGACCGGCTCTTCCTTGGTCGCCGCCTTCTTGATCGCCTCGTTGGGCGTCCGCGGCACCACGTTGGTGACCGTGTCCCCGTTGAACCGCCGGACAAGGAAGTTGCCGTTCCGGTAGGCCACGCAGTACAGCAGCGCCTGGTCGGGCGTGCCCAGCTTGGAGCCGCCGATGAACAGGCCCATCGGGTGCGGATGACTGAAGTCCTGCTTCGGCTCGGTGAAGGTGGCCTTGACCGTGTAGTCGCCCTTGGCGGTATTGGCTGGATTCCAGTAGGTCGTCGCCGGCCCGATCGTCAGGTGGATGGTGTCCCCCTTCTGCTCGAACTTCGAGTCCTTGATCGTGAGGCCCGCCGCCGTCCCCTTGGCGTCCACCTTGCCCGTCCAGCCGGGCGCGGTGATGCCGCCGCCCGCCACAGCGCGGTCCTTGTCCTCGGCTTCGGACGGCTTCGGCGCGGTGGCTTGCGCCGCCGCCAGCGCCGGCATCGCCAGCGCCATGGTCCAACCCAGACACACTCGTGAGATACGCATCGAGTCTCCTCCAGAAAGCGAATACGACTAACATGCCGGGCGCGTGACGAAGGAACCCAGCCGCCAGCCTGCCTCAGCCTGGCGCCGGGACGTGCTCCCGTGCCTCGGGCTGGCTGCCCTGGCCCTGGTGCTGACGTGGCCGCTCGGCGACCCGCGAGCCCGCGTCCTGCCCGACATGGACGACGCGTTCTTCAGCATCTGGCGGCTCGCGTGGATCGCCCACCAGCTCGTCCGCGATCCCGTGGCGCTGTTCGACGCCAATATCTTCTACCCCGCCACGCATACGCTTGCCTACTCCGATGCGATGCTGCTGGTCGGGCTGGCTGGGACGCCGTTCCTCTGGGCCGGGGTGCCGCCGGCCGTGGTCCACGACGGCCTGCTGATCGCCGCCATCGTCAGCTCGGCCTGGGCGATGTACGCCCTGGCGCGGCGCCTCACCGCCGATCGCCTCGCCGCGACGCTCGCCGGCGTGGTCTTCGCGTTCGCGCCCTACCGCTTCGCCCACATCGGGCACCTCGAGCTGCAGTGGACCGCCTGGATGCCGCTCGCGCTCCTGGCGCTGCACGCGCTGGTCGAGCGGCCCCGCGTCAGGGCCGGGCTGGCGCTCGGCGGCTGTCTCGCCGCGCAGCTCCTCTGTAGCGTCTACTACGGCGTCTTCCTGGCCGTCACGGCGGGAGTCGCCTGGATCGCGCTGGTCGTGGTGCACGGCATGCGGCCTCGCCTCGTCGCGTCGACCGCGGTCGCGATCGTGCCGCTGGTCCTGGTCGCCGTGCCCTATCTGGCACCGTATGCCGCCAGCCGGTCGGCGCACCCGCCCCGCACCGCCGCGGAGATCGACCTGTACAGCGCGACGCCCGCCGACTATCTCCGCGTGCCGACGTTCAACGCGCTGCGCGGTCGCGAGGTCCTCGGGCCCGCCACGGAAGAACGATCGCTCTACCCCGGCGCCGCCGTCTTCGCGCTGGCGGTGGTGGCGCTGTGGCGGCCGCGGGCGGGTACGACCTGGGTCTACGTGGCGCTTGCCGTGTTCGCGTTCGACGCGTCGCTCGGCGTGCACGGCGTCACGTTCCGGCTGCTCCAGGCCGTCGCGCCGCCGCTCGGCAACCTGCGGGCGCCGGCGCGCTTCGCCAGCGTCGGCCTGATGGGTCTCGCCGCGCTGGCCGCGCTCGGAGTGTCGCAGCTGCGCCGCCCACGGGTCCGCGCCGCCGTCGCGGCGGTCGCGGTGGTCCTGTGCGTCGTCGAGTACTGGTCGCGGCCGTTGCCGTTGCGCGACGGCCGACTCCAGCCGATGCCGGTCGATCGCTGGCTGGCGACCACGCCGCCGGACACGGTGATCCTCGAGCTGCCGGTACCGCTCCTGCGGCGCCTGTGGGGGCATGAGACCTGGCACCAGGTCCAGTCGATCCACCACTGGCGGCACCTGGTGAAC
Source organism: Vicinamibacteraceae bacterium (assembly GCA_031407765.1). Lineage (GTDB taxonomy): Bacteria > Acidobacteriota > Vicinamibacteria > Vicinamibacterales > Vicinamibacteraceae > JBDSLU01. Next base: position 24,822 of record JANOIR010000509.1, read on the forward strand.
GGCTACAGCGGCTTCCTGCCGACCGGCTACGCCAACACGCTCGCCGACCTCGAGACCTTCCCGGACGACACGTCGACGGCGCGGCTGCGCCGTCTGTCCGTCGACTTCATCGTCGTCCGCCGCCGCAACTTCGACGAGGCCGGCTACGCCCGCGTCGCCGCGGCGCTCCTCGCCGCGCCCGGCTTCGGCGCGCCGTTGGTGCTCGGCGCCGGGCCCGACGAAGCGGCCGTCTACCCGCTGCTCGCAGCGGCACCGTAGTGTCCCGAGTCAGGAGATGCCATGAGCCTTCGATCCGTGCTCGCCCTCGCGGCCGCCGCCATCGCCGCGGCCGCCGCCGTCCCGCTCGCGCAAGGCACCAAGCGCGGCAACCCGGAGGAGCACCTGCCGGCGCATATCCGGCAGCTCACCGGGTTCGGCGAGCGCGCGTCGTGGTCGCCCGACGGCACGCGCGTCGCCTTCATGGCCAAGAGCTTCGGCGACGCCTTCGTCGTCGACGTCGCCACGAAGACGATCCGGCTGCTGACGCCGGCGCCCTCCACCGGCTTCCTCCGCGTGCAGTACCTGCCGACCGGCGACTACTTCCTGATCGGCGCGCGCACCTTCACCGACATCCGGACCACCCGCGACCGCGATCAGGAAATGTGGCTGCTGCGCGCCGCCGGCGGGCCGCCGATCGCGCTCGGCCACAAGATCTCCGAGGGCGTGGCGATCTCGCGCAAAGCCAACCGGATCGCC
>JANOIR010000516.1:0-7052 GCA_031407765.1 Vicinamibacteraceae bacterium
CCTCGAACCGCGGCCGCACCTACCAGGACATCTTTCGGCTGACGGCGATCCTGGCCCACGAGCTTCGCCATGCGGTCGAGGCCTCCGAGGCACCGACGCTCAAGAATGTACGGGAGTTCGAGCGCTACTTCCGCGGGATAGGCGTCGACGAGCCCAACGTCCTCGACACGCTTGCGGCGCGGGAGACCGGGGCGTGGGTCGAAAGCGAGCTGCGTGGCATCGTGTCGTCTCGCGGCGACGACTGATCGCGGCTGTCGCGGTCATGATCGCCGGAGCGCGTCGGCCGGCGCGATCCGCGACGCGCGACGCGACGGAAAGCCAGGGCTCCCGCGTTCGAGTCAAATCGACATATCCGTCGGCTTTACCTGTCCGGACGAACGAACGTGTCCCTCATGGCGCCCGCCGCGTCCGCAATGTCTCCGGTGTATTCGCGGTGTCTCGCGCTTGTAATCGTGGTGTCTTCGATTGCATCGGCTCTGTCTTCCTGTGTCACGACACGGCGCCTCCGGCGCATCGGGTGGGGACCGCGATCGCGTCGAATCGCCCGATGTTCACGCGCTGAATTGCACCGTCAGCCACGCCGCGCCAGCGAAGCCACCGTCTTGGCGGTTCGCGCCGTGCGCGACGACAACCATGTCGCCTCGGAGCTGCGCGGCACGACGCGAGGCGCGACCGCGCCAGTGCGATCGCTCGTGAATCCCTGACAAACACGCACGTGACGGCGGCCGCACGCGCGGCACGTGGGTTGCTGAGTGACTCGTGCATACGCCTGACGTGCATGACACGAACAGGTGAACGAGTGTGTGCGTCGTCAGCGCGCGGGGCGTGCCCCGCAGGGGACTGTCAAATGGCAATTCGACCTTCGAGAGTACCGCGCGGACTGATCGTCAGTGCGTGGTTGTGGGCGTTGATGTGTCTCGCCGCGCCGGCCGCGAGCGGGCAGACCGTCGGCGGAACGTTCGTCGGCCGCGTCCGGGACCAGAGCGCGGCGACACTGCCCTACGCGGCGGTGTCGATCACCAACGTGGCCACCGGCGTCGTAACCAACGTCGTCACCAACGCCGATGGCTTCTACAGCGCGCCGAACCTGCTGCCCGGCAGCTACGAGGTCGCCGTGGCGTTCGACGGGTTCAACAGCCAGACCAAGACCGGCATCACGCTCACTGTGGGCGCCGAGCTCCCCGTCGATTTCGCCATGACGGTGGGCAATCTGAAGGAGGACGTCCAGGTGTTGGGGCAGGCGGCGGCGGTCGACACCGTCTCGGCCACGCTGCGCCACAACGTGAGCGGCACGACCATCCGTGAGCTGCCGCTGAACGGGCGTGACTGGACCCAGCTGGCGATGATGCAGCCCGGCGTGGTCGGCGTCGGCAGCAGCGGCGGCACGCGGTCCGGCAACGGCATGAAGATGGCGGTGTCCGGCGCCCGGCCATCCGAGAACAACTACCGGCTGAATGGTATCGGCGTCAACGACTACGCCAACACGACGCCGGGCAATGCGCTCGGGACCAACCTCGGCGTCGAGGCGGTGGCCGAGTTCTCGGTGCTCACCAACTCCTACTCGGCGGAGTACGGGCGTACGTCCGGCGGTGTCATCAACGCCATCACCCGTTCCGGCACCAACCAGATCCACGGCACGGTCTTCGAGTTCCATCGCAACAGCAGCATGGACGCGCAGGACTACTTCGATCGCGGTGACGCGCCGCCGCCCTTCCACCGCAACCAGTTCGGCGTGGCCTTCGGCGGCCCGATCGTGAAGAACCGCACCTTCTGGTTCGCCGACTACGAGGGCCTGCGCGAACTGCTCGGGCAGACCACCGTCTCCACGGTGCCGTCGGCGGCGGCCCGCGAGGGCCGGCTGGCGGCCGGCACGGTCACGGTGCACCCGCAGATTGCGCGCGCGCTGGCGCTCTATCCGGTGCCCAACGGAGAGCTGCTGGGCAACGGCGACACCGGCCAGTACTACGCCGTCCGCAACAAGGAATCGCGAGGCGACTACGCGCTGCTCAAGCTCGATCACCAGGTGTCGAACGCGGGCCGCTTCAACGCCACGCTCCTCTACGACGACGCACAGGTGGAACAGCCCGACGCCATGCTCAACAAGCAGATCGCCGACAGCTCGCGGCGGCAGCTGATCGCCTCCGAGTACAGCCACACCTTCGGCCCGGCGATCGTCAGCGTCACGCGCATGGGCATCTCGCGTTCGCGTTCGAACAGCGGCACGATTGCGGCCGTCCTGAACCCGGTCCTCAGCGACCTGTCACTCGGCTACATTCCCGGCTTCCCCATCGGGTCGATCGCGGTACCGGGGCTCTCCGGCACCGGCGGCGGTCCCGGCGCCGCCGACTACGCGAAACTGGAGTTCACGTCCTATCAGGTCAGCCAGGATCTCTATATGCTCCGCGGCCGGCATTCGCTGAAGTTCGGCTTCAACCTCGAGCGGATGAGCAACGACTTCGACACGCCGAACCTGACGGGCGGCTCGTTCAACTTCGGCACGATGGCCAACTTCCTGCGCAACATCCCCTCGCGTTTCGGGGCGCTGTATCCGCAGTCGGACACGACGCGGAGCATGCGCGAGACGCTCATCGGCGGTTACATCCAGGACGATGTCCGTGTCAGCAACGGGCTCACGCTCAACCTCGGCATGCGCTACGAGATGATGACCATCCCCACCGAGGTCGACGGCCAGGTCGCGCTCCTCAAGGGCCTCACCGATCCGCAGGTCACAGTCGGCGGACAGATCCACGACAGCAACCCGACGCTGCGCAACTTCGCCCCGCGGATCGGCGTGGCGTGGGATCCCTTCGGCACCCGCACGACGGCCATCCGCGGCGGCGTCGGCGTCTTCGACGTGCTGCCGTTCCTCTACCTCTACGAGACTCCGCTGAACCGCTCGACGCCGTTCTTCCTGCAGGGCAACGCCCTGAACCCGCCCACCGGCTCGTTCCCGGCCGATGCCTATTCCCTCCTCACCGTGCAGAACCTGCGCACGGCCTGGGTCGATCCGAACCCACCGCGCGCCTATCGCACGCAGTGGAACGTCGACGTGCAGCGGCAGTTGGGCGCCTGGACCGCTGAAGTCGGCTACGTCGGTGCACGCGGCACGCATCTGCCGCTGGTCGAACGCAACATGAACACGGTGATGCCGACCCGGGTGGGCGACCGCTGGGTGTATCCGTCGCGGGCGACGAGCACGGTGCTCAACCCGAACTTCTCGGCCATCAACACCACGGTGACCTGGAACACCGAGTCGGACTACCACGGCCTGCAGACGGTGTTGAAGCGCAACATGCGCAACGGTCTGCAGACCCAGGTGGCCTACACGTTCAGCAAGAGCATCGACACCGGCTCGTCGATCTCCTCCGTCTCCTCCGGCACCGGCTACGAGAGCGCGTTCGCGGTCGCGACGCCGCTGTTGCCGGAGCTGGCGCGAGGGCCGTCGAACTACGACGTCCGCCACAACTTCGTCGGCAGCTTCATCTACGAGATCCCGGCGCCGAAATCGCTCAGCGGGCTCACCGGCGCCCTGGTGCAGGGCTGGCAGGTCTCGGGCGTCTATCGCGCCCAGAGCGGCTATCCGTTCACCCTCGCCCTGAACGGCGACCGGGCCGGTTCGAAGGCTGATACGACGGGCAGCGGCCTCGGACAGCCGCCGGATCTCCTCGGCGGTCCCGGGTGCGAGACGCTGACGAATCCGGGCGACCCGACGCACTACGTGAAGACCGAGTGCTTCGCCTTCCCCGCCGACGGCGTGCTCGGCAACCTGGGCCGCAACCGGCTCTCCTCGCCCGGCCTGGCGACGCTCGATCTCGTGCTGGTCAAGACCCAGAAGCTGGGCGGCACCACGGCGCAGTTCCGGATCGAGATGTTCAACGCGCTGAACCGCGCCAACTTCTCGACCCCGGCCACCACGATCTTCGACGACCGCGGCAACGTGACCGCCAACGTCGGCGTCATCACGAACACCCGCACCTCCGCTCGCCAGATGCAGCTTGGCCTGAAGCTGCTCTGGTGATGGCGCGATGGGCACATTCCCGATGTTCCGCAGACCGAGTCCCCGAAGGAGAGGTGTTCTTGTGAGACAGCCAGTGACCCGTCAGACACGGGTTCGCAGATGGACGGCGGTGGCCGTCGTCGTGCTCGGCGCCGCCGCCGGGACGTTCGGCGGCTACCGCGTGGCGACGGTCGAGGCCCAGCCGAAGAAGTTCGAGCTGGTCGAGGCGACGATCGCCGACGTCCATGCCGAGTACAAGGCCGGCCGCCTGACGGCCCGCGCCCTGGTCAAGGCCTACCTCGATCGCATCGAGGCCTACGACAAGAACGGCCCGAAGCTCAACTCGGTGATCAGCATCAACCCCAAGGCGCTCGAGGAAGCCGACGCGCTCGACGCGGCCTATCGGAAATCGGGGCCGGTCGGTCCGCTCCACGGCATCCCGGTAGTCCTGAAGGACCAGATGGACGTCGCCGGCATGCCGACGACGCTCGGGTCGGTCGTCTTCAAGGACGTCGTGCCGACGCGTGACGCGTTCGTCACCGCCAAGATGAAGAAGGCCGGCGCCATCGTCATCGCCAAGGTGACGCTGGGCGAGATGGGCGGCGGCGATTCCTACGGATCGCTCTACGGCGCATCGCGCAATCCGTACGATCTCGAGCGCACCGTCGGCGGATCGTCCGGCGGCAGCGGCTCGGCGGTAGCGGCGAACTTCGCGACGATCGGCGTCGGCCAGGAGGGCTTCGCGTCGATCCGCCGGCCCTCGGCCTGGAACAGCATCGTCGGCATGCGGCCGACGCCGGGCCTCGTGAGCCGCGCCGGGGTGTGGGCCGGCTGGCCGTCGCGCCGCGGGTCGCTCGGGCCGATGACGCGCACCGTCACCGACGCCGCCAGGCTCCTCGACGTCATGGTCGGCTACGACCCGGACGATCCGGTCACCGCCCTCGGCGTCGGCAAGGCGCCCGAGAGCTACGCCACGTTCCTCGACAAGAACGGCCTGAAGGGCGCGCGCATCGGCATCCTGCGGACGCCGATGGGCTACACGACCGAGCCGGATTCCGAGGACTTCAAGACCGTCACCGCGATGTTCGACAAAGCGGTCGGCGAGCTGAAGGCCGCCGGCGCCGTGGTGGTCGATCCGATCGAGGTGCCGCAGCTCAACGAGCTGCTGGCGCGGCGCGGCGCCGGCGACGGGGAAGGGGCCGGCGGCGACGGCGCGGCGGTCTACTTCTCGAGACACCCGAACCCCAAGTTCCGGACGATGGAGGAGGTCCGCAGCTCACCGGACTACGCGAAGGTGATGCGTCGGCCATCGGCCATCCCGCGACCGGGCCCGGGCCTTTCGGAGGCGGCCGCACGCGACGAGCTGATGATCAACGTCATGAAAGTGATGGCCGACCACAAGCTGGACGCCATCGTCCACAAGACCGTCGAGCACACACCGACGCTGATCAAGGACGGCATCAACCCGCCCTACGTGAACCAGAAGGGCGCGCCGCACCTGAACACGTTCCTGGTCTACGTCGCGTCGATGACCGTCCCGGCCGGCTTCACCAAGGCGGGCCTGCCGGTTGGCATCACCTTCTTCGGCCGGGGCTACAGCGAGCCGACGATCATCAAGCTGGCCTACGCCTACGAGCAGGCGACGATGCACCGCCGCCCGCCCTCCACTACGCCGCCGCTGCCGGCCACGCCGCCGCAGCCATCCACGTCGAGCGCCGGTGCGCAGTAAGGAAACGACGATGACGATCACGATGACAACGTTCACGAATCGACGGCCGCGCACGCTGCTGGCGCCGGCGGTCGCCGCGGCGCTGGTGCTGGTGCTCGCGCCGCAGACCGCCTGGTCCCAGACGACGTTCCAGATCGAGGAGGCCAGCATCGCGGACATCCAGGCCGCCATCAAGGCCGGACGCACCACGTGTCAGGGCGTGGTCCAGGCCTACATCGACCGGGCGAAGGCCTTCAACGGCACCTGCACGGCGCTCGTCACCGCCGACGGCCGCCCCGTGGCGCCGGGCAAGGGCGCCATCCGCGCCGGCGCGCCGATCACCTTTCCGACCCAGACCGTCGCGGTCTCGACGATCTTCCCGAAGTTCGGCGAGTACGCCGGGCTGCCGTTCGAGCTGGGACGGATGGAACCGACGATCTCCGATCCCAGCGTGCAGCAGCAGTGGGGCATGCGCGTCGGCATCCCCAACGCCGGCCAGTTGAACGCGCTCGAGACGCTCAACATCCGCGGTGAGCGGTCGGTCACGTGCAAGGGCGACTTCGACCGCGCCCCGTCCGCAGGTCCGCTGCCGGCCGGTGCGCCCAAGGAATGCGAGGCGTTCCGCAAGCTGCCCGACGCCCTCGAGCGGGCCGCCGAGCTCGACAAGCAGTACGGCCGCAACCCCGACCTGGCCAAGCTGCCGATGTACTGTGCCGCGTTCTCGTTCAAGAACTGGTACGACTCCAAGGACATGCGCGGCACCGGCGGCAACGACGTCAACTTCGCGATGGACGCGCCGAAGGTCGATTCGCCGGACATCGCCGAGCTGCGCGCCAAGGGCGCCATCATCTACGGCGTTGCGACCGCCGACAACGTCGGCGGCGCGTCGTCGCGAGAGGGACCGGAGAAGCCGAAGACGAACATGCCGTTCGGCCAGCTGAAGTACGCGCAGTGGGGCGGCCAGCCGTGCAACCCCTACGACACCTTGCGCGAGCCACGCGGCACCAGCGGCGGGTCGGGCGTCTCGGTCGCCGCCAACCTGGCGACCTGCTCGATCTGCGAGCAGGGCTCGGCCTCGTGGAAGGGCCCGGCGTCGCGCAACGGCGTCGTCAACCTGCTGACCTCGAAGGGCATCATCATGGACTGTGGGATCGGCAGCAAGAGCCCGGGCGACCGCGCCGGCATCCACTGCAAGACCGTCCCCGACGCCGTGGCGGTGCTCGACGCCATCAAGGGCTACGAGAAGGACGACATCTTCACGGCCATCCCCAAGCAGCTGATCCCGAAGGAGCCCTACAGCAGCGTCCTCGTCACCAGCAAGGAGGTCAAGAACCGGCCGCTGAAGGG
>JANOIR010000576.1:0-17676 GCA_031407765.1 Vicinamibacteraceae bacterium
CGCGCTCGGCGACTTCGGCAACCGCGGCGTGCTCGACGCCGTGGTCGCCAACCAGCGCGGCCCGCTGCTGTTCTATCGCAACGACGTGGCGCCGGGCCGGGCCTGGATCGCGTTCGACCTGACCGGCCGCTGCCAGTCGGACACCGAGCCGGCGATGACCTGCTCGAACCGCAGCGCGAGTGGCGCCCGCGCCACCGTCCACTTCAACGGCCAGCAGCAGGTGCAGGAGGTGTCCGGCGGATCGGGCTTCTGCGCCCAGAACCAGCGCCGGCTGCACTTCGGCCTCGGCGCCAGCCCAAAAGTCGACAAGGTCACCATCCGCTGGCCTTCCGGTAAAATCACCGAGATCGCGGCGCCGGCGACCGGCCGCGTGCACGCCATCAAGGAGCCGTGATGCCGGGCCTGTTGCCAAAGTCGTTCGACAAGCGCTATCTCGCGCCCGTCCTGGTCACGATGGTGCTCATCGTCGGCCAGGTGACCTTCGGCTTCCTCGAGAGCTGGGGACGCACCTTGCTGGCGATCGCCACCTCGATCGCCATCGAGATGCTGCTCGGCAAGATGATCGTCGGCAAGTGGCCGCATCTGGCGAGCGCCTACATCTCCGGCATCAGCATCGGCATGCTGCTGCGTTCGCCGGAGTTCTGGCCCTACGCGCTGTGCGCGGCGATCTCGATCGTCTCCAAGTACGTGCTGCGCGTCGACGGCCGCCACATCTGGAACCCGTCGAACTTCGGCATCGTGGCGATGCTGGTGCTGGCCTCGGACACCGTCGCCAGCCTGAGCGTGCAGTGGGGCAACAACCTGCTGCCGATGGTGGTGGTCTGGGCCTTTGGCGCGATCATCATCCACACGCTCGGCCGCTTCCACATCACCCTGACCTACGTGGCGTCGTTCCTGTTCTTCGCCGGCGTCCGGCACCTCGTCACCGGCCACCCCTTCCTGGCCGAGGCCGCGCCGCTGACCGGCCCGATGTATCAGCTCTACATCTTCTTCATGATCACCGACCCCAAGACGACGGTGCACGCCAAATGGGCGCAGTGCCTGGTCGTCTTCTGCGTCGCGGCGATGGAGGCGGTGCTGCGGCTGATGCAGTTCGTGCACGCGCCGTACTACGCGCTCTTCATCGTCGGACCGATCGCCAACCTGATCGAAATCGCTCTCACTCGCGCCGCGTCGCGCCAGGCCGTCCCGGCTGTCGCTGCCGCGCCCTCACACTGACAGCCGAAGGAGCCCACCCATGGCCGAAAAAGATGTCCTCGCCAACCAGAAGACGATCCTGAAGAACCAGGCGACGCTGCTCGCCAACCAGAAGAAGATTCAGGGCAACCAGGCCAAGATCGTGGCCAACCAGGGCAAGCTGGACAAGGTGCTGGCGAACCAGAAGTCGATCGAAGCCAACCAGAAGCAGATCCTGGCCAACCAGAAGCTGATTCTGGCGAAGTAGCGATCAGCGCGCTGACGGCGGCGCAATCTCGCCGCGCCGGAGGGCGCGGCGTTTCCGCAACAGCTTCACCCACAGCAGCCCGAGCACCACGAAGGGCAGCAGGTAGACCCCGAACAGCACGGGCGGTGGACGCAGGTCGTAGGTGGCGTCCACCTCGCTCGTGACCTGGGCTGGCCCGAGCGGGCCGTCGATCGCGAGGCGCACCGCAAAGCGGCCTTCGTGATCCATCCGCAGCGCCGCGAACTGCCGCGAGACCAGGCCGTCGACCGGCGCGGCGACCGCCGTGACCTCGGGGCCGGGTCGATCGATCGCCTTGATGGTGATCGTGACGCGTGTCCCCACCGGAATCGAGCCGGCGCCGCCGCGCGGCGTCAGTACCACCCAGAACTGCCCGCCCGGCGTGGCGTCGTCGGTGGCGTCCGGGTCGGTCCAGATCGCGACGGAGTACTGTCCTGCCGCCTGGTTGGACACGATGGGGAAGGGCGGCCCACTGTGCGCGGTGACCCGCGCCGAGAGCGACAGCACGGCGAGCGCCGCCACCCCGAACAACTCCGGAGTCAGATGCCGGAACGACTCCGGAGTCGTTCGGGCAGCGGCCCGCCGGCCCCTCACGACAGGAACCCCGTGCCGCGCATGTCCATGGGCTGGGCGAGGATCCAGAGGGCAAGCACGGTGAGTCCGACGGCGATGACGACCCACGGGGCGCCGGCCTCGGCGGCGTGGCCGCGGTAGTCGCGCTCCGAGATGCGGTGAATCAGCGAGGTGGACCCGAACCCGCCGAGCAGGATGGCGCCGACCTGCAGCGGGAACACGATGCCCGCGCGGAGCCCGAGCCACCCCCACGCCGGCTCGCCCAGCACGGCCCAGCCAAAGCCATCGATCGCGGCGCTTTGCGTCACCGGCACGATCGCGCCGACGCCGGTGAGGAAGTGGAAGGCATAGTGGGCGAACCACACTGCACAGCCAATCGGCACGAGGGCGTAGGCGTAGCTGACGGCGATCGTCTTCACCGGTGTGAACGTGGCCCGGGCGCCGCCGACCACGTGGGTGATCGCCGCCGCTGCCGCGCACAGCCCGAGCGGCGCCACCCCCAGGGCGAGCACGAACAGCAGCGCCAGGACCTGCCCCTCCGACGTCGCCCTGGTGCCGATCGCGAACCAGCGCTCCAGCGACCGCAGCGGGGCGGTCATGGCGAACGCGTTCAGCAGCGCCCCGAACGTGAACACCAGGGCCAGCGCCGCAAAGTCGGGCCGCCGCGACAGCCGCCCAATCAACGACCGGCGGCGGTCGTCGGTGAGCTCCTCGCCGGGGACCCGGGTGGCCAGAGCGACGTTGTCGTACGGGCACGCCTGTACGCAGTCGAGGCAGAACGTGCATTCGAGGTTGCCGGTCTTGGTCGGGACGAACAAGTGCAGCTCGCAGCCGCGCTGCACCACGATCGCCGGCGCGTCGGGCGCGCGGCGGCCCTTGAGGCAGTCGAAGGTACGGCAGCCGGCGCACACCGCGCCGTCCCTGGCGCGGATCTCGAGCGGCGACAGTGTCGAGGCGACGAAGTTGAACTGCCCGACCGGACAGACGTGCTTGCAGAACGCCGCGCCCTTGAACAGCGTGTCGACGACGATGGCGCCGGCGAAATAGCCGACGATCAGCCATGCCGTCGCCGCCGGTTGCGCCCACAGATCGAAGGCCTCGTAGGCAAACAGCACCGCCGCGAACAGCGGCAGCGCCAGCCACTTGCCGTGCAGCCGGCCGGGCCAGCCGAGCGTCGGCGCGTGTACCCGCCGCGTCAGGTCGCGCGCCAGGATCATCGGACAGGCGTGGCAGAAGGCGTTACCCGCCACGATCAGCACACCGATCAGCAGCCCGCGGTAGTGGATCCACGTGACCAGCGTCGCCAGGTTGGTCGGCGCGAACTGCGGGCCGAACAGCCCATGCGCCACGAGCGCCGCCGCGACCAGCAGCAGCACCGTGCGTGTCGCGGTACGCAGGTGCCGCCAGCGCAGGATGGCGCCGACGACGGGCCAGGCAAGGAGGTCGGACATGGCCTGGCGTCCGCGACTACGGTTTAGGCGCCTCGACGTGGGGGACGGGGATGTTGCGCTCGAAGCGCCGCCCGTCGGCGAGCTGGACGGTGACGACGAACACCCAGTCGCCTGGCATGGTGAGGTTCATCTTCGCATCGTAGACGCCGTGCCCGCGAGGCGTCACGGTCCCGATGACCGGGACCATGCCCGGATGCGCCATGTGACCGATCACCCGGACGGTCGTGCCGCTGGCTGCTGCGTGCGGTTCACCGATGGTCACCCTGAGGGTGGCCGGGCCGACCACCGGCCGGGCCGGGTGCAAGGCCCAGGTCACGTCATCGAACGCGGGTGCCGCCACCCGACAGCCGGCTGCGCCCAGCATCGTGGCCGCGCCGGCGATGAGGGCGAGCGCGTGGATGCGGCCCTTCCTGATCAGATCGGCGACGCCGCGCTGCGCGTGTGCCACGCGCAGGAGCACTGCGGCCGCACCGACTCGGTTTCCGGCGGAAACAGATGGTAGTACATCGCGACGATCATCGGGACGAACACGATCGTGTTGTAGAAGAGGTGGAGCTCGACGCGCGGGATCCAGAGCTGCGCGATGCTGACCGGCACCGGCCGGTCGAAGAGGTTGTGACCCACCAGCACCTGTGTCTGCAGCAGGGCATGCTCGATGTGGTGGAAGAACTGGATGCCGAGCGCCAGCGTCCACCACCAGCGTTCCTGCTTGCCGGTGAACCCGGGGCGGAGCGCCCAGAGCGCGACCAGCATCACCAGCGCATAGCCGTAGTGGAGGACCTCGGAGCTGACGAGCACCGGGAAGGCGAGCCCGATCATGCCCCGCGCCTGCGGCACCGGCCACCCGAGCACGTAAATCTGGAACGTCTGGAGGAAGTGCTCCAGCCAGTGCCCCAGCACGATGACCATGAAGGTGCGCATGGCGACCTCGTGCCAGTCGCTGTTGACCCGCTCCATGAACGATCCGGACGTGCCGACCGCCGCGTGCGCCATCAAAGCCTCTCGTTCTCCGTCCCGGCCTACCGACTGCCCGTGCCGCGCCAGATGATCACCAGCGCGACGAGGGCAAACGTCGACGAAATCCCCAGCACCATCGCGCTCGCGACGGCCGACGCCGGCGGCTGGTGCTGCGACGTCCACCTGATGCCGACGACCGAGAGCGCGAGCACGATCGACGTGAAGGCCGTGATCGCGATCCGGACGCCGAGCTTGGGATTCATCGTAAGTACTGCTGGTTGAAGGCTTTGCCTGCATCCGTGCGGCACCGGCTCCGAGCCCAGCAGGAGATCGTCGCAAGTCCCGGGCAGCCGGTCAATAGACCTTTCAGGTTAGTCAGGCTTCCGGCGTTTCCGGCGCGATGGTGTTGGCGGCGCCGGCCGCGCCAGCCGGCTCGATGGCGTCGGTCCGACGGAACGCCGAGGCGGGGGCCGTCCACCGCAGCTGCACCCAGGCGTCGAGACCGGCGCCGGCCCCTGCGCTCGAGAGCTGCAGCAGGCCGCGGAGCGTCTCGCCGGCCTGCGATTCGTTGCCCTTGTTCACCACCTCGAAGCCGAAGCCGCGATAGAACTCGAGGAAGCCGATACGTTCGGTGCGCTGGCTCTTCGAGATCTCATAGCGGCGATTGACGATGTAGACGTCGCACGAGCGGAAGCCGTGCGACGGCAGCGTCTCGAGGAAATCGCGCAGGAAGGCGCCGCCGATGCCGGCCCCCCACAGGCTCGGTGGGACGAAGAAGTCCTCGCTCGTCCACACCGCGCGGGTCGGCACGCGGGGATCGACGCTGGCGAGGACCAGGCCCATCTGCACGTTGAGCTGACCGGTCGGCGCGAGCGCCATCACGTACTCGAAGACCATGCGCTCGTGCGGCACGATCTGCTCGCCCATGCGGGTCGTCCACCAGTCGGTCGTCAACCCGGGGGGTAGGTTGAGCGGCTGCCCGTCCGCGGGCTTGCTCGAGCGGCAGATCCAGCCGTCGGCGCGGCGGCCGAGCACCGGGAAGCGCTCGCGCATGAAGCGCTGGAAGCCGGGGCTGAACATCGGGCCGAGGATCGGCCACCACGCCTTGAACGACGGCGCCGTCGCCCATCGCGAGAACGCGTTGATCCAGCCGAGGTTGAGGGGATGGTTCCAGTGCGTCTCGAGGTCGCAGGCGAGCCAGATGTCCTCGAGCACCTGCGCCGCTTCGACCAGCGTCGCCATCGTCCGTACCGCGTCGTCGGGCTTGGGCGCCGGCCGGGGCGCCGGCACTTCCGGGAACACTTCGGCGAGGAGTCGGTCGGCGCCGCGGTCGATGATCTCGGCCTCGAAGCGGGTGAAGCGATCGGTGGCCCCGAGCACGCGCTGCGCCAGGTCTGGCGGCGTCGGCCACCACTCCTGGCGGGCGCCGGTGAAGATCTGATCGGCGGCGTGGTCGCCCTCGCGCCGCGACTTGAGCCGCTCCGTGAAGCGGAAGGCGTTCAAGGCGGTATGGACGCCCAGCCGCCGGTACGACTCCCACTGCGCCTCGTCGTAGAACTGGTCCGTCGTCGGTTCGTGCGGGAAGGCGCTGTTGCGGCGATGATACTGGCAGACATCGGGCGGCTCGTCGCCGGTGAGCGTCGGTTTCAGGTAGACCAGGATGCCCTTGTCGTAGCGGCGGTCGTAGTGGATAGTGCCGACTGCGACGTGCTGCCGGGCGCAGCCTGCCGCGTTCGGCGCCAGCGGCGTGAGGTCGATGTCGATTTCGACGCCGAAGTCTTCGCGGATGCGGCGGGCGGCGTTGCCGAAGTCGTCGAAGGCGACGTCGAGGTCCTCGCCGCAGTCGGCGACGATGACGTAGCGGCAGTGCCGCCGGACCAGCTCGTAGAGGGCGAGGTTCTCGAAGTGGCCGCCATCTGACAGGTGGACGTCGGTGCGTGCCGCATCCGGTGACGCCGGCGTCGCATCCGTCAGCCCGAACAGCTCCTTGTAGAACAGCAGCCCCGGCAGCAGCCGCCGGCGAGCCGTGCGCACGGCCGGGTGCGGCACCCAGATCCCGAGCCGCAGGTTCATCGCTGCCATCAGGAAACCGACCGCCGGGCCCAGGCGCTTCGAGATGCTGCCCATGGCCGAGTTGAACGCCGCCGCCGACGCGGTCAACGCCGCGCCGAGCGTCATCCGCGGCACCGCGGCCTGGTAGCCGCCGATGGCCACGCCGCCCTGCGACAGCGTCGCGCTCTTGGCGCCCCGCGACAGCGTGGCCACCTGATCACCGCTCAAGTCGTTGGCGGCGCAGCAGACCAGGTGGTACGGTCGCGACGACAGCAGCTCCGTGAGTGGGATGTCGTCGCCGGGGCGGAACTCGGCCGCCCGGTTGCGCGCGGCCTGGCCCTGTGCGACTTCGTTGCTGGCGCCGATGTAGGCCCGGCAGATGCGGTCGCGATAGAAGGCATGCAGGCTGTACTCGGCCGGATCGAGATGCAGCGTGCCGACGACCAGGGCGCCGGCGATCGCCGTGGCGAAATACCACTTCATGAAGTCGTGGCCGAGCAGGTGCGCCGAGGCCGAGACGAGCACGCAGATGCCGAGGCCGATGGTCAGATAGGCGAGGATCTGCGGCAGGAACGGCCGCGCCCGCGACAGCACCGTGGCCTTCGGCGTCTGGCGGAACACGCTGCTGATCCAGCGGCGCAGCATGCCGAAGGTGCCGCCGGTGGCCGCCGCGCCGCCGGCCGCCGCCCACACGCTGTCGCGATCGAGGTTCATGCCGATGTGCCACAGCGTGGCCGCGCCGATCCACAGCAGGGCAAGGCCGACCAGCCGCATCAGCAGGCGATCGAATGCCGCGAGGAAGACGCCCTTGCGACCGCGGCCGAGGACGAGCATCAGCGCGGCGAGGCGCACGACCAGGCAGACGCCGCCGGTCACCAGCCAGACGATGGGGTAGTCGAACAGGCGCAGCGAGCCGTAGACCGCGTCGCTGCCGGGCGTGCCCATGAGGCCGTGCCACCACGCGACGTGCGCCGCGCCGACGCCGGGCCAGGTGCTGCCGCTCGCCTCGACCCAGCCCCACTGCGCGTCGAGCAGCGGCCACCAGCGACCCGTCACGGCATGGATCGCCGTCGGCAGGTAGGCCTGGAGGACGCCGACCACGAACAGCGCCGCGCCAGTCGCGAGCAGGTTCTGGACGCTGCTCCGGAGGCGGCCCTCCGGGGCGGCGCAGGTGTACCAGCTCCATTCCAGACAGGCGCAGGTCACGCCGGTCAGCAGGACCAGCGCCAGCACCGCCGCCCAGGGCTCCGGGCAGGCGAGCGGAAAGTTCAGCGCCAGCCAGGCGACCAGCAGCAGGAAGACAAGCGACACCGTGCCCGCCAGGCTGGGCAGCAGCCCGCCGACGAACGCGATGATCGCGTTCCACATCTCAGTCTCGAAGAAGCCGATGCGCGGCGACAAGAACCGGCTGAATTCGCGCAGGTGGCGGATCTCTTCGGGATCGCCGGGCTCGGTGAGGGTCGTCTCGTCGTCCGGTCTCTCGCGGCGAGGGAACTGCGGCGGCTTCTCGCCGCGCGCGTCCCGCTCGGCTCGCAGTGCCGTCGTCGCCGGGCGCTGGCGCCACGCCGACCAGAACCCGCCGATGTAGCCGCCGCCCGAGACGGTCGAGAGGTAGTGGACGTGGCTGAGGACGTTGAGATAGTCGAGCCCCTGCAGGATGCCCAGGCTGAACGTCGCGCTCCGGATGCCGCCGCCGGAGAGCGCGAGGCCGAAGATATCGGCGCTGCGGAAGCGGATCCATGGTTCGCCGGAGGGGCCGACGTCGAAGCGTGGCCGATCGTGGCGGCCTATGCCGAGGCCCTTGGCCTCGCCCGCCGTCACTGCGGCGAAGGCGTCACCGGCCGTTGCCGCGATCGCGGGCAGATCGGTCTCCGGCATGCTCTCCGGGTCCCACCAGCAGCGGATCACCATCACCAGCGCCGACAGGACCCACAGCGTTTCGCCGAGCAGGAGGACGAACTTGAGCTGCGCGGCGAGCCGCATCGTGCGGATCGCCCCGTCATGGACGCCGGCGGCGACGTCGTCGATGCGCGCGGTCAGGATCTGCGCCATGGCGCCGTTCTCGACCGTGTCGAAGCCGGCGGCACCGGCGACGACCAGCAGCCACGCCAGGCTCGCGTAGCCGAGCCGCCGGCCGCTGGCGCCGAGGCCGGCGATGAGCGTCAGGCCGACGAGCGCGAACACCAGCGAGTACTGCGCGACGAAGGTGCGGTCGATGGCCAGCAGATCGCGCTCGAGCGCGAGCGCCGTGCGGCCGTGCTCGGGGACGTCGTGGTCCCAGTCGCGCAGGATGCGCACGACGGCATCGCGCGTCGGGGCCAGCTGCAGGCTGACGCCGCCCCACGGCGCGCTCTCGGTGGTGACGTAGGGCCGCAGCGCGCCCATCGCCAGGAGCGTTCGTGCCTCGAACCAGAAGGCGGTCAAGGCGGCCGCGGCCAGGAGGACGACGGCGATCGTCCGGGCGCGGGTCATGATTGGGTCGCGCGGCGGCGCCGGCGTCCTCACGAGACCCCGCACTGCGCCAGCCATCGCACGACCTGGGGCCGCAGCGTGTCGGCGGTGCCGAGGCCGAACCCGGCGAGGTAGCCCGAGAACTGGTCGACGAAGCCCGGGTGGCCACCGAACGCGCGCCGCAGCGTGCGCACCGTCGGGCACAGGCGGTCGTCCCCCAGCGTGCCGATGTGCCGGACCTGCAGCGCGCTGTTGGCGACGGCGGCGCACTGCGCGCTGGTCAGCACCTCGACGTGGTCACCGATGGCGAGCGTGATCGCCGAGGCGCCGCCGGTCGACGGCTCGGCGCTCGAGCGCGCGAAGACGACCGGGAGCCGCCAGGTGTCACCGCTCGCGCCCTGGCCGACGATGCGGACGTCGTGCGCGACGGCGCGCCGGTCGCAGGTCGGCGCGAACGCGACGACGGCGAACGGCCGGCTGTCGACGCGGGCGGCGAGGCGGAAGTCGGGCGTCGGCGGGGAGTCGGCCGCGGCTTCGACGAGGCGTTCCCACTCGCACTGAGCCCGCTGCTCGTTGCTGCCCGTGGTGCAGGATGGGGCGGGCCGCGCCGACGGCCAGACCGCCCACGCCCATGGCGCGAGCGCGATCACGAGGAGCGCCGCCGAGACCAGGGCCATCGTCGTCACCCAACGCACGAGCGCCCAGGTCCTGGCCTTTGCGGCGTCCTCCTCGCGGCTCCGTTCTTCCGCGTCGGCCACCCTGCGGCGTTCCTCGACCCCGCCCCTGATTGTCCGTGTCGCCGCTTCGAAGGCCGGCCAGGCGGCCGCGAACTGCCGATCGAAGGGCGCCGGCTGCTCACCCAGGGCGGCGCCGACCGCCCACATCACAGCCTTCACCTCGACCTGGTCGTGCGGGCTCCAGATGCGCATCGCCTCGAGCGGCGTGCCCAGCAGCGTGCCGGACTCGACACCGCAGCCGATGGCGAAGGTGGCGCCCTCGCAGAAGCACGCGCCCGCCTGATAGAGCAGCCGCGGCCACGCTGGCTTCCTCGGATCGAGGTCCAGGCTCTGCGGGCCGACCACCAGGAGGCTGGCGCCCGATTCCCGTGCGGCCCGCTGAATGTCGGCGCGCCAGTCGCGGGCGGTAAGGTCGCGCGTCGACAGCCAGGCGCGGATGCGACCGCCGAAGGCACCTGTGATCAGGCGGTCGAGCGCGATCGCCAACGCGTGGGTGTCCGGGTCGGACCACGCGATCAGGACGCTCGGGCGCTCCCGTGTCACGGCACCCCGGGATCGCCTTGTGCTCGGGCGCCTCGACGGCTTCCGGCGGGGCAGCCGCGGCGTGTTGGTACGCGCGATCATCGGACTTCCCCTTTTGGCTCTGCTCGACCGTAGAACGTTGGCCGGAGAAGAATCGTACAGGTGGCTCGGCCCGCAACGGTCAGACCTTCGCCTCGACTTCGTCCCTGGCGTAGAATGCCGGCGGTCCGTACGCCCCGATGCCCGCCCGATGACGATCGCCGAAGCGCTGCGGCGCGTGGCCCCGCCCGCGGCCGCCGAAACCGACGACGAGGCCGGCGTGCGGGCTCGGGCGCTGGAGCTCGTCTACGTCGAGCTGCACCGGCTGGCACGGAGCCGCGCCGGCGACCGTGCCGAGGCCGAGGACGTCGCCTCGAGCCTGGCCTACGCCATCGCCGCGGCCGGGCCGCGGGACGCCGATCGCTCCCCGCCGACCGACGGCCAGGCCCGCGCCTACCTCTGGACGGCCATCCGCAACCGGCTGGTGGACCGCCATCGCGTCGCCCGGCGGGAGCAGGGCGATGACGATCTCGATCGCTTCGAGGGAGCCGTGAACGCCGTGGACGACGCCGAGGTCGAGCATCGACTGGCGCTCGTCGAGCAGGCGCAGCGCCTCCTCTACGATGAAGCCGTGCCGGCGATCGCGCGAGACACCGACGGCCGTTTCGATCGCGACGGCTTCCTGGCGGCGGTACAGCAGATGCGCGCCCTTCACCGGCGATCGCTCACCCTCGACGCGCTGCTCGTCGAGACCGACGGCCAGGTCACGGCCGCCGGGCGCAATCGCCTCTACAAGCAGCACGAGCGGGCGCGGACGCGGCTGCTCGGCGCGCTGCCGGCGTGGCTCGAGGCCCGCCGGCTGGACGACACGCTCGACCAGGTGCTGCGCCGCCTGGCCGCGACCGAGTTGGCGTCGCGGGTGACGCGAGGAGCCGGGACATGACGCCGGAGACACTGAACACGTTCCTCGCGCAGGCGGGCCTCGACGCCGGTGCCGTCGGCGCCGCCGAGCGCCTGCTGTTGCCCGCGCCGCAGATCGACGAGGCGCGCACCGCGCCGCCCTCTGCCGCCTTCGCGCGGCCGGGTCTGTTGAACGTCGGCCTGCTGCAGGTGCGGAGTGACGTGCTGGGCGCGGCCGGGCTCGTCGCCGGCTTCGACGAGGACGCGCGCACGCTGGTGCTGTCGGCGCCCGAGGACCTGTCGTTCACGGTGACCCCCGCCGACGACTCCGGAGTCGTTGGGATGACCACGGTCGACGACTCCGGAGTCGTCGCCAAGCCGGTGACATTCGCGGCGGTGCCGGTGCGGCAGGCGTCGGCCTTCGTGCTCGCCTGCGCCGCCGGGCCGCTCGCGATCGTCTCGTTCGATCCGCGCGCGATCGGGGTACGCGCCGTGCACGCGTGGCCCGCCCCGCCGGTTTGGGATGCGGCGAACGACTCCGGAGTCGTTCGCGTCGAGGATTCCGGAGTCGACGGGGCGCCACGCTGGGGCGCGACTGTCGCCGCCGGCCGGCTCGCGCGGCGGATCGAGCCGGGTGCGAGCGAGGCCGCATCGATCGCGGCCCGACGGTGGCTGCGCGGCCTCACCGCGAACCAGCGCGCGCTGATCGAGCGCTTCGCGATCGCCCAGGCCCGCGACATTGCCGCGCACCTGTCGCGCATTCAGGACGGCCAGGGCCTCGACGCCTCGCTCGACTTCGCCTGGCAGGCGCTGTGCTGGGGTCGCGACGACGTCGAAGGTGTCCGCGTGCTGCTGCGCGAGGCCGGCACCGGCGACGCCCTGGCGGCCGTCCTGCGCAGCGTGGACACGACTGGCCGCGCCGTCCGCTTCAGTTGGCCGTCCGAGGTCGACGTCCACGACGCGCGGCTGCAGATCGTGTCCGAAGCGGATCCCGGGGCGTGGTGGGGCAGCACGCGCCGGCAGGTGGTGTGGCTGTGACCCGGCTACCGTTCGAGCGGCCCGCGGAGACGCGCGACTCGGCGCTGGCCATGGGGCCGTGGTGCTGGTCGATGCACGCGGCGGGCGCGCCAGAGATGGCCGTCGGCGTCGTGCCGGCGGTGACGCTGCGCGGCGGGACCGTTTCGCTGTGGGCCTTGACGTCCGGCAAGGTGCCACCGGCGCTGCACGTCGCCGCCATCGGTGCCGAAGCCAGTGCCTCATGGGACGCCGCCGTGCTCGCGCTGCCACGGTCGCTGCCGGTGCTGTGGCGCGATCTGCGCGAGCTGGCGCGTCAGCCGCCGGCGCCCGTCCACCTCGCCTCGCACCTCGTCGAGGCCGGCATCGAGCGCCGCGAGCGGGTCGTCGATGGCCGATCGTTCGGGCTGGCCTACCTGCTGCAGCTCGCCTCGCGCGTGCTGTCGCTGCCGCTCCCGCCCGACGTGATCGCCTCGGTCGCGATCGACGAGCTGGGGCGCACCGCGCGGGTCGACGGCCTCTTCGAGAAGCTGGATGGCATCGCCACGTTGGCACCGCGCGTCTCGCGCGTGCTCGTCGCCGCCAGCCAGCACGACGACGTGCGCAGCTCCGGCGGCCGTCTCCAGCTCCTGCCGGTGCGCACGGCGGCGCAAGCGCTCGAGATCGTCTTCGGCGACGCGCTCGGGGCGCGGCTCGCCGAGGCTGGGTCCGACGATGCACGCCGCCGCGAGCTGGTCGACGCCTTCTTCCGGCTCGCGCTGGTCGGCCGTGGCGCCGCCGTCGACTGGTCGCCGGTCGAGCGCGGGGCCCGCATCGCGCTGCAGATCTGGCCGCCCGCCTTCGACGATCGCTATCGCCTGCAGTTCGCCGCTGGCGTCGCCGCGCGGCACGAGCGCAACGCCGGTGAGATCGCCGTGCCCGGCCCGGCGTGGCTGGACGCGCAACCGGCGCCGATCCGCGTCGGCGTGCTGACGCACCTGGTGCAGCAGTGCGCGGACACCGGCACGCCGGCGGTCGACCAGATCGAGGCCTACGCCACGTCGCAGGTGCCGAAGGATCTGGGTTCGGCGTTCGTGCCGCAGCTGCAGCTCGCCGGTTCGCTGGCGCGGTTGTGGGCCGTTACCGGTCGCGCCGCCGACGCGCTCGAGATGCAGCAGCGCGTCGCGCGAGCCTTCGTCGCCACGTTCGAGGACACCCAGGTGTCGTTCCAGCTCTCCGAGTGGTTCCGCCTCGCCGGCGCGCTCGGCGACGCCGAGGCGTTCACCCGCGCCGAGGCATTCCTCACGAAGCTCGAGGCGACGGGCGGGCTCACGCCGTCCGGCGCCCCCTATGTGGACCTGGCGCAGGCCCGCGCCCGGGTCGAGCTCGGACAGTCGGACGCCGCGACGCGCGATCGCCTGGACACGTTGTCGCGCGATCTGCGCGTGCCCGCGCACGTGCGCTGGTCGGCGTGCCGCTGGGCGGCGCGGGCGTGGCGTCAGGCGGGGGAGCCGGCGTTGGCCGGCGAGCGCCTGGTGGCCATGGAGCTGGAGCGGGCCAAGGCGCCGCACGCCGCGCGCTACCTCCTGCTCGCCGAGTTCGACGCCGCGCAGGACGGCCAGGGCACCGCCGTCGCCTTCCTCGATCGCCTGGCCGCGCTCGATCCCGGGCCGCTGACGCACCTGCGCGCGGCCCACGAGTCGGACGCCGACATCGTCCGGTTCTATCCGTATTGATGCGCCTCATGGTGAAAGCGCGTGGGCCGTATTAACGTGTCGGCATGACCGCCGTTGCCACCCCCCAGGCGCAGCTCTTCGACCGCCTGATCGCGCAGGGCAAGGACGCCGAGCCCTGGGCCTATCTCGTCCTCGCCGCGTGCGACGGCGAGGCGGGTCTTGCCCGATATCTCGATGGCGGTGAGCAAGGCAGCCCGTCGGACCTTCGTCCGAAGCCCAAGCGCGCCGCCAAAGGCAAGTCGAAGGCAGACGCCGGTCCGCCCGAGTCTCCGCGCGCGTATCTCGAAGCCATCGGCGTCCGCGGCTTCCGCGGCATCGGCCCGGAGAGCAAGCTGCGGCTGCGGCCCGGGCCCGGGCTCACGCTCGTCATCGGACGCAACGGCAGCGGCAAGTCGTCGTTTGCCGAGGCGCTCGAGGTGCTGCTCACCGGCACCAGCGTGCGCTGGGCCGACAAGGGGTCGCGCTTCTGGAAGGAAGGCTGGCGAAACCTCCACGACGGGGCGGAGGCGATGGTGCGCGCGCAACTGGTCGTCGAAGCGATCGGCCAGATCGAGCTCACGCGATCGTGGACGGGGGACCAGGAGGTCGACGACGGGACCACCGTTGCCACCGGCACGGGCAAGAAGCTGACCGACCTCGCCGGGCTCGGCTGGGAGGCCGCCGTCCAGGACTTCCGGCCCTTCATGTCGCACAGCGAGCTCGCCTCGCGGTTCGAGGACGGGCCGACGGTGCTGTATCGCGCGCTGCTCAAGGGCCTCGGCCTGGAAGCGTTCGAGAGCATCCGCGAATGCCTGGCCAAGGCGCAGTCGGCGCGCCGGAAGCAGAAGAGCGAAGCCAGGGACCTGGCCAAGCTGCTGGTCGAGGACGCCAGGCGCGTCCAGGCCGTCACCCCGGACGAGCGCATCGCCGAGACGATCACGCTGCTCTCCGCGAAGGAATTCGATCTCGATCGCCTCGGCGCGCTCGCCACCGGCACCAACGCCGATCAGGCGTCCCTGCTCGCGCTGCTGGCGCTGGTCGCGCGGGAGAAAGGCCCCGACGTCGCGGTGGCGAGGCAGACCGCCGAAGGACTCCGCTTTGCCGCCAAGGCGATGCGCGACCTTGCCGCGCAGGAGGCCGGGCGCTCCAACGAGATCGCCGCCCTGCTGCAAGGCGCGTTGACCCTGACCGAAAAGACCGGCGACACCGCCTGTCCCGTCTGCGAGACGCCCGACGTCATCGACGCCGAGTGGCGCGAGCGGACCGCCGCCGAGGTGACGAGGCTGCGCGAGTCGGCCAAAGCGCTGCAGGAGGCGCAGCGGCTGCAGCGCGAGTTGGAGCGCGGCGCGCAGGCCCTGTGCGGCGCGCCCCCCGTGTGGCTGGCCGATCCGCGGCTCGACGACGTCGCCGGGCCGGCGCGCGAGGCCTGGACGGCGTGGCGCGAGGGGCCGCGGATGGAGGATGCGGACAAGCTGGCCACGCATCTGGAACAGCGCGCGGCGCCGCTTTCGGGCGCGGTCGCCGGGCTCGCGGCCTGGGCCGAGCGCGAGATTGCCGTGCGCCAGGACGTCTGGCAGCCGATTGCGCAGAAGCTGGCGCCCTGGGTCGAGGCCACGCGCGCCGCGGCGCGTGGGCAGCAGCAGGTCGCCGACCTGAAGAAGGCCGAGGACTGGGTCAAGGAGGCCATCGACGACCTGCGCACCGAGCGCTTCGAGCCGATCGCCGCCAAGGCGCGCGAGTATTGGGGCCTGATGCGGCTGCAGAGCAGCGTCGACCTCACCGCGATCACGCTGGAAGGCACCGGCAAGGCGCAGGCGGTGGGCCTCGAGGTCACGGTCGACGGCAAGCCGGCCGGCGCGCTCGGCGTGATGTCACAGGGCGAGCTGAACTCGCTGGCGCTGAGCCTGTTCCTGCCGCGCGCGTCGCTGCCGGTCAGCCCGTTCGGGTTCGTGATCGTCGACGACCCGGTGCAGGCGATGGATCCGGCGCGCGTCGAAGGGCTCGCGCGCGTGCTCGCGCAGACCGCCAAGTCGCGACAGGTCGTCGTGTTCACGCACGACGATCGGCTGCCCGAAGCCGTCAGCCGCCTGCAGATCGAAGCGGACATGTTCGAGGTCATGCGCCGCGGCAACTCGGTGGTCGAGGTCCGGACCAAGCGCGAGCCGGTCGACGCCTACCTCGAGGACGCCCGGGCGCTGATGTCGACCGCCCGCAAGGGCGGCGTGCCCGAAGCCGTCGTGCTGCGCGTGGTACCCGGCTTCTGCCGCGCCGCCCTCGAAGCCTCGTGCATCGAGGTCGTGCGGCGTCGCCGCCTCGGCAAGGGCGAGCGTCACGCCGACGTCGAAACGCTGCTGGAATCCTCCCGGACGTTGAACAAGCTGATGTCGCTGGTCCTGTTCGACGATGCCGATCGCGCCGGCGAGAACATGACGACGATCCGCAACAAGTGGAAAGACGACGCCGCCGAGGTCTTCAAGAGCTGCCAATCCGGTTCACACGGCACCTTCGAGGGTGATCTGGATCGCCTCGTCTCGCGCACCGGCACCCTCACCGGCAACGTGCGAAAGCTGAAATGACGCCCGCCGAGCAGCTCCAGTGGGCGCGGTACCTGCTCGATCACGGCGACGCCGCGACGGCCGGCGTGTGGCCGCGCGCCGCGGCGCTGCTGGCGCGGCACGCGCTCGAGCAGCTGCTCGAGGACTTCTGGTCGCCGATCGCGCCCTCGATGGTGGCGACCCGCAACGTCCGCGCCCAGCTCATCGCGCTGCGCGGCTATCCGCCGGTGCGGGACTCCGCGTCGCCGGTGAGCGCGGCCTATGCCGGCCTCTGCCGCGGGTGTCATCACCACCCCTATGAGCTGCCGCCGACGCGGTCCGAGTTGGACTGGCTGCTGACGACGGTGGAGCAGTTCGTGGGAACGGTCGCGACCGCCGTTGCCAAGACCACCCCGGATCGGTGAAAGGCCTCGTGCTAGCATGGTGCTGTCACCTCGCGTCCGGGATGCGCCGGGAGGCCTAGCAAGAGGCGAACATGGCAACGCTCACGATTCGAAATCTGCCGGCTGACGTCGTTGCCCGCCTGAAGGCCAGGGCTGCCAGCCGCGGGCATTCGATGGAGGAAGAGGCGCGCCAGGTGCTCCAGCACCAGTTCCGGTCGCGCACCGAGATCCTGAAGGACGTGGCGTCGCGCTGGAAGGCGAAGGGGCCCTCGGCTCGCGCCGTGAACTCGTGGATTGAGGTCGGACGCGAGCGCGGCTGACACCATGGTCGTGGACACCATGGTGTTTGCCTACGCCCTCCTGGGCGTCCCCCGATTTCGAGACGAAGCCGCTGCCGCCCTCGCTCGCGCCGACCGGATCGACGTACCGGATCTCCTTCACGCCGAGCTCGCCAACGTCGTGTGGCAGGGCGTCCGCGCCGGCCACGTGGAAGCCGCCGACGGGTTGTCGGCGCTGGATGCGGCCGCTGGCCTGATCGATGAATCGACCGCTTCGAGGGCGCTTTGGCACGAGGCCTTGATGCTGTCGGTCGAACGCGACCATCCTGTCTACGACACGATGTTCGTGGCGTTGGCGGCTGCGAAGGCGACGCGAGTGGTCACATATGACCGGCGAATGCGGTTGCGCTTTCCTGAATGGACGGTCGGTCCGTCCGACTTTCTTGCCGCCTGAGACTCGTCAGCGAGGTCGCGATGCGCAACCTGAACTCGATGGCAGCAGTGACCGCGGCGTCGGCGATCGTCGCATTGGTCGTGGCTCACTCGACCACGACCGCGGCGATCACCGCGGCGGGGCCGCAGTCACCGGTGACAGCCACGGTGACCAC
>JANOIR010000523.1:0-8259 GCA_031407765.1 Vicinamibacteraceae bacterium
TGGGCGTTGGAAGTTGGTCGTTGGGAATTGACACGGCCGAGCCGGCGCGTCGGTCGTCGGCCCCAATATCTAGGGGCTCTCCGCGGCCCTTGCCACTATAGGCAGCGGCTGCTACACTCCGGTCTCCCATGCGCCTCGAACGCCTCGAACTCTCGGGTTTCAAGAGCTTTCCCGATCGCGCCGACGTGCGGTTCGACACGGGTGTGACGGCCATCGTCGGCCCGAACGGCTGCGGCAAGAGCAACATCGTCGATGCCATCACCTGGGTGCTCGGCGAGCAGAGCGCCAAGAGCCTCCGCGGCGACCGCATGGAGGACGTGATCTTCGGTGGCAGCGACGCCCGGAAGGCGACCGCCGCGGCCGAGGTCCGCCTCCACCTGCGTGGCGTCGTGACGCGGCCCAAGCAGGCCGGCCTGCTGCCCGGCCTCGACGCCGAGGGCGCCGCGCCCGCCGAGGAACTGCCGCCGATCTCCCGCGACGTCGAGATCGGCCGCCGCCTGTATCGGTCCGGCGAGAGCGAGTACCTCATCGACGGCCACGCGGTCCGCCTCCGCGACGTCCAGGACATGCTGATGGACGTCGGCGTCGGCGTGAAGGGGTACGCCGTCATCGAGCAGGGCAAGATCGGCCAGATTCTCAGCTCCAAGCCGACCGACCGGCGACAGCTGATCGAGGAAGCGGCCGGCGTCACCAAGTTCAAGTCGCGGCGGCGCCAGGCCGAGCTGAAGCTCGAGGCGGCGCAGCAGAATCTCACCCGCGTCGACGATCTCGTCTACGAGATCGAGCGCCAGCGCGCGGCGTTGAAGCGCCAGGCCGGCAAGGCCCGCCGCTATCAGCGGCTGCGCGGCGAGCTGCGGCGGTGGGAGAAGCTGCTGTTCGCGCAGCGCTACGAGCGGCTGACCGAGGCCATCCGCAGCGCGCGCGAGGCGCTCACCGCGGTGCGCGAGCGCGAGCAGGTGGCGGCGGCCCGGCTTGCGGAGGTCGAGAGCGACCTCGAGCGCGTCCGCATCGAGCTGACCGAGGCTGAGGGCCAGGCCAACGGCCTGCGCGCCGAGGCGCACCAGCGCGAGCTCGAGAACGAGCGGCGCCAGCAGCAGATCACCTTCGATCAGCAGCAGGCCGCCGGCCTCGTCCAGACCGTCCAGGATCTGCTCGGCGAGCTCGGCCTGCTCGAGGCGCGGCGTGGCCCGGCGCAGGAGGAGATCGAGGCGCGGCGGGCGGCGGCGCAGACCGCCAACGCCGAGCGCGACGCGGCCGGCGAGGCGCTGCGCAGCGAGGCGCGCGCCGTCGAGGCGCTCGAGGCCGAGATCGCCACGCTCGATCGCGACGTCGACGCCGCGCGGCGCGGCGCCACCGTCAACCTGCAGTCGACGACCACGCTGCAGCACACGATCGAGCGAGCCGAGGAAGGCCGGCAGCGCATCGGCGGCGAGCTCGGCCGCCTCGACGTCGAGGCTCAGGATCTGCGGATCGAAGTCGAGCGCCTGACCACCGAGCGTGTCCAGGCGCAGGACGCCCTCACAGCGGCGCAGGCCGCCCTCGCCGAGACGGTGGCCGCGCGCCAGGGCGCCGACGCCACGCTCGGCAGCGCCCGCATCGAGCGCGAATGGCGCGTCCGCGACGCCCGCACGCAGGAGACGGCGGTCGCGTCGGTCGACGCCCGGCTGCGCTCGCTGCAGCAGCTCGAGGCGTCGCGCGCCGCCTATGGCGAGGCGGCGCGACTGGTGCTGGCCTCGCCCGAGGCGGGGCTGGCGCATCACGGCTCCATCGCCGATCACCTCGACGTCGAGCCCGGCAACGAGCGTGTCGTCGAAGCGGCGTTCGCTGATCTGCTGCAGTGCATCCTCGTCGAGACGCCGGCCGACGCCGAGCGCGGCCTGGCCTTCGTGCGCGAGCGCGGCGCCGGTCGGTGCGGCTTCCTGTCGGCGCACGGTGACGGCGCGGTGACCTTCGAACCGCGCCCGGCGGCACCAGGCGTCCAGGCCATCGACGCCGTCGTGCGGGTGGTCGGGCCGCACCAGGCCTTGATCCGCTGGGCGCTGGGGGA
Source organism: Vicinamibacteraceae bacterium (assembly GCA_031407765.1). Classification (GTDB taxonomy): domain Bacteria; phylum Acidobacteriota; class Vicinamibacteria; order Vicinamibacterales; family Vicinamibacteraceae; genus JBDSLU01. Next base: position 2,048 of record JANOIR010000523.1, read on the forward strand.
TGTCTGGGTGGCCGCCGATGGCGCCGCGGCGCGGCAGCACTCGCTCGACGCACCGGTCGCGGTCGTGACGCCGACCGGCGAGGTCTATCGCGGCGGCCGGCTCGTGATGGGCGGCACCGGCGAGGACAGCCACGGCATCCTCGCGACCCGCCGCGAGGTGCGCGAGCTGGCGGCGCAGCTGGCGGAGCAGCGCGCCGCGCTCGAGACCCTCCAGGCCGAGATCGCCGACATCGAACGCACCATCGCCGGCACCTCCGAGCGTCTCGGCGCCCTCGACAGCGAGCGCCACCGCCAGGACAAGACCGTGCTGCAGCACGAGCTGCACGTCGCGCGCCTCGGCGAAGAGCTCGATCGGCTGGCCCGCCGCGAGGCGCTGGGCCGCAACGAGCGGGCCCGCTACGAAGAGGAGCGACGCCACCTCGACGTCCGGGCCGACGAATCCCGCGACGCGATCGCCCGGCTCGCCAGCGAGCGCGACGTCATCGAGGCACGTCTGGCGACGGCGCTCGACGTGCTCGGCGCCCGCCGCGACTCGCTCGGCGCCGCCAGTCGCTCGGCGGCCGCGGCCCAGGCCCGGCACGCGGCCCTGGTCGAGCGGGCGTCGGCGCTGGCCATCGAGATCACGCGGCTCGAGGCGCAGTCGCGCGAGCTGGATATGCGCATCACGGCGCGCAGCGATGAGCGCACCCGGCTCGATCAGCGCCGCGTCCAGCTCGAACAGTCGGTGGCCGAGAACCGCGCTCGGCTCGACGCCGATCTCGTGGCCTTCGCCGAGTTGCGCCAGACCGTGGTGGCGTGCGACGAGCGCGCCGCCAGCCTGCAGGCCGACTACCAGGCGCGCGAACAGGGCACCCGCGAGGCGCGCGGTGCCGTCGATGCGGTGCGGGCCGAGGCCGTGCGCCTCGAAGTGTCGTGCGCGACCGCCGAGGGCGACCTCACCCATCTCGAGGCCATGTGCATCGAGGCGCTCGAGATGTCGGCTGCCGACGTCGCGGCGGAAGTCGCGTCGGGCGCGGCCGCGGATCTGCCGTCGCCGGAAGCGGCGCTGGCGGCCGTCGACGAGCCGGTCGAGGGCGAGGATGCCGACGATGTCGCCCCTCCAGCCGACCGTGCGTCCGAGTCCGCCGACGCCGCGGAGGATGGCGGCGCCGCCCTGGCCAAGGCCGACCAGAAGGCGAGCGTGCCGCATACGCCCGAAGACGCGATTGCGCAGCTGAAGAAGAAGATCGAGCGGCTCGGGCCGGTCAACATGATGGCCATCGAGCAGTTCGACGAGCTCGAGGAGCGCCACACCTTCCTGACCACGCAGCGGGCCGACCTGCTGAAGTCGATCCAGCAGACGGGCGAGGCGATCAAGCGGATCGAGCAGACCACGCGGGAGCGTTTCCACGAGGCCTTCGGCACGATCAACGAGTACTTCGGCACGACGTTCTCGACGCTGTTCGGCGGCGGGCGTGCCGGCCTGGTGATGCTCGACGACCAGGACGAGCTCGAGAGCGGGATCGACATCATCGCCCAGCCGCCCGGCAAGCGCCTGCAGAGCGTGCAGCTGCTCTCCGGTGGCGAGAAGGCGCTGACGGCGATGGCGCTGATGTTCGCGCTGTTCCGGTACCGGCCGTCGCCGTTCTGCCTGCTCGACGAGATCGACGCGCCGCTCGACGACGCCAACATCGGACGCTTCGTCGAGATGCTGCGCGGCATGCAGGACCAGACCCAGTTCATCCTCATCACGCACCATCGCAAGACGATGGAGATTGCCGATCGGCTCTACGGCGTGACGATGGAAGAGCCCGGCGTCTCCAAGCTGATTTCCCTGCAGCTGCATTGATGGTTTCCGGCGGGCCGTCTCCCGGCCCACCGGCGGACCGATGGCCAACGAGACACGTGCCGCGCGCTACCATCGGGCCCGGCTCCAGGCCGGCGCTGGCGCGTTCCTGGTGTCGCTGCTGGTGCTGCTGGCCTGTGGCCCGAGCGGTGTGGGCCCTGTCCTCGCCCGGGTCCTGACCACGCTCGTCGACGGCTGGCCACTCGCCGCGTGGGTCGCCACCGCGGCCTTCGCCGGTATCGTCCTGACCGCCACCCACGCCGCGCGCTATCTCTTCGATCGCCATCGCGAGTGGACTCTCGAGGGCCGCTATGGGCTGGCCCGGGTGTCGGCGTCGCGCTGGCGTCGCGCCCACGTCCGCGGGACGGCGGCGCGGATCACGCTGGGCGTCGGTGCCGCGATGGTCGTCGCCGCGACGTGGCGGTGGGGCGGCGGGGCCTGGTGGGTGGCGACCGCCGTGGTGTGCTACCTGGCGCACCTCCTGTGGACGGTGGCGGCGCCGCTCCTCCTCGCCGCGTTCGGCGGGCTGCGGGCGTTGCGCCGGCCGTCGCTCTCGGCCCGGCTCGATGCGCTCGTCCACCGCTCCGGGGTCGACCTCGTCGTGCGTGAGTGGCGCGGCGGCGACGAGACGTCGCAGGCCCACGCGGCGCTGGCCGGGCTCGGCCGGACCCGCCAGATCCTGCTCTCCGACACGCTCGTCGACACGCTGCGCGACGACGAGATCGAAGTCGTCGTCGCGCACGAGATCGGACACCACGTCCACGGCGACGTGTGGCGGGCGGCGGCGTGGCGGCTGGTGGCGCTGCCGCTGACGACCGGTGCCGGGGCGCTGGCGATCGCCAGGCTCGGCGCGCCGGTGGGGGCGTGGCCGCTGGTCGCGGCCGGCGATCCGGCGTGGGCGAGCCTGCCCGTGGCGCTGCCGTGGCTTCCGGTGCTGGCCGCGGTGGTGCTGACCGCGTATCGGATCCTCGAGCCGATCGGCCTGGCGCTGTCGCGTGGCCGCGAGCTGCGCGCCGACGCCTACGCCGTGCGACTGACCGGCGGCGCCGACGCCTTCGTCACGTCGATGCGGCGCCTCTCCCAGACCAATCTCGTCGACGACCGGCCGCCGAGACTGGCGCAGCTGCTGTCATCGCACCCGCCTGTGCGCGAACGGGTGCTGGCGGCCCTGCGCCAGGCTGCCGGGCCGCTCGGATCGTGACGCGCTGCGACGCCGGTCGCTTGCGACGCAGTGCGCGGGTCACCGGATCCTACCTCGCGGTCGAGTCGCCACCAGTCGCCGGCGGCGCTCGGTCACCACTGTCCACGCCGCGAGCAGCAGCAGCGCCGCGCCCGACACGGAGACGCCGAGCCGGAACGACGCCGGCGCGTAAGCGAAGACCACCTGGTGCCGTCCAGCGGGAACCGCCACGGCGCGGAAGGCGAAGTTGGCGCGAGCGATCGGCACCGTCACGCCGTCGACGGTGGCCCGCCACCCCGGGAACCAGGTGTCCGACAGCACCAGCAGGCGCCGACCCGTCGCGTCCGTGTCGATGGCGACACGTTCGTGCTCGTAGGCGGTGATGCGGGCCGTGCCGACGGCGTCCGCGGCGACGGCGGGGTCTGGACGATCCGCAGCTCCGGGATCGGCCTCGAGCACGGCTGTCCGCCGTACGTCGATCGCCGCGTCGCGCAGGCGGCGGCGCGCGTCGCTTCCGGTGGCGACGACGTAGCCGTCGACGAGGAAGGCGCGCGGCTGCTCGCGGCGATTGCGATAGAGCGGCGCGGTCGTGTCCGGGATCCGCGTCCAGTGGGCGCCATCGACCGCGAAGGTCGGCGGCGCCAGGAGATAGCGGACGCCCAGGAGATCGAGAAGGGGCGACTCGGCACGATGCAGCTCGTGCTGCTGGTGTGCCGGTGCCCAGGCGAGCGCGACGTCCAGGAGATCGGCGTAGGCGGTGACGCCCAGCCCATCGTAGGCGCGGATGTCCTGCAGGCCGTAGACCAGCGCGCTGTTGGGCATCAGCGCCCCCTGGGCGCCGGCGACGCGGAACGGACCGGGATCATCGCGCAGCCGCGTCAGCTCGGGCAGCGCCGGATAGACGCGGGCGGCCGGCTGGGTTGGGTGGAGGTCGCGGCCGAACACCACGAGGTCGAGCGCGACGAGCCCGACGAGCGCGACGACCACTTCGTGCCGGGACAGATGCCGGCGAGCAAACGCCGTGATGGCCGCCAGCGTGGCGGCGGCGAGCAGCAGCGCCCACAGGCTCCAGCGCCAGGTGTCGGCGGTCAGGAGCGAGCGTAGCAGGAACGATCGCTGGACGGCGAGAACCACCAGTACGCCGCCGGCGATGGCAGCCGCGGCGGCCCCGGCGGCGATCGTCGCGCGCCGGCGCTCGACGTCGCTGGCGTAGGCGCGCAGCGCATCCACGCCGAAGGCCGCGACGATGATGACCGAGGTGATGGCCACGATGGGGATGCGCGTCAGCGTCGCGCCCTTCACCAGCGGCAGCATCGAGATCACGTCCAGGATGCCAGGTGCGCCATAGACGGCCAGCGCCGCGATGACGCCAGTCGCGGCGAAGAACAGCGCGCGCCAGTCGCGCCGCGGCGCGGCGATGCCGACGACGGCGAGCATCAGCACCGGGATCCCGGCGTACATGGTCTGCTCGAGGAAGTTGAGCGGGCCGGCGTAGGTGTCGGCGGCGTGCTCGCCGAGGAAGCGCGGCACCAGGGCGACGATCAGCGTCGAGGCCGGCGCCGACAGCGGGTTCAAGCCGGCGAACTGACGCCAGGCGTAGCCGCGGCTGGCGAGCAGGTACTCGAGGAAGGGCGCGATCTGGATCGCCGCGAGCGCCGCGCCCAGCAGCAGCGCCGCCGCCACCGTCGCCAGCCGGGACACGCGTTCCGATCGGGCGAGCGCCGCGGCCCCCGCCCATGCCGAGCCCAACAGCGCGCAGAACAGGCCGGTGTGCGGATGCCCGCCGAGCAGCACGAGAGCTGTGGCCGCGGCGAGTCCGGCCGGGCCGAAGCGGCGTCCCTCCGCGGCACGCGTCGCCGCATGCAGCATCCAGGGCAGGAAGGGCGGAACCCCACCGGGTGGATGCTCGAGCCAGATCACCTCGAACGGGTTGAGCAGATACGCGACCCCCGCGAAGACGGCCGCGCCACGCGACAAGCCGAGGCCGCGCACGAACACGAACAGCCCGACGCCGCCGACGATCAGGCGCAGGAAGGCGATCGCGATCGTGGCCTGGGGCAGCGGCACGAGCAGTGCCGTCCAGGTCAGCGGCGAGAAGACCGCCGCCTGGTAGGCGGCGAGAAACGGCTGGCCGCCGTTGAGCGACGCGGTCCACAGCGGCAGCTCTCCGGCGAGCAGCCTCTCGCGGGCGAACGCGAGAAACGGATAGCCCAGCATCGGCACGTCGCCGAGCGGCGCCCCGGGCCGCGGCTCCCACGCCGCCGGCAGATAGGCGCGCCAGGGGTAGTAGGGCTCCAGCATCTGCGGCTGACCGAAGACCCAGCCCCGCGTGACGACCTCCGCGAACAGCAGCCCGACCAGCGCCCCGGCGCCGAGCGCAAATACTGCAACGTCGCGCCTCCTCCCGGAGGTCGTCCCGGACAGGCTCCCGGACGCCCTCCCGGAGGGACTGCCGATGTTGCAGAATCTGCCACCAGCGGCAGCGGTCCAGGCGACGACGGCCAGAACGGGCCACCACGGCGACAGCGCAGTGCGGAACAGGAACAGCGCGGCGAACGCCCAGGCCGCGGCGCCGAGCGCGAGTGGCGGCGAACGCAGCGCCACGAAGGCCGCCGCCGCGATCCCGAGGGCCAGCGCCAGCGCTGCCGCCCACGTGGCGACCGGCGCGCTGCCCCAGCCGCGCTCGACGAGCACGCGCGACACGAACACGCCGCGCCGCTCGCCGGTCGGCGCGTCGAGCCAGGCCGGCGACTGGACGACGACGCGGCCGCCGCCGCCGCAGCCGCGCAGCACGGCGCACGCCGGCCGCCGCAGCGCGACCGTCTGGCGTCCGGCGGCGAGATCGAGACGGCTGACGCGCGTGCCGTCGAGGAAGACGTCCACCGGCTCGGGTGCGCGCGCTTCCGCTGGCTGCAGGTGCAGCGTCACCACGGCGCCGAGGGGCGAGGGCGGCAGGTCGATCCGCCCGATGCCGCCACTCCAGCGGCCGGGCAGGCCGCGATGCACGGTCCGCGGCCCGAAGCCGGTGAGGAAGGGCCCGTCGCCGGGACGGCCGAGGGTGATCGTGAGGCGCTGCGGCGCCGCCACCAGCAGCGCGGCGAAGGCCACGGCACCCGCTATGGCCGCGGCAATCGCGGGTCGCCTTCGCACGCCTAGTGGGCTGTCCTGGTGATGTCTAAAGTGGCTTCCGGGCGGGGCATCCCGCCT
>JANOIR010000651.1:0-2768 GCA_031407765.1 Vicinamibacteraceae bacterium
ATACTGCCGCGTCTCGCGCGGCTCGGTCCAGCCGCCGACGACCAGCGACTCGGTCTTCTTCAGCTTCAGCTTGATCCAGTGCGGGCTGCGGCGGCCGCTCTCGTACCGGGAGTCGGCGCGCTTGGCGACGAGGCCCTCCCAACCTTCCTGCATCGCACGCGCGTAGAGCCGGCGGCCGTCACCGGCGGCGTAGTCGCCGTACCGCACCTCCGACGATCCCGAGGCGCCGAACAGCCGCTCGAGGCGGGCACGGCGGTGGGTGAGGATCAGCGGGCGGAGATCGTCACTGCCGTCGCGCAGGATGTCGAAGGCGATGAAGGCGGCGCGCTGCGCCGTCGCCTCGCGGGCGATGTCGCGCTCGCCCGTGAGGTGCATCCGTCCCTGCAGCTGCTGGAAGCCGCCCGGCTCGCCGCGGGCATCGAGCGCGACCACTTCGCCGTCCAGCAGCACGGGGGCCTTCAAGCGCTGCGCGAACTCCCGCAAGGCCTTGACGACTTCGGGAAACTGCGCCGTCTTGTCGTTACCGTTGCGCGACCACAGGCGGACGCGGGGCTGGCCGGTCGCCGGCTCGAGCGAGACGAGGGCCCGGATGCCGTCGAACTTCGGCTCGTAGACGAGGGCCGGATTCTGGAGGTCCTTGTCCGGAGGCAGATCGGTCGTGCTGGCCGCCATGGGCCGGACGAGGGCCGGGTCCTCGCGCCAGACGGCGGCCTCTCGGGCAGGTGGCACGGGCGACAGTGTATGTTGCCGCGCTCGGTGTGCCGCCTGGGCCGCCGCATCGGTCAGATCTGGCGGACAGGCATGGTCCCTGCATTACACTGCGGGACGGACGGGCCATAGCGCCCGGCGGAGGGTCAGGTATGGCAGCGCGAGCGACGTGGAAGGGCTATCTGAAGGTCAGCCTCGTGAACATCCCGATTCGGGTGTTCCCGGCGACCGATTCCGCGGCATCGGTGAGCTTCAACCAGCTCCACGGTGAATGCCAGACCCGCATCCAGCAGAAAAAGTGGTGCCCGAAGTGCGAGCGCGAGGTCCCCAACTCGGAGCTGGTCAAGGGCTACGAGTTCGAGAAGGGGCGCTGGGTCGTCGTCGACGAGGAGGACATCGAGAAGGTCCGCCCGGCGTCGACCCGCGTCATCGACCTGCAGCAGTTCGCCGAGCGTGACGAGCTGGATCCCATCTATTTCGAGCGGCCCTACTATCTGGCGCCGGACAGCCAGGTCGCCGCGGACGCGTTCGCGGTGATCCGCGAGGGCATGGCCGGCAAGGTCGGCATCGGCAAGGTGGCGCTCTACGGCCGCGAGTACCTCGTCGCCGTCGAGGCCAAGGAGAGGGGCCTGGTGATGTACACGCTGCGCCAGGCCGACGAGATCCGGGCGATGGACGAAGTCGCCGAGTACGACCTGCTGCCGGCCAAGCCCAAGCCGGCGGAGGTCCAGCTCGCGCGCCAGGTCATCTCGACGTTCGAGAGGCCGCTGGACATGAAGCAGTTCAAGGACGAATACCAGGGCGAGCTGCGCCGGATCATCGACGCCAAGGTCGCCGGCGAGGACGTGGTCGCCACCGAGGAGGAGACGCCGTCGAAGGTCGTCGACCTCATGGAGGCGCTGCGCAAGAGCCTGGCGAACGTCAGCGAGGGCAAGAAGAAGCCGGCCAAGGCGGAGATCGCCGAAGCGAAGTCCGCGCCCGCGAAGAAGGCGGCGCCGAAACGCAAGGCCGGGTAGACGCGCGAGCCTTGGCGAATGGGCTCGCCGCATCGAAGCCTTGGCGAAGGCGGGTCACTGTGCGACGACCGCGACGCCGTCGGCGACCTTCTCGCCCGGGAACGCGATGACCACCGCGCCCTCGACCAGCCCCGAGCGGATCGCGGCGAAGGTGTCGTTGCGTTCGCCGATCTCGATCGGTCGGGCCACGGCGCGGCCGCCTTCGACGGCGAAGACCGACCACCGCTCGCCCTGGCGCACCAGCGCGCTCACTGGCACCCGCAGCACGCCGGCGTTCGACGACAGCACCACGCGCACCTCGACGCGATAGCGATCGCCGAGCTGCGCCGCGGTATCCATCGGCGCGTCGAGGTCGATGATCACGTTGACGCGCTGCTCCTCGACGCCGAGGGCCGACACTTTGGTGAAGCCCGACGGCTCGACTCGCTGCACGCGACCGGGCAGCGCCGCGCCCCCGCCCCAGCGCTCGATGTGGACGCGCTGGCCGGGGCGGATGCGCACGGCGTCGGCCGAGAGATAGTCGGCCACGATCTCGATCCGGCCGACATCGCCGACCTCGACCAGCGGCTCACCCTGCGGCACCACCGCCTCGCTCTCGCGGATCCGCCGCAGCACGACGCCGTCGACCGGCGCGCGCAGCTGGATCGCCGGGCCGCTGCCGCCGCCGACCTGGAGCTGGGCCCGCACCGCCCGCCGCTCCGCATCGGCGGAACGGACCATCGCCTCGGCCGCCCCGAACGCCTCGCGCCGCGTCCGCGCCGCGGTCTCGGCGAGCTCGACATCCCCGGCCGGGCTGAGGCCGCTGAGCGCCAGCTCGCGGGTCCGCCGCAGCGTGCGCTCCGCCATCGCCCGCTCGGCGGCGGCCTGATCGCTGACGGCGCGGGCCCGCTCGAGCGCGGCATCGGCGGCCTGGACGCGGGCGGTCACCTCGGCCCGGGTGCGGGTGTCGAGCAGCGCCGGGGCCGCCGGCTGGAAGGTGGCGATCAGCGTCCGGTTGGCCCGCACCGGATCGCCGGGCTCGAGCTCGATGCGCAGCACCCGGCC
>JANOIR010000689.1:0-21748 GCA_031407765.1 Vicinamibacteraceae bacterium
GTGTTCTGCCACCGCCGCTTCGCCTATCCGTTCGAGACGGACGGCGACGACAACTGGATGGGCCGCCACTTCTTCTCCGGCGGGCTGATGCCGAGCCTCGATCTGCTGCCGGCCGTGCCCAGCCCGCTGGCGCCGTCGAGGATGCGCGCCAGGCCGTCGCGATCGGCGTCGAGGTTGTCGAGCCAGGCGTTCGCGGTGCGGGCATAGTGCTCCCCTCCCCAGCGCCACTGCGCCTCGAGGGCGAGCGGGCTCGGCACCGCCGGCAGCAGGTCGCGGCTCGGCATCAGGCCGCCGGAGAAGAAATGGCGTCCCATCCAGTTGTCGTCGCCCTCCGTCTCGAACGGGTAGGCGAAGCGCTCGTGGCAGAAGACGTGGACGAACAGCGCGCCGTGCGGCTCGAGCCACGTCGCGATGCGGCCGAGGAGAGCCGGGTAGTTGCGCACGTGCTCGAACATCTCGACCGACACGACGGCATCGAAGCGGCCGGCCGGGACATAGTGCGCCACATCGGCGGTCTCGATCGTGAGGTTGTCCAGGCCGCGTCGTCGCGCCTGCGACTCGATGAAGGCGCGTTGACTCGCCGAATTGGACACGCCGACGATGATGCAATTGGGGAAGCGCGCGGCCATCTGCAGGGCGAGCGACCCCCAGCCGCAGCCGAGCTCGAGGACACGCATGCCGTCAGCGACACCGGCGTGATCGATGGTGAGGTCGAGGGCGGCGGCCTCGGCGGCGGTCAGCGTCTGCACGCCGTCGCCCCACCACGCGCAGCTGTATTTCAGGCGCGGCCCGAGCACGCGCAGGAAGAACGCGGCCGGCACCTCGTAGTGCTGCGCGTTGGCGAGCGCCGGGACCAGCGTGACGTCGGCGCGCGCCAGCTCGCGGAGGATGTCGGCGGTCGCCTCCGCGTCGCTGCGGCCGCCCCGGCGCCGGCGTTCCTCGCGCAGACGCCTGGCGCAGGCCTGCCGAATCCCCCAGCGCAGCACCGCATCCGGCAGCCAGCCGCCTTCGGCGAGGCCGATCGCCGCGCTGAGCGCGCTCATCGGGGCGCCTCCGCGGACGCGCCGGCGCGTGGCGGCCACGGCACGAACGCGCTCGTCGTCCTCTGGTAGCTACGATAGGCGTCGCCGCGGCTGCGGACGGCCTGGGCCTCGGTCGGCGGGATGCCGGTGACTCGCGTGATGAAGTACCCCATCATCAGCACGGCGATCGGCGGCAGCCACCACAGCGGCGAGTGCACAGCGAGCGCGACGTAGCCCCACCAGTGCAGCCACTCGAAGAAGTAGTTCGGATGGCGCGAGTAGCGCCACAAGCCGACCTGGCAGACACGGCCGCGGTTGCCGCCGTCGCCACGAAACGCCGCGAGCTGGCGGTCGGCGATGGTCTCGCCCGCGAGCCCGGTCAGCCACAGGCCGACGCCGATCGCGTCCCACGCGCTCCACGGCGCCGCGTTGCGCCCGGCGGCCAGCATCGGCAGCGCGAACAGCACCGCCCACAGCGCCTGGACCTGGAAGAACACGAGCAGGTTCCAGTCGGCGGCGGGCCCCCAGTCGGCGCGCATCTGTCGATAGCGGCCGTCCTCCGCTTCCCGCCCCACGCGGGCCCACAGGTGGACGCCGAGCCGTACGCCCCAGGCGGCTGCCAGGGACGCCACCACCATCCGCCGCAGCCAGTCGCCGTCGGCGGCGACTGCGAACGCGGCGCCGAGCGCGCCGGTCGCGAACGACCACGCCACGTCGACGATCCCGGCGTTGCGCGTGCGCCGCTGCACCAGCCAGAGGCCGGTCATCAGCGCCGCGGCGCCGAGCCAGCCAGCGAGCACGACGAGCGGCAGGCTCACGGCGGTGTCCATGGTCATACCGACGCCGGCCGCCGGACGACGTGCGCCGCGACGTCCTGCCAAGCCGACGCCGCGTGGCGCAGCGGCCGCGTCAACAACATCTGGACGACGCCGGTGCAATGCTCCGCGAAGCCGGCCTCGCAGTAGGCCAGGTAGAACTCCCACAGGCGGACGAAGCGCTCGTCGTAGCCGAGCCGCCGCGCGTCCTCGCGTCGCTCGAGGAAGGCCTCGCGCCACAGCCGCAACGTCCGTGCGTAGTGCGGCGACAGGTCCTCGACGTGCAGCACGCTGAGATCGGTGCCGGCCCCGATGGCCTGGGCGATGGCGCCGAGCGATGTCAACGCGCCGCCGGGGAACACGTGGCGCTGGACGAAGTCGGCGGTCCGCAGGTAGCCCCGGTAGCGGTACTCGGGCAGCACGATGCCCTGCAGCAGCATCTGGCCGCCAGGCGCCAGGCGCGCGGCGCAGGCCGCGAAGTAGCGCGGCAGGTAGCGCGCGCCGACCGCCTCGATCATCTCGATGGACACCAGTCGGTCGAACGTCCCCTGCACGTCGCGGTAGTCCTGGAGCAGCACCTGGATGCGATCGGTCAGCCCTGCGGCGGCGACGCGCGCCGTCGCCACCTCGAACTGCGCCTGCGACACCGTGGTCGTGGTGACGTGACAACCGTAGTGGCGGGCCGCGTGCAGCGCGAAGCTGCCCCAACCGCCGCCGACCTCGAGCACCCGATGCTCGGCGGCGAGGGCGAGCTTGCGGCAGACGAGATCGAGCTTGGCGACGCTGGCGTCGCGCAACGACGCGTCTTCGCGCTCGAAGACCCCGCAGGAGTAGGTCAGCGTCTCGTCGAGGAACAGCGCGAACAGGTCGTTGCCCAGATCGTAGTGATCGCGGATGTTGCGGCGGCTGCCGCGCCGGCTGTTGCGACGCAGCCGGTGCGCGACGGTCGATGGCAGGTTGAAGACGCGGGCGACCAGCGACTCGAAGCCATCGGCGGCGTCGAGGTTGGCGGCGAGGATGCGCAGCACGGCCGGCAGGTCGTCGGCCATCCACTCGCCGCGCAGGTAGGCTTCGGCGCCGCCGAGCGATCCACCCAGTGCCAGGCGACGATAGGTGGACGCCGAGGTCACGGTCACGGTCGCCGTGAGGTCGGCGCGGCCGGCGCCGCCGAAGGTGTCCCGGCGGCTGCCGTCGACGATCGTGAGGCGGCCATGACGCAGGCCGGCGAGCGCGCGCCGGGCCATCGAGGCCCACCAGCCGGCGCTTCGGTCGGCGATGGCACCGGTCATCGTCCACCTCCCGGCGCGGCCGCCGGTGAGGGCGGATGGGGGTGGAACGGCGCGCCACGGCGCCACAGCCGGAACGCCTGCCAGTAGATCGCGGCGACGACCTGGGCCGTCAGCAGCGGGAAGCGCACGAGGACGCCGGCGAGCGATCGGCCGTCGATCGGGCGGCGGCGCAGGGCCAGCGTCGCGGTGAAGACCGGCGCCGCCGGCGCCGCGAGGTCGTGCGCATGCGCGGCGATACGGACGCCGAGCGATCGCCCGGGACGGCCGATCCGCCAGTCGTAGTCGAGCGCCATCGGCAGGAACGGCGAGACGTGGAAGGCCTTGCCGTGGCGCGCGTACAGGCCCGGCGTCCCGGGCTCTGCCGCGAGCACGTACTGGTGCCGCTCGCCCCACGGCGTGTTGGTGACGTCGGCGACGACCGCCTGGACGCGCGCGCCGCCGGCGTCGAAGCAGTAGAACAGGCTGAGCGGGTTGAACCCGTAGCCGGCATAGCGCGGATGCGTCAGCAGGCGGATCGGGCCAGCCGGACGGACGCCGGTGTGCGCCTCGACCAGCGCACGCACCGCGTCCGCCAGGGGCACGTCGGGGTCGCCGAGGTGATCGCCCCGGCGCACCCAGGCCAGCGCGGGACCTGTGGCCGACCACGCCCAGCGGCCGCGGAAGACGACGCCGAGCTCGTCGAGATCGAGGTACAGCATCGCCAGCGGGAAGCGGAACGCGTGCGGAACATCGCCGCCCCGGTGGTGCGCGACCCAGCCTTCGTAGAGACAGCTCTCCATCAGTCGAGCTCCTCGCCGAACGCCGCCGTGACGGCCAGGGCGCTGCGGACGCCGTCCTCGTGGAAGCCGTAGCCCCAGTAGGCGCCGCAATAGGACGTGCGGCGACGGCGGATCACCGTGGCGTGCTGACGCTGCGCCTCGACGCGCGCCGCGGTGAAGACGGGATGCGTGTAGGTGTAGCGCGCGATCTCGGCGCCCGCGCCGATGGCCGCGGAGGGATTGAGCGACACGCAGTACTGCTGCGGCGTCTCGAGGTGCTGGAGGCGGTTCATGTGGTAGGTCACGGTCGGGGGGGCCAGCGGCGCGTCCGCCACCCGGTAGTTCCACGAGGCCCAGGCCCGGCGCCGTCGCGGCAGCCAGCCGGCGTCGGTGTGGAGGACGGCGACGTTCGGCTCGTACGGGAACGCACCCAGCAGCTGGCGCTCCGTCGTCGACGGATCGTCCAGCAGCCCGAGCGCCTGATCGGCGTGACACGCCAGCACGACTTCGTCGAAGGTCTCGACGCGGCCGGCGCTGCGCACCACGACGTGATCGGCCTGACGCCGGATGCCCTGCACCGGCGTCGACAGCCGCAGCGTGGCCGCCGAGTGGGCCAGCAGGCGCTCGACGTAGCGGGCGCTGCCGCCCTGGACGACCTTCCACGTCGGCCGATCGCGCACCTGCAGCAGACCGTGGTTGGCGAAGAAGGTCATCACGAAGGCGATCGGGAAATCGAGGAATGCTCCCGTGGGGCACGACCAGATCGACGCGCCCATCGGCAGCAGGTAGTGGTCGCGGAAGCGGTGGCCGTAGCGGTGCGCCGTCAGGAAGTCGCCGACAGTGGCCAGGCCGGCACGGGCGGCCTGATCGGCGCCGGCGCGGTTGAAGCGGATGATGTCGCGCAGCATGCCGAGGAACGGTGGGCTGACCAGGTGCCGCCGGTCGGCGAAGAGGCCGTTCAGGGTCGTGCCGTTGTATTCGAGGCCGGTGCGGTCGCAGCGCACGCTGAAGCTCATCTCGGTGTCCCGGGTGGCGACGCCCAGGCGATCGAGCAGCCGCGTGAAGAGCGGATAGGTGCGGTCGTTGAACACGATGAAGCCGGTGTCGACGGCGACGGCGCCGCCGGGCGCGTCGACCACCACCGTGTGGGTGTGCCCGCCGGCGTAGGCCTCGCCCTCGAACACCGTCACCTCGTGGCGGCGGCCGAGCAGGGCGGCCGTGACCAGACCGGAAACGCCGCCGCCGACGATCGCGACTCGCACCCTGGCATCGTCAGGGAGGCGTCCAGGCTGCGTCAATGATATGTCCTGGACAAATCATGGACATGGACAGAACATCGCCGATTCGCTACTGTGCGCCGATGCCCGATTCGCGCTACCCGATCGGCGCCGTCGCCGTGCTCACCGGACTGACCGTGGACACGCTGCGCGCGTGGGAGCGGCGCCACCGCGTGGTGACGCCATCGCGCGACGAGCGCGGCCGCGTCTACGACGAGGCCGACGTGCGGCGGCTCCAGCTGGTCGCGGCGGCGGTGTCGCGCGGCCACGCCGTGGGGCGGCTGGCCCGGCTCGACGAGGCGGCCCTCACCGCCCTGCTCACGACGCCGAATCCGGTGCCGGGCGCGGCCCTGCCCGCCGATCCGTCGGCGGCGCCGCGGCGGGCGCGGCGCGCCGGCACGCCGGCGGACGACGGGCCCACGCTCACCGTCCCGCTCGGTCGCGTCCTGGCGGCGCTGCGCCGCTTCGACGGCAGCGAGGTGGAGCGGGAAATCGGCCGCGTCGCGGCGACGCTGCCGCCGCGCGACCTGATTCACGCCTGGATCCTGCCGCTCATGCGCCATGCCGGCAGCGAGTGGCACAAGGGCCGGCTCTCGACGGCGCAGGAACACCTCCTGTCGGCGTCGCTGCGCAGCCTGTTCGGTGGCATCATCCGCGCCATGCCGCACGCGCCGCGGCGCCCGAATCTGCTGCTGACGACGCTGCCGCGCGACCGGCACGAATTCGGGATCCTCGGCGCGGCCATGCTGGCGGCGCTGGCTGGGGTGCGCGTCACCTATCTCGGCGTCGACTTGCCCGTGGACGAGATCATCGACGCGGCCCGCCGCGGCGGCGCGTCGGCGGTGGTGCTGGGCCTGACCTACAGCGAGGCCCGCGCCCGCGCCGCCGAGGACGTCGAGCGGATCGGCCGGCGCCTCGGGCCGGGCATCGAGTTGTGGCTGGGCGGCGCGCTGGCCGCTGAGCTGCACCGGGCCGCGCCGCAGGCGCTGGTCTTCAGAGACCTGACAGGGTTCGAGGCCGCGCTGGCTCGCATCGGCGGACGCCTCTGACGCACCGCCCGGGGTCCGGGCACGCGTCGTGCAATCCGCGCGGCGGAGGTTCGCAGCATGTCCCGCTTCCACACGATCGTCGCCGCGCTCGACTTCAGCGACTCCGCCCTCGACGAGCTGCCGCAACTCGACCTGCATGCGGTCGAGCAGACCTGGAAGCGCGGCGCGCTCGAGCAGCTGGCGGCGTTGGTCGTACCGCACCACACGTTGCGCAATCCTGAGCCCGCGAAACCGCCGGCGACGCCGACATCCGCGCTGCCCTCCTGACCCATGCTGACGGGGCACCAGCTTTTCAAGCGCTTTGCCGATCGCCGCGAAGCCGGACGCGCGCTCGCGGCGCGGCTCGCGGCGTATGCCGGCCGGTCTGACGTGGTCGTGCTCGGCCTGCCGCGCGGCGGCGTGCCGGTCGCGGCCGAGGTGGCGCGCGCCATCGCGGCGCCGCTCGATGCGCTCCTGGTGCGCAAGCTGGGCGCGCCGGGCCAGCCCGAGCTCGCCATCGGCGCCATCGCCGAGGACGGCGTCGTGCTCGTCAACGAGGATGTCCTGCACGCCCTCGGCCTCGGCCAGGAGGTGGTCGATCACGCGATCCCCGCCGAGCGCGTCGAGCTGGAGCGGCGCCTCGGCGCCTATCGGAGCGGACGCCCGGCCGTCGCGGTCGCGGACCGGACCGCTATCGTCGTCGACGACGGCCTGGCAACCGGCGCCTCGATGGAGGCGGCGTGCCGTGTGCTCGCCGCACGAGGCGCGGCGCGCGTCGTCGTCGCCGTCCCGGTCGCCGCGCGCGAGGCGTGCGACCGGCTGCGCGCCGTTACGGACGAGGTAATCGCCGTCGTCACGCCGTCGCCGTTCTACGCGGTCGGCGCGTGGTACGACGACTTCGCCCAGACCGAGGACGACGAAGTCATTCACCTGCTGGCGAATGGCCGCGCTTAGCGCCCGTGAACCAGCCGCAACAGGACAGGCGGTAGAATCGAGGACGCGCGCTGCCCGTGTCCTCCAGGACACAAAGGAAGGTTCACATGTACCCGCGCTGCTCTCCGCTCCGTCGTCCGCTCGCGCTCGCTGTCGCGCTGCTGCTGTCGGGGTTGCCGGCGCTCGCCGCCGCGGAGCCGCCGGTTCCTCTTGCCCGTACGGCCACGCCGATTGCGGATAGCGCCGCCCGGGCCGCTCTCGTCCAGCGTTACGGCCGCGGCCGCGGCGGCAGCGACGCGGTCAAGTGGACCGGCTTCGGCCTGCTCGCCGGCGGCGCCGGCCTGATCGCCCTCGGCGCGGTCCTCGACGACAGCAACTGTTTCGAGACCGACATCTCGGGCGGCGACTGCCGAAACGCCCGACGCGCTGCGTTCCTCGCCGGCGGTGTCATGGCTGGCGTCGGCATCGGCATGCTCGTGATCGCCAGCCACGATGGCGGCGGCGGCCGCGGCCGCGGACGTGGACGTGGACGTGGCCGTGGCCGCTACACCGAGCTCGGCGTGCAGGATGGGCGGATGGTCGTGCAGGAGCGAATCGTCTTCTGACGTTGCTGGTCTTGCGGCCGCGCGCTCACGCGCGGCCGCGGGCCGACCTCATGGTGGGCGGCCTGCTATGCGCGGCGCTGGGCGCGCCGCGGCGTCCGCCCACGCTCGGCAGAGGATCGTATGCTGCCCGTCCCCTGACCCCCCTGGAGCATTGATGCTCGTGACACCCACAGGAGTGATCGATGCGCTCTAAACCACTTCTGGTCGTCGCCGCGCTGTTGGGCGGGATGGGTTGCGCGCTCGACCGCGGCGCGCGCAAGGAAACGGCGGAGGCAGCCCCACCCGCGTTCCTGGGCCCGCGGGACATCGACGCCCTGCCCTCGCGACCGGCGGACGTTCGCGAGGCGTACGGCAGCGACCCGCTCCAGTTCGGTGAGCTTCGCCTGCCACCGGGAAAGGGTCCGTTCCCGGTGGCGGTGGTGATCCACGGCGGTTGCTGGCTCTCCGCCTTTGCGAATCTCCAGAACACCGCGGCCCTCTCGGATGCGCTGCGGGACGCCGGCATCGCGACCTGGAACATCGAGTACCGCCGGACGGACAACCCCGGGGGCGGTTGGCCGGGAACCTTCACCGACGTGGCGACCGCGACCGATCACCTGCGCGCGCTCGCCACGCGACATCCGCTCGACCTGTCCCGCGTCGTCTCGGTCGGTCATTCCGCCGGAGGCTCCCTTGCGCTGTGGCTCGCCGGGCGACCACGCATTCCGGCAGGCAGCGCGCTTCACCGGGTTGATCCGCTGCGCCTGGTGGCGGCGATCGACCTCGCGGGTCCGCCGGACATGAAGGACTTCGCACGCCGCGACGAGACCATCTGTGGGTCGCCAGTCCTCGACCCGCTGTTCGGGGGTACGCCGGAGACGGTTCCGGAGCATTACGCGCACGGCTCGCCGGCGGAGCTCCTTCCGCTGAACGTCCCTCACATCCTCGTGGTCGGAGACGCGGACCCGGTGGTGCCAGAGGGCGATCGCGCGGCGTACGCGAAGCGCGCGGGTGGAGAGGTCGAGGTACTCGTCCTTCCGAGCACCGGACACTTCGAGCCCATCTCACCTCGATCGACGGCGTGGCCGGTGGTTCGCGATCGAATCCTTCGCCTCGCTCTATACTGGCCGTCCCCCTGACAGCCTGGAGTCGTTGATGCTCGTAAAATCGAAGGTGCGTCATCTCGCGGCAGCGGCTGCGTGCCTGGCACTCGCGGGGCCTGTGGCCGCGCAGACCGTGCGCGTGAACACCGGGCTCGGCGGCGCCGAACCCGACGGCGTCAACACCGGGGGCACGATCTCGGGCGACGGGCGCTTCGTGGTGTTCGCGTCGCAGGCCACGAACCTCGTCGCCGGCGACACGAATACGTCGGCCGACGTCTTCGTGCGGGACCTGGCGGGCGCCTCGACTGCGCGGGTGAGCCTGGCCGAGGACGGCCTCGAGCGCAGCGGCGCCAGTGGCCTCGTCGGCTTCGACATCAGCGACGACGGGCGTTACGTCGTGTTCGCGTCACGGGCGGCGCTGGTCACCGGCGACACTGCCACCTGCGTCGTCGCGCCGGAAACGACACCCGCCAATTGCCCGGACATCTATCTGCGCGACCGGCAGCTGAACCAGACGGTCCGGATCAGCGTCGGCGTCGGTGGTGCCCAGCCGAACGGCCTGAGCCATCAGCCGAGGCTCAGCGGTGACGGCCGATGGGTGGTCTTCGTCTCGGACGCGTCCAACCTGGTCGCCAGCGATACCAACGGCGTCGGGGACGTCTTCCTGCTCGATCGCCAGACGAGCATCCTGACCCGCGTGAGCCAGTCGACCTCAGGCGCGCAGGCGGATCTGCCGAGCAGCCGTCCAGCCATCAGCGACGACGGTGGTGTGATTGCCTTCATCTCGGCGTCGGCTCTGCTGAGCAGCGAGCCCGACACGGTGACCTGCGAGCGCGCGCCGCCAGCCTGCGAACGCCCGTTCATGGTCGATCGCCTCGCCGGCACCACGCGGCGCGTGCCGATGCCGGCGATCGTGACGAGCCGCACATTCGAGTCCCCGTCGAATCCGCCGCTGACCGTCACGTACCGGGCGACGGCCTCGTCGGTCGGCGTCTCGCCCGACGGGTCGAGCGTGTTCGTGAACGTGAACACCGCCGCCAGCCTGCTCACGATCTCGACCGGCTTCAGCTCGAGGAATTGGATCTACGACCGCACGCTCGGCCGCATCATCCAGGACCTCAACGGCGCCGGCATCGCGTCGTGGGACGGACGGCGCTACACGCACGGCGAGTATCCGCAGAGCTCGGTGATCTTCGGCCAGATCGGCGTCGCGGACACGGTCACGAGCCTCGATGAGATCGTTGCGACCGGCAACCAGAGCGCGCTGCCGCGCGCCGGCAACCTCAGCGCGGACGGCCGGTACTTCGTCTATGCCATCGAAGACACGACGGCCGGCCGCAGCGATATCTTCGTGCGCGATCTCGATCCCGACGCCGACGGCATGCCCAGCTACTGGGAAACGTACTTCGGCCTCGATCCCGCGGTTCCGACCGACGCGGCTGCCGATCCCGACGCCGACGGCACCACCAGCCTCGCCGAGTTCGCGCGCGGCAGCCATCCGCTCGGCACCAGCGTCCGCTACCTCGCGGAAGGGGCGGCGAACAGCTTCTTCAACACGACCATCGCGATCGCGAACCCCGCGGCAACGGCCGTGCCGATCGTCGTGCGCTACCAGGGCGACAACGGCGTCACGTCGTCAGTGGCGCTGCAGGTCCATGCACGCGGGCAGCGCTCGCTCCAGGCCGGGCTCGCCGGTGTGGCGTCGTTCTCGACCGTCGTCGAAGCGAGCCAGCCGGTCGTGGTGGACCGGACCATGACGTGGGGCGGTGGCTACGGCAGCCATGCCGAGACCTCAATGGCCGCGCCGGC
This sequence comes from Vicinamibacteraceae bacterium, assembly GCA_031407765.1. Classification (GTDB taxonomy): domain Bacteria; phylum Acidobacteriota; class Vicinamibacteria; order Vicinamibacterales; family Vicinamibacteraceae; genus JBDSLU01. Next base: position 10,619 of record JANOIR010000689.1, read on the forward strand.
GACGGCCTGGTTCCTGGCCGAGGGCGCGACGCACGGCGCCTTCAGCCTCTTCTACCTGCTCCAGAACCCGGGCGCAGCGCCGGCGACCGTGGATGTAACCTACCTGCGCCCGGCGCCCGCGGCGCCGGTCACGCGCCAGTACACGATCGCGGCCGCGTCGCGGCTCACGATCGCCGTCGACGGCATCGCCGAGCTCACGGCCACTGACGTGTCGGCGAGCATCGCCTCGGACGTGCCGATCCTCGTCGAGCGCGCGATGTACATGGACACGGCGACGCCGGCCCAGGTGTTCGGGGCAGGCCACGCCGGCGCCGGGGTCACGGCGACCAACACGCGGTGGTTCCTGGCCGAGGGCGCGACGGGATCGTTCTTCGATCTCTACTACCTGATCGCCAACCCCTCGACGCAGGCGGCGACCGCCCGGGTCACCTATCTGCGGCCGGCCGGCGCGCCGATCGTCAGGGAGTACGCGGTCGCCGCCCAGAGCCGGCTGACCATCTCGGTCGACGGCGAGGATCCACTCCTCGCCGACACGCCGGTGTCGGCCATCATCGAGTCGACCAGCAGCGTCGGCCTCGTCGTCGAGCGTTCGATGTGGTGGCCCGGCCAGGGCCAGTGGCAGGAAGGCCACCTCGCGGCGGGGTCCACCGTGGCGGCGCGCCGGTGGGCACTGGCCGCGGGCGCGGTTGGCACCGGCACCGAAACCTACATCCTCATTGCCAACACGTCGACCACCGCAGGCACAGCGACCCTGACCACGCTGGCGGGCATGGCATTCCTGACGACCACCGTGCCGATTCCCGCCAACAGCCGCGTCAGCGTGCCCATGAGCCAGTTCCCGGTCCTCACCCAGCTCGGTGGCACGTCGTTCGGCACGATCGTCGAGAGCGACGGCCCCGACATCGTCGTGGAGCGGGCGATGTACACCGACTTCAACGGCATCGTCTGGGCCGCGGGCACCGCGGCGCTCGGCACACCGCTGCCCTAGCAGCCCGTGCTGGGCACGACCCGCAGCCGGGCAGAACGACTCCGGAGTGGATTTCAACTCCGGAGTCGTCCTTCGCCCTCTCCGGGTAAGATGCCGCCACCCCAGGAGTCGACCATGATGCATACCGTTCCCGGCGGCTCCGGCCGCCGCTCGTTCCTGCAACACACCACGCTCGGGCTCACCGGCGGCCTGCTGGCCGCCGGCGCCCGGCCGCTCTGGGCCCAGGGCGCCCCGGCGAATGCCGGCGCAAGCAAGGAGGGGCCCAAGGGCCTGAAGATCAAGAAGTGCGAGGCCGTGCTCCTCACCGGCGTGCGCGGCTACGGCCCCTGGCTGTTCTGTCGGGTCGAGACCGAGGACGGCCTGGTCGGCTGGGGTGAAGGCACCAACTTCCCGGGCGTCCAGCCGATCGCCGCGGCGGTCCGCAACCTGAGCACGATCGTCGTCGGCGAGAGCGCCTGGAACATCGAGCAGCTGTGGAACCGCATGTACCGGTTCCTCTACTACAACGGCATGGGCGGCGTGGTGCTGGCCGCGATCAGCGCCATCGACATCGCGCTCTACGACATCGTCGGCCAGAAGCTCGGGGTGCCGGTCTATCAGCTCCTCGGCGGCAAGGTGCAGGAGCGCCTGCGCGTCTACGCCAACGGCTGGACGGAGGGCGTCGAGAAGAGCCCGGCCTCCTACGCCAAGCGGACCAAGGAGCTGGTCGCCAAGGGCTACACCGGCTGCAAGTTCGATCCGTTCTCCGGCTCGCCGATGAACCGCGAGGTGACGCAGCCGCAACTCCGAGAGGCCGTGGCGCTGGTCAAGGCGATCCGCGAGGCGGGCGGGCCCGACTACGACATCGCCATCGACGTGCACGCGCGGTGGAACACCAAGTCGACGATCGAGATCATCCGCGCCATCCAGGGCTTCCGCCTGTTCTTCTACGAGGAGGCGGTGCCGCCCGAGAACATCGACGCGATGGTCGAAGTGCAGCGCGTCGTCGACGCACCGCTCGCGACTGGGGAGCGCATCTTCGGCCGGCACGGCTTCCGTGAGCTGCTCGAACGGCAGGCGGTGCGGATCATCCAGCCCGACATCGCACGCACCGGCGGCATCACCGAGTTCAAGAAGATCGCGGCGATGGCCGACACGTACTACATCCCGGTCGCGCCGCACAACCCGAACGGCCCGATCTGCACGGTCGCCTCGATCCACGCCTGCGTCTCGATCCCCAACTTCCTGATCCTCGAGTTCTTCGAGCCGGACGAAGCCGTCTTCAACGAGATCATCCCGGGCGGCCTGCGCGGCGATCGCGGCTCGATTCCGCCGATCGAAGGCCCCGGCCTCGGCATCACCATCAGCGACGACTTCCTGAAGAAGCACGCCTTCGACGAGAAGAAGACCGACGAGATGGAGAAGCGCGTGTTCGACACGATTACCTTCCGGTAGTCGTCGATCCCTTGTCCGTCCCGCGGCGCCGGATGGCACCGGTCGGCCGCTATATGCTGTCACGATGACGCGCCGACAGAGCTCCCCGTGCCGTGCCCTCGTGCTCGCACTTGCCAGTACGCTCGCTCTCGCGCCGGCTTCAGCGATCGCGCAGACGCCTGCCGCCCCGACGCCCGCGGCGCCGGCCCGACCCGCGCTCCGCCCGTGGGTCGTCAAGAGCAACGAGCACGCCAAGGTGTGGCTCGACACGGTCGCCCGCCTGTCGCCGGAAGGCGCCGGGCAGATCGGCATGGACGGCTACGACGAGGCGATCACCGACATCGCGCCCGGCTATCAGCAGCGCGCCCGGACCGAGGTCGAGGCCGCGCGCAAGACCCTGCAGGCCAGGCTCGCCGCCGAGACCGATCCGCAGGTCAAGCAAGACCTCGCGATCATGCTGCACGACACCGACGACACGCTCGACGGCTACGACGTCCAGCGCAAGTACTTCGTGCCGTTCTTCAACGTCGCAGCCAATGTGTTCGGCGGACTGCGCAGCCTGCTCGACGACCAGGTGGCGCCGGCGCGCCGCCAGGCGGCACTGGTGCGCCTGAAGAAGTACGCCGGCATCGGCTACCCCGCCGGCCCGTTCACCAAGCTCGCCGAGGCCGAGACGCGGTCACGCATGAACGAGCCCGGCCTGCTGTTCCCGGCCAAGGCGGCGGTCGAGCGCGGCCTTGCCGACAGCGCCGCCTACATCGAGGGCATCCCGGCGCTGTTCGACAAGTACGGGGTCAAGGGCTACGAGCAGGATCTCGCGCTGCTCAAGACCCAGCTTGCCGCCTACGATGGGTTCGTCAAGGAGGCGATCCTGCCCAAGGCGCGGACCGACTTCCGGCTGCCGCCCGAGGTCTACGCCCGCAACCTGCGCCAGTACGGCGTCGACATCCCGGCCGATCGGCTGGCGGCAATGGCGCACGAAGCCTTCGACGCGATTCAGAAGGAGATGACGGCGCTGGCGCCGGAGGTCGCCAAGGCGAAGGGCTGGAGCGTCACCGACTACCGCGACGTGATCCGCGAGCTGAAGAGACAGCAACTGGTCGGCGACGCCATCCTGCCGCACTACCAGTCGCGCCTGAAGGACCTCGAGGCGATTATCACCCGCGAGAAGCTCGTCACGCTGCCGTCGCGGCCGGCACGGATCCGGCTGGCCTCGCCCGCGGAGACCGCGGCCTCGCCGGCGCCGAACATGCGCCCCCCGCGCCTCGTCGGCAACACCGGCGAGCAGGGCGAGTTCGTGCTGCCCCTCAACGTCCCCTCGACCGACGGCACCACGCTCAAGACCGACGACTTCACCTTCGAGGCGGCGTCGTGGACGCTGACCGCGCACGAGGCGCGGCCGGGCCACGAGATGCAGTTCGCCGGGATGGTCGAAGCCGGCGTCTCGACGGCGCGGGCGCTCTTCTCGTTCAACAGCACCAACGTGGAGGGCTGGGGCCTGTACGCGGAGAAGATCGTGCAGCCGTACATGTCGCCGGAAGGCCGGCTGATCTCGCTCCAGCATCGGCTGATGCGGGCCGCCCGCGCCTTCCTCGACCCGGAGCTGCAGAAGGGAACCCTCACCCCGGAGCAGGCCTCGAAGGTCCTGACCGAACAGATCGTGCTGTCGCCCGGTATGGCCCGCCAGGAGGTCGACCGCTACACCTTCCGCGGCCCCGGCCAGGCGACGTCGTACTTCTACGGCTACACCCGGCTCCTGGAGCTGCGCGCGGCCCTCGAGAAGGCGCTCGGCCCGAGGTTCGACCAGAAGGCGTTCCACGACGCGATCCTGGCCCAGGGCCTGCTGCCGCCGGACCTGATGCGGGAGGCGATCATGAAGCATTTCGGGGTGCGGTAGCGTAGTCTGGGAGGGGGCTGCCCCCTGGCATGAGCGACACCACCGCAACCGAAAACACCCCCGCTCCGGAACAGACGGACGTCGGCAGCTATTTCGTCGCGAACTACCCCCCGTTCTCGGTCTGGACACCGGAGGCGGTGGCAGCCGAGGGCCTGCCCGCGCTGCACCGCGCGCCGGTGGCGGGGACGCCGCTCGGGCTGTACCTCCACATCCCGTTCTGCCGGAAGCGCTGCCACTTCTGCTACTTCCGGGTCTACACCGGCAGGAACGCGGAGGAGGTCAACTTCTACCTGGACCTGCTCGCCCGCGAGTGGGAGATCTACGCGAGCCTGCCGGCGATCGCCGGGCGGCCGCTCGACTTCGTCTACTTCGGCGGCGGCACGCCCTCCTTCCTCTCGACGACGCAGCTGGGCGGCCTGGTCTCGCGCCTGAAGGCGGCGACGCCCTGGGATCGCGTCGAGGAAGTGACCTTCGAGTGCGAACCGGGCACGCTGACCGAAGCCAAGCTCTCGATCATCCGCGACATCGGCGTGACCCGCCTCAGCCTCGGCGTCGAGCACTTCGACGATCAGGTGCTCGAGCTGAACGGCCGCGCCCATCGCTCGGCGGAGATCGCGCGGGCCTACGCCTTCGCCCGCAGCCTCGCCTTCCCGCAGATCAACATCGACCTGATCGCCGGCATGCTCGGCGAGACCGACGCCAAGTGGACCGCCGCGGTCGACCGCGTCCTCGAGCTCGAGCCGGACAGCATCACCATCTACCAGATGGAGCTGCCCTTCAACACCACGATCAGCCGCGACAAGATCAAGCATCTCGGCCAGTTCGAGGAGACGGTCGCCGGCTGGGACACCAAGCGGCGCTGGGTCGACGAGGCGTTCTCGCGGCTCGAGCGGGCCGGCTATCACGTCGCCAGCGCCTACACGGTGGTCAAGGATCCGGCCAAGGCGCGCTTCGTCTATCGCGACCGGCTGTGGCAGGGCGCCGACCTCGCCGGCCTCGGCGTCGCCTCGTTCGGCCACGTCAATGGTGTCCACCTGCAGAACCTCGACTCCTGGGAGACCTACGCCGCCGGCGTCGAGGCCGGGGCCCCGCCGCTGTCACGCGCCTATCGTCCGACCACCGACGAGCGCTTGATCCGCGAGTTCGTTCTGCAGATGAAGAAAGGCGGCGTGGCGCCGTCGTACTTCGCGGAGAAGTACGGCGTCGACGTGCTCGATCGCTTCGCGGCGCCGCTGGCGTCGCTCTCGCGCGACGGCTACCTCGCCGCGCTCGGTCCGGACCGCATCGGCCTGACGCGGCAGGCGCTGCTGCGCGTCGACGTGCTGCTGCATCGCTTCTTCCTCCCCCAGCACACGGGGATCCGCTACACCTAGTGTCCCGGGTCGGAGATTCGGTGACTGATATTCCGGGCGCGGCGCCCGGATCGCAAGGCGCGAAGAGCGAGCTTATTGGACATAAGAGAGCGATGAGCAACGCAGCGAGGCGGGATGCCCCGCCCGGAAGATGTCAGCGAATCTCGGACCCTGGACACTAATGGCGGCCACTGCTCTGAGAGCGACCCGTTCCGCACGGGCCGCCACACCCGCCGCCAGGCGCGCCGTGCCGAGCCCGCTCCATCCGCTCGACCTCGCCTACACGCGGGCCGGGCTGGAGCCGCCGGTGGCGACGGCGATCGCCCCGGACGACATCCCGCAGCCGTACCGGTCGCTCCTCGTGCACCAGCGCGACATGACGCTGACGCTGGAGGCGCACTTCGGCGGGCGCGTCGTGCTGCGGCCGCTGTCGACGTTCACGAGCGGCGCCTGGTACTACCGCCGCGTGCTGCTGGCGCAGGAGTATTCCGGCCGGCCGGTCGAGATGGGCGCGATCCGGATGAAGCTGGCGGCGCTGCCGCGCAAGGTCCAGGCCGAGATCCGCCGCAACCAGGTGCCGCTCGGGCGCATCCTGCGCGACGGTGGCGTCGATTTCACGAGCATGCCGCGCGAGTTCTTCGCCGTGGCGCCGAACCCCGAGATGATGGGCGTCTTCTGGATGCGCGAGCCGCGCACGCTGTACGGCCGCCGCACCGAAGTGCTGCTCGACGGTCGCGCCATCGGCGACATCGTCGAAGTGCTTCCGCTCGTCTGAACTTCTTTTCACGATCATGACTGCCTCTGCATCTGCGTCCCCGGACGTCGTCGTCATCGGCGGCGGGCCGGCCGGCTCCACCGTCTCGACGCTGCTCGCCCAGCACGGACGCCACGTCCAGCTGTTCGAGCGCGAGACCTTTCCGCGCTTCCACATCGGCGAGTCGCTGATCCCCGAGACCTACTGGGTGCTCCAGCGGCTCAACATGCTGGACAAGATGAAGGGCAGCCACTTCGTCCAGAAGCGCAGCGTGCAGTTCGTCAGCGCCAACGGCAAGCTGTCGGCGCCGTTCTACTTCTACGACAACAAGCCGCACGAGTGCTCGCAGACGTGGCAGGTCGAGCGCGGCGAGTTCGACCAGATGCTGCTCGAGAACGCGCGCGCGCAAGGCGTCGACGCCCGCGAGGGCGTGCACGTGCTCGAGGTGATCTTCGAGGGCGAGCGCGCCGTCGGGGTGAAGATCCAGGAGCCGGACGGCACCCGGCGCGAGGTGCGGGCCAAGGTCGTCGTCGACGCCAGCGGCCAGGCGGCGATGCTGATGAACCGCCAGGGCCTACGCATCTGGGATCCGCTCCTCAACAAGGGCGCGATCTGGACCTACTACGAGGGCGCGGCCAAGGACGCCAACCGCGACGAGGGCGCGACCCTCGTCGTGCAGACGCCGGACAAGCGCGGCTGGTGGTGGAACATCCCCCTGCACGGCGATCGTCTGAGCTGCGGCATCGTCCGGCCGTTCGACGACATCTTCAAGAACCGCGGCGGTCTCGAGCAGACTTACCTCGAAGAGGTCGAGAACACGCCGTATATCAAGCACCGCGTCGCCAACGCCACGCGGGTCACCGGCTACTTCGCCACCCGCGACTACTCGTATCGATCGACGGAGCTGGCCGGCGACGGCTGGGTGCTGGTCGGTGACGCCTTCGGCTTCCTCGATCCGCTCTATTCGTCGGGCGTGATGCTGGCGCTCAAGTCGGGGGAGCTCGCCGCCGACGCCATCCACGTCGCGCTCGAGACCGGCGATACCTCGAAGGCGGCGCTCGGCGGCTGGGCCGACACGCTCAACAAGGGCATCGATCGCATGCGGCGCCTGGTCTGCGAGTACTACGCCGGCTTCAACTTCGGCACCTTCATCCGGCATCACCCCGAGCTGCGCGGCGCCATCACCGATCTGCTGATCGGCGATCTGTTCACCGACGACGCCGATCGCGTCTGGGGACCGATGGACGCCCTCGCCGGGGCCGACAAGACGGACATCGCGCCGTGGCACGCCGGCCCGGCCGCCAACGCCGCGCCAGCCAAGGCCAACGAGCTGACCAAGCCCGAAGGTGTCCATTGACTTGGTTGGCGGCCGTGCTCTCACGCACGGCCGCGGGCCGGCCATCGGGCGTGCGGCCTGCTATGCGCGACGCTGGGCGCGTCGCGGCGTCCGCACGCGGCCGGCGTGTGATCTGCGCCTCGATCGCTGGCTGACGCCCGTGCCATACGCGCTCGCCCTCCGCCGCCGCGTCCAGTTCTACGAGACGGATGCCGCCGGCATCGTGCACTTCAGCACCTTCTTCCGCTACATGGAGGAGGCCGAGCACGCGCTGTGGCGCGAGGCCGGGCTGAGCATCTTCCCGCCCGAGCCGACGCACGGCTGGCCGCGGGTCGCCGCCTCGTTCGACTACCGCCGGCCGCTGCGCTTCGAGGACGAATTCGAGATCCGGATCGAGGTCACCCAGGTCTCGGTCCGCAGCATGACCTACGCCTGCCGCGTCGTCTGCCGCGGCGAGCTGGTCGCCGATGGGCGCATGACCATCGCCTGCGTCGAGCGCCAGGCCGATCACACGCTGAAGTCGGTGCCGATCCCGGCAGCCATCGCGGCGCTGTTCCGCCCACCCGCATGAACGCCTGGACCGCGACGCGCGCCGAGCTGGCGGCGCGGCAGCGCCAGCGCCTGGTGGCGCTCGTCGCGCGCATCAGCGGTGCCAACGCGTTCTACACGCGCAAGCTGGCCGCGGCCGGCGTCGACGCCGCCGTGGTCGCCCGCGACGGCATCGCGGCGCTGCCCTTCACCACCAAGGCGGAGCTCATCGCCGACCAGGACGCGCACGCGCCGTGGGGCAGCGCCCACACCGAGCCGATCGCCGCCTACACGCGCTATCACCAGACGTCGTCGACGACCGGGCGTCCGCTGCGCTGGCTCGACACCAACGCCAGCTGGCAATGGGCGCTCGACTGCTGGAAGTCGGTGTTCGGCGCGGCGCGCGTGCTGCCGGGCGATCGCGTGCTGTTCGCCTTCTCGTTCGGGCCGTTCCTCGGCTTCTGGACGGCGTTCGAGGCCGGCTGCCAGATCGGCGCGCACTGCGTCCCGGGCGGCGGCATGACCAGCCACCAGCGCCTGGGCCTGGTCGATGCCGTGCGGCCAAGCGTCCTTTGCTGCACGCCGACCTACGCGCTGCGCCTCGCCGAAGTCGCCGAGAGCGACGGCACCCGCGCGCCGCTCACGAGCAGCGGCGTGCGCACGATCATCGTCGCCGGCGAATCCGGTGGCAGCCTGCCGGTGGTGCGCGCCCGCATCGAGCGCGCCTGGGGCGCTCGCGTCATCGACCACTACGGCCTGACCGAGGTCGGCCCGGTCGCCTTCGAGGACTGGGATCGCCCCGGCGGCCTCTACGTCAACGAAGCCGAGTTCATCGCCGAAGTCGTCGATGCGCAGGGCGCGCCGGTGCCCGACGGCGAGCTCGGCGAGCTGGTGATCACCAACCTGGGACGCACCGCGAGCCCGGTGATCCGCTATCGTACCGGCGACGTCGTGCGGCCGCGGACCGGGCCGTGGGCAGTGGGTCCGGGCTCGGGGGGGCCGGCCTACCGGTGGCTCGAGGGCGGCATCCTCACCCGCGCCGACGACATGGTGACAATCCGCGGCGTCAACGTCTACCCGACCGCGGTCGAGGCCGTCGTGCGCACCCATCCCGACGTCACCGAGTTCCGCGCCACCGTCGCGCGCGAGAGCGCGATGCGGCACCTCACCGTCGAGATCGAGGTGCGCGCCGGCGCCGACGGCCCGGGCGTCGCGCGCGCCGTGTCGCTGGCGCTCAAGGAGGCCTTGGGCCTCACCGTCGCGGTGCACGCCGTCACCGCCAATGCCCTGCCGCGCTTCGAGATGAAGGCGCGGCGCTTCGTGATCGCCGATGCCTGAACCGATGCCCCCCGTCGACGAGCGCCGCTATCGCGCGGACGCCCTCGTGCTGTTCGCCATTGCCCTGCTCGAGGCCGCCGGGCTGCCCGCTGACCGCGCACGCGCGGTCGCCGAGATCCTGGTCGAGGGCGATCTCCTCGGCCACACCACGCACGGTCTCGACATGCTCGCGCTCTACCTGCGCGAGCTCGAGCAGGGATCCATGGCGAAGACCGGCGAGCCCGAGGTCGTGACCGACGTCGGCGCGGCCCTGACCTGGGACGGCCACAAGCTGCCCGGCCCCTGGCTGGTGCGGCGGGCGATCGCCGAGACGCGCTCGCGGATCCTCGCGCATCCGGTCGTCACCGTGGTGATCCGGCGCAGCCACCACATCGGCTGCCTGCAGGCCTATCTGAAGTCGATCACCGACGCCGGGTTGATCGGCCTGCTCCTCACCTCGGATCCGGCCGGCGCGGGCGTCGCGCCGCACGGCGGCATCGCCTCGCGCATCACCCCGAACCCGCTGGGGATGGGCTTCCCCACCGGACCGGATCCGCTTTCGACCGGCGCCGGACATCCCGATCCGGTGCTGATCGACGTCAGCATGTCGACGTCGACCAACGCGATGGTGAAGCGGGTGAAGGCCGAAGGCGGACGCCTGCCGGGACCGTGGCTGGTGGATCGGCTCGGCAACGCCACCGACGATCCGTCGGCGATCGGCGGCGACGCGGGCGGCGCGCTGCTGCCGCTCGGCGGGATCGATCTCGGGCACAAGGGCTTCGGCCTGGCGCTGATGGTCGAGGCGCTGACGTCGGGCCTCTCCGGCTACGGCCGCTCGCAGCATCCGACCGGCTGGCAGGCCGCGGTGTTCCTGCAGGTGATCGATCCGGACGCGTTCGGCAGCCGCGACGCCTTCGTGCGTGAGACGGCATACCTCGCCGAGCTGTGCCGCACGACGCCGGTCGCGCCGGGCCGGCCGCCGGTGCGGCTGCCCGGCGAAGGGGCGCTGTCACGCCGTCGCCACCATCTGCGGTCCGGCGTGCCGCTGCCGCCGACGACCATGCCGGCCCTCGAGCCCTACGCCGCGAAGTACGGCGTGCCGCTGCCCTGATCGCGGCTCGTCCCGGCGCCTCGAAGAGCAACGAGACGTGTGGCGGCCGACCCGCTTACGGCAATGGCGCCGCGAGCGCGTTGCCGCCACTGCCCCACAGCACGCCGCCGGGGCTGGCGTAGGTCGCGCGCTCGACGACGAGGGGCACCGGGTTCTCCCCGAGGCTCTCGACGATGACGCCAACGCGACCGTGAATCGGGAACGACGCCAGGAGATCGGTGCGCAGCGACACGGTGGTCCGGCTCTTCGCCGGCAGGTCGACCGTCTTCGGCATCGCAAAATAGTCATCGGCCACGATGGTTACGCGAGCCTGGGCCGGTGTCGACGTGGTGTTGGCGATCAGCACGTAGGTCTCGGCACCATCGCTGCCTCCGATCTCGGCACCGCCCAGCACCCATCGCGTCGCCGTGCCGGTCGCCCCCGGCGAGTTGTGG
>JANOIR010000011.1:0-7738 GCA_031407765.1 Vicinamibacteraceae bacterium
GAGGCACCGAGACGGGCGAGGCGCCCGGCGATCCAGGCGCGAGGAGGGCGAATATCGGGAATATTCAACCGACGAGCAACGCCGAGCGCCGGGATGCATCGCCCGTCGAATGCCGCGGCCCTTTCACCACGGGCTGCTAGCAGCCTCGGGCCGTTCAAACGGGCGGCTACGAGCGTGGCCGCGGCTTGACCCGGGCGGTCGGCGTCGCGGTCCACGGATCCTCGGGCCACGGATGCCGCGGATATCGTCCGCGCAGCTCACGGCGGACTTCGGGATAGGTGCGATCCCAGAAGCTGCGCAGATCGCGCGTCGTCTGCACCGGCCGGCCGTTCGGCGCGAGCAGCGACAGCACGACCGGCGTCCCCGCCGCGCCGATCCGGGGCGTCTCAGCCAGTCCGAACAGCTCCTGGAGCTTCGCCGACGCCGAGACGCCGCCCTCGGCCTCGTAGACCAGCAGCGTGCGGCGTCCGCTCGGCAGATCGAGGTGCGTCGGCGCGCGGCGGTCGAGATCGCGGGCGAGCACGTGCGGTACGTGCGCGGCGAGGTCGATGTCGGCGAGCGACGAGGCGCCGTGCGCCGCCTGGCGGACCAGCGCCGGCAGGTCGACCTCGAGACCGGCGAAGCGGACGCGGCGAAGCCACGCCGCGCTGGCCTCGTCCGGCTCGCCGGCCAGCCAGGCCTCGGCAAGGACCTCCGCTGCGGCATCCGCATCCGGCGCCTGCGCGTGCTCGGCGAGCACGAGGCGGTCGAAGCGCTCCCGCCGCCAGGCGCGGACGCGACCGCTGCGCGCGTCGAAGGCGTGGTCGACGGTGATCGCGGTGGGAACGATCCACTCCGGCTCGACGCGGCTGGCGACGCGGACGAGCGGCTGCGCCTCCTGCGGATGGCCCGCCGCCCGGTTGGGCGCCTGGACGTCGAGCGCGACCAGGAAGTCGCCGTCGCGCACGCCACTCTCGCGGCCGAGCACGGCTCCGGTCCCCGAGGCCAGCACCAGCGTGGTCCCTTGGGGCTCGCGCCGGCGCGCCAGGCGATCGGCGTAGCCGACGAACAGCGCCCGGCGCAGGTCGGCCTCGGTGAAGCTGGGGCTGGACGTCCCGCCCGATCGCTCGGTCACGAGCGCGGCGGCGAGCGCCTCGATCTGGCGGCTCACCTGGTGCACGTGCGGCGGCAGCGACGGCCAGGCATCGAGCGAGCCGAGCAGATCGCAGGTCGTCGCCTCGCGACGGGCCGGCGCGAGCTGGCGCTCGGAGAGGATCGCGCAGGCCCGCGCGGCGTCGCGGGCGCCACCAGCCTCGATCAGGATGCGGGCCAGCCGCGGCGGCAGCGGCAGTGTCTGCATGCGGCGGCCGAGCGGCGTCAGCGCGGCGCCGTCGAGGGCGCCCAGTCGCTGCAGCAACGCGCGCGCGGCGGCAACCGCGTCGGCCGGCGGCGGCTCGAACCAGGGAAACGTCTCCGGATCCGCGCCCCAGGCCGCCAGGTCGAGGAGCGGCCCGGCCAGATCGATGCGCGCGATGTCGGGCTCGCCGTGTGCGCGCAGCCGATCGCGGGCGTCCCACAGCCGGTGAGCCCGGCCGGGGCCGAGCCGCGCGGCGCGGCCGGCCCGCTGATCGGCACTGGCCTGCGAGACGCGCTCGGTATCGAGCGTGTCCAGCGCTCGCGTCGCATCGTAGCGGGCGACCTTGTGGAGCCCGGTGTCGATCACCGTGTCGACGCCCGGCACCGTGAGCGACGTCTCGGCGATGTTGGTGGCGAGGATCACGCGGCGTCCGGCACCGGGGCGGTCGCCACGCCCATCACCGCGGACGGCACGATCCTGCTCGTCTGCGGTCAGCCCACCGTGGAGGTCCACGACGTCGGCGTCGGTCACCGCCCGCGCGACCTCGACATGGGCGCGGCGGATCTCGGGTGCGCCGGGCAGGAAGCACAGCACGCTGCCGCGCGAGCCGGACCAGACGGCGCGGACCGCCTCGGCGACCGATTCGCCCGGAGCGTAGGTGACGTCCAGCGGATGGGGGCGGCCCGGCACCTCGATGACGGGACAGTCGTCGAGAAAGCGGGCTACGGGTCCGGCGGCGAGCGTCGCCGACATCACCACCACGCGCAGGTCGTCGCGCGCGAGCCACGCCTGACGCGCCAGCGCCAACCCGAGATCGGCGTGAATCGACCGCTCGTGGAACTCGTCGAGGACGAGCGTGCGCACGCCGGAGATCAGCGGATCGTCGATCAGGCGCGCGGTGAGGATGCCTTCGGTCGCGAGCAACACGCGCGTCGAGGCCGCGAAGCGGCGCTCGAAGCGGACGTGCCAGCCGACCTCCTGGCCGAGCGTCCAGCCGCGCTCCTCGGCGATCCGCCGTGCGATCGCCCGGGCGGCGACGCGTCGCGGCTGCAGCACGAGCACCGGGCCATCGGCAGCGAGCGCCGGCGGCAGCCGCGTGGTCTTGCCGGCGCCGGGCGGCGCTACCACCACGGCGGCGCGGGCGCGACGGACGGCGGCCACGATCGTGTCGACGTGCGCGTCGATCGGCAGCGGGTCCGGGGTCACCGCCGGCCTCAGATCGTGTGCAGCTCGAAGCCCAGTCTGGCTGCGGCGTCCGCCATCCGCGTGTCGTACGTGGCCAGCCTGGGGCGCTGCCGTTGCGCGGCGAGAAAGGACAGCGTTGCCAGGTGCAGGGCGTCGAGCGCGCGGACGGGAACCGGGAAGGGCTCCAGGGCGCGTTCCAGGACGACCGGGCTCAGCTCGACCACGGCCAGGCGGCCGAGCGCCTCGCGCGCCAGATCGCCGTGCGACGCGGACAGCCGACGCGCGTGCAGGCGCACCCAGGTCTCATAGTGCGTGAGGCGGCTGGAAATCAGCGTCTCGCTCCAGAGATCGTCGGCCGGCGAACGGTCCTCGGCCAGGACGTGGGCGAGGATCACCGAAGTGTCGACGTAGATCATCGGTCGGCGCGATCGACGTCGAGCTCAGCGAGGATGTCCGCAAGCTTCGCGACCGGCGAGCGCGGCGGCGGCTGAGGTGAACGCAAGGCGGGCGGCGTGATCAGACCCGACCGCACGGCCTCCGCCAGCAGCGCGTCATGGACGAAGGCACCGCGATGAGACTCCGGCGGCACCAGCTCCGCCACGACGCGGTCCCGGTCCATCACCAGGACCCGTTCGCCACCGGCAGCCAGGCGCACGTACTCACTCAGCTTGTTCTTGAGGACTTTGAGCCCGACCGCGCGCATGATCGATAGTAGCTACCGGAAGCTACCTTGTCAAGACGGCATCGCCGTTGCCGCCGATCCTACTTCGCCGGTACGGCGACACCCGGCGCGACAGTGGTGGCCGCCGCGCGCAGCGACGCCCAGCGGACGACCCACGCCGATGCGAGGCTGATTGCACCGCCGATGAGCGAGATCGCGGCCACGCGCTCGTCCCGGACGAACACGCCGAGGATCAGTGCGACGACCGGGATGAAGTACGCCGACACGGAGGCCGACGTGGCGCCGAGGCGCCCGGCCGCAATCGTCGTCATCACGTTGGCGACGCAGGTGCCGAGCGCGCCCAGCGCGAGAAGCGACAGCACGGAGCGCGGCGTCCAGTGCCCGTTCAGCGCCCGCGGCAGGCCGAGCGGCGCCGTCAGGATCAGCGCCACGAGCAAGGCACGCCAGACCACCGGCAACGCGCCGTTGCGCTGCTGCAGCGGTCGGGCGAGGTTGACCGCGAAGCCATAGGAGACGCACGCCGCGATGACCAGGACGATGCCCAGGGCGCTACTGCCGCCGGCGCCCAGGCCGGGCCACGCCATGAGCGTGCCGCCAATCAGGCCGGCGGAGATGCCGACGGCGACCATCGCCGGTGGCCAGCGCCGGGACAGCAGCGCCGCCACGGCCGTGGCGAAGAGCGGCACGGTGCCATTCAGCATCCCCGTCAGCGCCGACGAGATCCACTGCTCGGCGTGCGGGAACATGCTCATCGGAAACGCGAACCACAGCAGCCCGAGTGCGGCGACGCCCTTCCAGTCGCTCCGGACGATCGGACGGCGCGCCCCGGGCACCATGCTCAAGGTCAGGAAGCCGATGACGATGCGGATGAACGTCACGCCGTCGGGCGCGACAGCGGTCAGGCCCTCGGCGATGAACAGGAAGGAGGCGCCCCAGATGATCCCGGGCAGAACGATGAGCAGCCAGTCGATCACGGTGTCGCGATCATACGGTCAGGGCACCCGCCCGTCATACGGTCAGCGCGCCGGCCCTCCGGCCACGATCTCGGCCACCCCGTCGGCGACCAGGTCCACCTCGGCCTCGGTGTTGTAGTAGTGCGGCGACAGCCGCGCGCACCAGTCGACGTCCTTGTCGCCGAAGTCGAAGACGGCGTAGTCGCGATAGCTCAGCGCCGAGTTGATGCGCCGGGCATCGAGCGCCTGCTTGAACGGCTCCGGCTCCCAGCCCGCCACCGCCAGCGTGACCGTCGCCGCGAGCTGCGGCCCGCGATCCAGCACGCGGACGCCGGGGATCGCCTCCAGCCGCCGACGGAGCCGTGCCCCGAGCATCGGCGCACGCGCGGCGATGGCGTCGACGCCGACGCCGAGGGCGTAGCGGGCCGCGATGGCGCAGCCGATGACGGCGGCATACGGCAGCTCCCAGTCCTCGAAGCGCTTCGCCGTGGCCACCGGCCGGTAGCGATCCTCGGCCACCCAGGTCGCGCCGCGCATCTCGATGAACAGCGGCTCGAGCCCCTCGCGCAGCCGCCCGGACGACACGTAGAGGAAGCCCGAGCCGCGCGGACCGCGCAGGAACTTGCGGCAGGTCGCGGTCAGCAGGTCGCACCCGATCGCCTCGACGTCGAGCGGGAGCTGGCCGAGCGACTGGCAGGCGTCGACGAGGTAGAGCAGGTCGAGCTCGCGGCAGTGGCGGCCGATCGCCGTGACGGGCTGGACCAGGCCGGAGTTGGTCGGCACGTGCGTCGCGGCGACCAGCCGCGGCCGCCGGGCGCGCATCAGCGCGGCCATCGCCTCGACGTCGACGCCACCCTCCGGCGCATCGGGGGCGTGGACGATCTCGACGCCGCAACGCCGCCGCAGGGCCAGGAAGGCGATCTGGTTGGAGATGAAGTCGTGCCGGGTGGTCAGGATCACGTCGCCGGGCGCGAAGGCGATCGCCGACAACGCCTTGCTGTAGGCGTGGGTGGCGCACGAGGCGAAGGCGATCTCGCCAGCGCGGGCGCCGATCAGCTCGGCGGTGGCGGCGTAGAAGTCGGCGGCGGCCTCGGCGCGGGCCGCTGATGCCTCGTAGCCGCCGATGGTCGCCTCGAGCGCGAGGTGCTCGAGCTGTGCGTCCAGCACGACGCGCGGCATCAGGCCGCAGCCGGCGTTGTTGAAGTGGATGACGCTGCCGCAGCCCGGAGTGTCGGCGCGGAGCGCGGCGACGTCGAGGAGCGGTTCCGTAATCGCTGTAGAAGCGCTACTATCGTCCTTCATGGATGACAGTAGCAGTACTGATCGCGTGCTGACAACCCTCCGCGGCGACGCCGGGGCGCTCGCGCCCGGCGATCGGCTGCCCAGCAGCCGCGACCTGTTCGCGCGCCTGGGGGTGAGCCCGGTGACCGTGGCGCGCGCGATCGCACGCCTCGCCGGCGAGGGTGTGGTCGTGACCCGGCCCGGCAGCGGCACCTTCGTCGCCGCACGCACAGCCGATCCCCACGGCGCCGCCCCGCCCGATCGATCGTGGCAGGCGGTCGCGCTCGGCGAGCGCAGCGTCGACGCGTCCTACGCGCTCGCCTTCCTGTCCGCGCCGTCACCCGACGCGCTGCCGCTCGCCGGCGGCTATCTCCATCGCAACCTCCAGGCGACGCGCGCCTCGAGTGCGGCGCTTGCCCGCGCCGCCCGCCGGCCGGACGCCTGGGATCGCGCACCGGCGATCGGCCTGCCGGCGCTGCGCGCGATCCTGGCGCGGCTCGTCGGCGGCGACGTGGGTCCCGAGGACGTCCTGGTCACGAGCGGCGCCCAGAGTGCGATGTCGCTGTGCTTTCGCGCCGTCGCCGCGGCGGGAAGTCCGGTTCTGGTCGAATCGCCGTCCTACCCCGGGGCGCTGGCAGCAGCGCGCGCCGCCGGACTGCGGCCCGTCCCGGTGCCGATGGACGCCGACGGCGTGCGGCCGGACCTGCTGGCCGAAGCCTTCGCCATGACCGGCGCCCGCGTGTGCTACCTGCAGCCCACCTTCCACAACCCGACCGGCGCGGTGCTCGCCGCCGATCGCCGGCGGCAGGTCGTCGCCGTCGCGCGCGCCGCCGGCGCGTTCATCCTGGAGGACGACTGCGCGCGTCATCTCGGCCACGGCGGTGTCGTGCCGCGCCCGCTCGTCGCCGACGATCGCGACGGTACCGTGATCGCGATGCTGTCGCTGACCAAGCCGGCGTCGCCGAGCCTGCGTGTCGGCGGGCTGGTCGCCCGCGGCCCGGTGATGCAGCGGCTGCGGGCGATGCGGCTGGTCGACGACTTCTTCGTGTCGCGGCCGCTGCAGGAGGCGGCCGTCGAGCTCCTCACCGCGCCGGCGTGGGATCGCCACCTGCGGGGCCTTGCCACCGCGTTGCGCGAGCGGTGCGCCGCGATGGTCGAGGGCCTGGCGCGCGAGCTGCCCCGTTGGCGAGTGACCGCGGTGCCGCGCGGCGGCGTCCACCTGTGGCTCGAGCTGCCCGACGATGTCGGCGACGTCGAGGATCGCGCGCGCGCCCACGGCGTGGCGATCCACGCCGGCCACGGCTACTTCGCCAGCGAGGCGCCAGGCCGCTTCGTGCGCCTCACGTTCGGTGCGCCGGCGGATCTGGCGGAAATGGCGGACGGCCTGCGCCGGCTGCGGCTTCTCGATTCGACGGCGCCGCGGGCGCAGCCGACCCGCCGACGGCGGCGATGACATCGTGCACGAAGCGCAGCTTCTCGATCGCCGGCGCCGACAGCACGAACGGATACGCGTCCGGCACACCGAGGCCGCGATTGAGGTTGTTCAGCACGTAGGTCAGCGGGAACCAGCTGTCCAACAGCCGATCGAACGCCGCGTCTGGCGACCCGGCCGTCGCCGGCACGCGCGGGAGCGCCGGCTCGTCGCGGCGTCGCGGCCGGATCGACACGCCGCAGGCCAACGCCGTCTCCAGCGTGTCGGTCAGATGCAGGTAGTGCGCCCAGGTCTCGGCCCAGTCCTCCCACGGGTGCGCGGCCGCGTAGGTGGTCACGAAGCGGCTCTGCCAGGCGCCAGGCGCGCCGGACTGGTAGTGCGCCTGCAGCGCAGACCCGTAGTCGGTGCGCTCATCACCGAACAGGCTGCGGAACGGCTCCAGCCTGTCGCTGCCGGCGATGAGCCGCTCCCAGTAGTAGTGCCCGACCTCGTGCCGGACGTGACCGAGCAGCGTCCGGTAGGGCTCGTGCAACTGCAGCCGCCGCCGTTCCCGCTCGGCGTCGTCGGCCTCCGCGAGATTGATCGTGATGACACCACCAAGGTGGCCGGTCATCACCGGGCCGCTGGCCTGCGGCTGGTCCGCCAGGAACTCGAAGGCCAGGCCGTGGACCGGATCGTCGACGCGGTTGGCAACCGGCAGTCGCAGGTGGAGCAGGCTATAGACCAGGCGCCGCTTGGCAACTTCCAGCTTGTACCAGGCCTCCCGCTGCCACTGGATCGAGGGATCGGGAATGGCGCGCGTCAGCCGGCACGACGGGCACAGGGAATCCGGATCGTCGGCCGGAATCGCCCAGTTGCAGACGTTGTGC
>JANOIR010000022.1:0-14254 GCA_031407765.1 Vicinamibacteraceae bacterium
GCCCGACGACGCGAGCGCGCCGGACGCGCCGACTGCGCGGCGAGCGCCTCCGCACGGGCGCGGAGCTCTCCCTGCGCCTTGGCAATCGCCCGCACGTCTGAGGCCGACTGCCCGGCGATGGCGCGCCGCTGCAGCTTCCAGGTGGCGACGATGATCTCCTTCTGCGACTCGAGCAGATCGGCGGCGGCCCCGGCGCCGCCGCCCATGCCGGCCTGGCTCTGGGCGGCGAAGAAGCTCTCGCTGAACGGCCGCACCTCGAGGAAGAAGATGTCGCTGCGCGCCTCCGTCGACACCTTGCCGCGGCTGACGTCCCGTGCCCGCGCGTAGTAGGTGACGAAGTCACCGGGCTCGACATCCAGCTCCTCGATGAACAGGGTGTGCGTGCCGCTGACGCTGGTCGCCGGCAGCCGCGCCGCGCGAGCGAACGGCACGACCTTCTCGCCGCGGCCCTTCACCGCGTAGACCAGCTCGAGCGAGCTGATGCCGTGGTCGTCATCGGCACGCGCTTCGACCGCCACTTCTTCGAGCCTGGTCACCTGGCGATCGCCGGCCGGCCGCATGATGCGGACGTCGGGCGGACGATCGTCGAGGACGCGGACGAAATACTGCGTGCCCTCCGGGCTCGGCAGACCGTCGACGTCCTCGAGGCCGATGCGATAGGCGCCGTCCTGGGCGATAGTCAGGCCGGTCGTCAACGTCGTGGCGTCCGGGCTGTCGGCCTTCAGCGACAGCGACGCGCCGCCCTCGAGGGCGATCGCCCCGCGCCGTACCGGCTTGTCGGTGTGCACGCGGATCGTGACGGTGGTGCCGGCCGGCCCGAAGATGTCGCCGCCGTCCTCTTCCCGCCGTGGCGCCATCTTGGTGAACGCCGGGAAGGCGTACTCCAGGTCGATACGGGTGACGCGCGCCGCGTCGATCGCCGACACCTGGTACTCGGGCGAAGTCAGCGCGCCGGCAACGACGCGGTACCGGAAGTCGGCGTCGACCTTCGGCCAGTCGACGACGTAGCTCGCGCCCTCCCGCCGCATCGGCTGCGGCACCGCATCCGCGGCGGCGACGATCAGCGCCGGCACGTCGGGCGTGGCCCCTTCGGGGAGGCCATCGAGCCGCGCGCTGATGCGCAACGGTGTCCCGCGCGCGATGCGCGCGTGTCCCGGCGTCACGACGACCGCCAGCCGCGGCGGCGACACGTAGAGGCGAGCCGTCTGCACGGCGCGCCACGCCGGCGCCCACGCATACGCCAGCGCGATACCGAGGACCACGACAGCCGCGGCCGTCCACCGCAGCGCGCGGCGCATCGTGTGGCGCGCGATCACGCGCTCCGGCTCGACCTCGCGCAACCGCGCTTCGGCGGCCCGCACCAGAAGGCCGTCCAGCGGTCCCGGCGCGGCGGCCGCTAGTCGCTCGGTCGCCGTCACGACGACGTCGTCGAGCTCGCCGTTCTGTTCCTCGGCCAGACGCGCGAGCTGGCGATCGCTGGGCGGCCGCCGCAGCGGCGCCTGCAGCCAGATCACGGCGGACACCGCGGCGACGATGGCGAGCACGAACAGACCGACCAGGGCCAGACCGGTCGGCGACGCGGCGGCGTCGACCGCCCACGCCGCACCGGCGATCACGGCGACGGCGGCGGCCTGGCGGGCCGAGACGCGCAGCCGGGTCAGCGCCTGCCAGCGCCGACGCAGGCCGTCGAGCCATCCACGCAACGTCTGGTCAGCGCTCATGCCACGGTCTCCTCACCTGACCCCGGTCGATCCGCGACCGCCGCGACCAGCCGGCGGCTGCCGGCGATCGCTTCCCACACCAGCAGCGCCGCCACGCCGACCAGCACGAACCACCACAGGCTCTGGCCCGACTCTCGCTCGCGCGCCACCGCCGACGGCCCGCGCCGCTCCGGCTCGACCCGACCGACCGCGGCGACGATCGCCTCGGGCCCCACTCGCGGCGCGCCCGATTCGCGCAGATCGACGTTGACCGCCACCGGACGTGGCGGCTCCCCCGCCCGGACGATCCCCGGCCGGCCGCGCGCGATATCCGGCGCATCGGCGACGAGCAGCTCGGAGGGCCTGGCCCGGGCCGTCGGCCCGGCCAGGTAGTGCAGCGTCTCGATCACGAACGGGACGAACGTCGCCTGGCGGGCGAACGTGTTCCAGCCGTTGGCGTTCTCGGAGCCGAGGGCCGAAGCGAAGACGGCAATGCGGCCGCTGCCGACCGGCTGCTCCACCAGGGCGGCGAGGCCGTTCGTGAAGCGCGCCACGACGCGCCCGCCCGGTCCCGGCACGACACGCAGGGCGCGGGTGAAGCGGGCCCGGCCGAGCCCGCCGGCGGCGTCGCCGAAGGCCGCGAAGATCGGATGCCGGGTGTCGATCGGCGAAAGCGCGGTCGGAAAGGCACCGTTCTCCGCCGCCTCGATGCGCAGGCCGGAGTCGCCGACGATCTCGCCGAGGGTGCCGGCGTCGAGCGTCTCGCTGGCGAGCAGCCACAGCGCGCCGCCGCCGCGGGCGTAGTCGTGCAGCACACGCCGGGTGTCGCGGGTCAGGCCGCGCGTCCCGCTCACCACGATCACCTGGCGGGCCCGCGCCGTCTCGGCGCCCAGCGCGCGTCGCGCGTCGCCGCCGAGCATCTCGACCGCGAAGCCACGGCCCGGCCCGCCCGATTCGATCGCCGAGCGGAGCAGGAAGAGATCGTCGCCGGACGCTTCTTCGCCGAGGAGCGCGACGGTCGCCAGCGGCGGCGCGTCGAGCACCAGATACCGCGTGTCGTCGGCCGGGATGCCGTCCGGGTCGGTGACGGCAATCCGGGCGACGCCGCTCGACGGCAACCGCGCCGGCAGGCGCACCGACGCGGTGCGGCCGGGCTCGAGCACGATGGCGGCGTCGGCGACCGATCGATCGTTGACGGCGAGGACGACCTGCGCCCGACGCGAGCGGATGCCGTGGTTGGTCACCTCGGCGACGAGCGCGTCGGCCTCGCGGCGGGCGGAGCCGACCGAGAGGTTCTCGACCGGTCCGCCGACGTCGACGACCTGGAGCGTCAGGCCCTCGGCGATCGCGCCGGTCGGATGCTCCACCTCGAGGTCACTCACCAGCACCAGGCGGCCCGTGGCGGCGCCGGCCAGCCGGGTCGCGGCGCTCCACAGCGGGGCGAAGGCGGTGCCGCCATGACCGGCGGCGAGCGTCGCCACCGCGGCGCGCGCGGCGCCGCGATCGAGGCTCGGCTCGGCGAGCACGATGGCGCGATCGTCGACCCGGATCAGGGCCAGACGATCGCCGGACGGCGCGCCAGCGATGGCCCGGATGGCAGCGTCGCGCGCCTTGGCCATGCGGCCCGGCGCGCCCATGCTGAACGAGGTATCGACGGCGACGATGGTGATGCCGCCGACGGCGTCCTCGCCGCGGATGTAGGGGCGCGCGAACGCCGCCGCCAGCAGCGCCAGTGCGGCGACGCGCAGCGCGAGCAGCAGCAGATCGCGCAGCTGGCGCGGGCGGCGGGCCTCGACCGGCGCCCGGCGCAGGAAGCGGATGGCGGCGAAGGCGTGCGCCGGCGCGGTGTCCTGGCGGCGCAGGTGCAGCACCACCGGCAGGGCCACGGCGAGCGCCCCGAGGAGGAACAACGGCGAGAGGAAGGCCAGCCCCATCGCGAACTCTAGCGCCTCGCCCGTGCGCGCAGATAGCCGAGCAGCGACGCGTCGAGCGGCGTCGCGGTCGAGACGACCTGGTAGTCCATACCGGTGCCGTTGAGGGCGCGGGCGTAGGCGTCGGTGTGCTTGCCGAGCTCGGCGAGGTAGTGCTCGCGCACCGCCGCCGGCACCGCCAGCACCTCATCGCGCGACTCGAGATCCTTGAACAGCAGCGGTCCCTCGAACGGGAACGTCAGCTCGGCCTCGTCGAGGACGTGGAACACCACCACTTCCATGCCGCGCGCGCCGAGCAGCTTCAGGCCGCTGACGACGTCGTCCGGATCGTCGAGCAGGTCCGAAATCAACACGATCAGCCCGCGGCGCTCGAGTCCCTCCGCCAGCTCGCGCAGCGGCTTGGCGACGTCGCTGCCGGCGCTCGGCCGCACCCGCTCGAGCGCGAGCAGGATCTGGTGCAGGTGACCGGCGCGGGTCTTGGCCGGCAGGCGCAGGCCGACGTGCTCGTCGAAGGTAGTCAGCCCGACCGCGTCGCGCTGCCCCGACACCAGCCAGGCGATCGCCGCGGCCAGTGCCGCGCCGTAAGCCAGCTTGGTCATCGCGCCGGCGCCGTAGCCCATCGACGCGCTGGTATCGAGCAGGAGGTGGCACGCCAGGTTGGTGTCGGCATCCCACTTCTTGACGTAGTAGCGATCGCTGCGGGCGTAGACCTTCCAGTCGATCCAGGCCGTATCGTCGCCGGTGACGTAGGGCCGGTACTCCGCGAACTCGGTGCTGAAGCCGTGATACGGGCTGCGGTGCAAGCCGAGCGTCAGGCCCTCGACGATGGTGCGAGCCTTCAGCTCCATCGTGCCGAGACGCGCCACGACCGCCGGATCGAGCAGGTGCGCCGATCGGGCGAGCGACGCGTCTGCCATCAGAGTCCGCTCTTGGGGGCCGGGACGGTCTCGATCAGCCGCGCGATCACGCCGTCGGGCGTGATCTGCTCGGCGTCGGCGTAGAACGACGTCGTGATGCGGTGGCGGAGCACCGAGGGCGCCAGCGCCCGCACGTCGGCGATCGACACGTGGAAGCGGCCGGCGAGCAGCGCCCGGGCCTTGCCGGCGAGGATCAACGCCTGCGAGGCGCGCAGCCCGGCGCCCCACTTCACCCACTTGCGGACGAAGTCCTTGGCGTACGGCCGTGTCGGCCGCGACGCGTCGACGAGGCGGACGGTGTAACGGGCGACCTCGTCCGACACCGCGACGTGGCGCACCACCTGCTGGAACGCCTCGATGTCGGCGCCGCTGAACACCCGCGACGGCTTGCCGCCGGTCGTGCCGGTGGTCCCGGTCACGACCTTCACCTCGTCGTCTTCCGAGAGGTAGTCCATGACGATGTTGAACATGAAGCGATCGAGCTGCGCCTCGGGCAGCGGATAGGTGCCCTCCAGCTCGATCGGGTTCTGCGTCGCCAGGACCAGGAACGGCCGCTCGAGCGCGTACTCGCGGCCGCCGGCGGTGACGTGGTACTCCTGCATCGCTTCGAGCAGCGCCGCCTGCGTCTTCGGCGGCGTGCGGTTGATCTCGTCGGCGAGCAGCACGTGGGCGAAGACCGGGCCGCGCACGAAGCGCAGCGAGCGGGTGCCGCCGGTGTCGTCGAGCACCTCGGTGCCGGTGATGTCGGCGGGCATCAGATCCGGCGTGAACTGGATCCGCTTGAAGCTGAGATCGAGGATCTCGGCGACGGTGCGGACGAGCAGCGTCTTGGCCAGGCCGGGAACGCCGGTCAGCAGGCAGTGGCCGCCGGTGAAGAGCGCGATCAGCAGTTGATCGACCGCCTCCTCCTGGCCGACCACGACCTTGCGCAGCTCTTCGCCGATGCGGCGGCGGCCGTCGATGACACGGGCGACGACTTCCTCGGTGGGCACGGACACGGTCATGGGATGCACGTCGCTCCAGGCGCGCTCGAGCGGCGCCTCAATGGGTCAGGGAATAGATGATTTCGTTGATCATCATCCGGTAGGCGTCGGCGGTGTGCGGGGCGTAGCCGGGATATTCCACGGCGTTCGACCACTCCATGCCGTCGCCCATGTCGGTGTTCCAGTTGATCAGCACCATGGCGCGGCCGCGGTCGTCCTCGATCGCGCGCAGGCGGGAGGTGAAGCCGCCCTTCTCCCACGTCCGGCCCTGGAAGAACGAGCCGAGGCCGGGCACCTGCGGGTAGTGATCCAGATCGTAGAAGCAGTGGTAGACCGGGTGCTCGGGCGGGAGCTCCACGATCTGCCGCTCCGGGAACACGCGCCCGAACTCGCGCACGACGTTGTCCCACTCGATCGGGCCGTGGAAGTCGTCGAGCACCGCGGTGCCGCCGCGCAGCAGGAACTCGCGGATGATCGGCACCTCGCGCTCGGTGAAGCGCAGCGTCCCCGGCTCGACGAAGTAGACCCAGGGGTTGTCCCAGAGCTGCGGGCTCTCGATCTGGATCTGGACCGGATCCTCGACGTCGATCGCGGTGACGGTGCGCACGCGTCGCGACAGGTTCTGCTCCGCCGCCGGCCCATCGATGGCCCACGGATCGCTCCAGTAGCGGGCGCGGAAGCTGTCGGTGTTGTGCGCGCTGTACTGGACGCGCGCGAAGCGCCAGCGGAGCCCGAGCGTCCGCTCGGCGCCCGGTTCGTCCGGGGAGCGATCAAACGAGGCCGGTGGTCCGCCGAGGCCCGGCGGGCCCTGCGCGCTCGCCGTCGGCACGACGCGCGCCGGCCACACCACGACCACCAGCGCCGCCAGCGCCGCCGCCGCGAGGACCGTCCCGATCGTCCGCGTTCGCGTCATCGTCCGTCCACAATCTGCAGGAGGAGCTCCTGCGCCCGCTCGAAGCGCGGCGCCTGCTCGAGCGCCAGAATCGCGTGTTTACGGGCGTCATCGGGACGCCCTGCCCGAAGATACGCCTCCGCCAGGTCGGTGTGTTGCGTCACGACGTCGGCCGGGCGCAGCGCCAGCCCGCGCTCGAGCGCGGCGATCGCCGCCGGAATGTCCCCGGCCGCGAGCGCGGCGCGACCGACCTCGGCGTGGGCGGCGCCGTCGAACGGGTCGAGGGTCAACACGCGCTCGGCGCCGGCGCGGGCCCGCGACAGCTGGTTGGCCTGCCGGCCCAGCGTCATCAGCTTGCGCGCCGATTCGATCGCCGTGTGCGATTCCTTGACGACGGCGTCGAGCTGCTCGAGCGCCGCGTCGACGTCGCCGCGCTCCTGGGCCAGACCGGCGAGCAGCGTGCGGGCGCTCTCGTCGCCCATCGTCTGGGGGACCAGCGGCACCGCACGCTCGAGCACCTTGCGCGCCTGATCCTTGGCGCCGCGGGCGATCAGCGAGCGCCCGGCCGCGAGCTGCACGTCGTACTGGCCCGGGTGGGCCTCGGCAATCCCCACCAGGGTCGCGATCGCCTTGGCGTCGTCGCCCTCGACCTCGGGCATCTCGGCATCGAGCGGCGCCAGCGCGGCGCGCGGGCCCTTGAAGCGCGTCTCGAGGAACGCCTCGAACGAGGTCTGCAGGTTGGCGAGGTCTACGCCGAACGCGCCCTGGAGCGCGGCGTCCTGCGCCTCGCCGCGGCCGTAGCCGGCGAGCAGCTTCTGCAGCCCGGGGTCGCCGAAGCGCTCGACGAGGTGCTCGACCAGCAGCGACGACTGGTGGTACGCGAGACCGATGGTGCGACCGTCGGTGAAGGCGGCGTTCAGCGACACCAGCGGGATCGCCTTGCCCGCCGCGTAGGCGCGCAGGAAATCGATTTCGCCCTCGCGGCCCCAGCTGGCGTCGGCGCGGCGCTCCTCGAAGACCGACGCCCCTTCGGTCAGCCATCGCGGCACGCGCTGGTTCGAGAGCTGCAGCGTCACGACGTGCGCCAGCTCGTGCCACAGCGTGGCCGCCCAATTGAACGTGCCGGGCGGACGGGCGCGCGGTGAGTCGAGCGTCACGACGCGGCCGAAGCAGGCGCCGAGGGCGCCGACCATCCCGGGCAGGCCGAGCGTACGCACCGCGAAGTCGTCGTGGCGCGGAAACATCTCGATCAGCACCGGACCGCGCGGCGTGACGTTGTAGCGCTTGCCGAGATCGGCCAGCGCCTTGCGCGCCAGCTGCTCGACCGGCTCGCGCATGAGCGCGACCTCCTCCGGATGGATCTTCAGGATCAGATCGTCGGCGGTGAAGGTCTGGAAGCGGTCGAGCGTGTCGAGCATCGACAGCGAGTTGTAGGTGACGACGTCGAACGGATCCTTCCGGAACGCGGTATCGAGCGCGGTACGCGCCGCGGCTTCGTCGCCGGTCCGCAGCAGGTGCATGCCGAGCGCGGCCTGTGTGCGCGGATCGGCCGGCTCGATGGCCACCGCCTTGCGGCCCTGCGCCACCGCCTCCTCGAAGCGGTAGTGGCCGGCGAGCTGCGCCCCGATGATCCGGTAGACCGCCCCCGAGCCCGGCCGCAGAGTGAGCACGCGC
This sequence comes from Vicinamibacteraceae bacterium, assembly GCA_031407765.1. Classification (GTDB taxonomy): domain Bacteria; phylum Acidobacteriota; class Vicinamibacteria; order Vicinamibacterales; family Vicinamibacteraceae; genus JBDSLU01. The sequence goes on from JANOIR010000022.1 coordinate 8,098, forward strand.
TGGACGAGTGGCTCGGCGTCGGCGGTGCGATCCTCGATGGCGGCGATCGCCGCCTGCAGCGACAGCGCCTCGACCTGGTCCGGATTGACCGCGAGGATCTTCGTGATCTCGGCGCCGGCGTCGGCGAGGCGGCGGCCGTCGAGGGCCTGCTCGGCGAGCACCAGCCGCGCCGCGACGGACGCGGGATCGATGGCCAGCGCCTTGTCGAGGCTGGCACGCGCGGCGCCCGGAGCGTCGTCGGCGAGCGCCGCGGCGTGGCCGACGAGGGCCGGCACCCACCGCGGATCCGCCTGGAGCGCCGTCTCGAACGTCTCGGCCGCTTCCTTGGCGTTGTGCTTGTCGAGGAACAGCTCGGCCCACGCGGTGGGGATCCGCGGATCGGCGGGCGCGTCCGCGGCCGCCTCCTGGAACGCGGCGCTCGCCCGGCGCGGCTGATCGAGGGCGGACAAGGCGCGGCCCTCGCGGAAGACCGACAGCGGCGTACGCTCGTCGGCGCGATCGGCGACGATCGCCTGCCAGAGCTTGACCGCGTCCTCGCGCCGCCCCATGTCGCGCAGCACGAAGCCGAGCTCGAGCGCGGCATCGCCGGTCGGCGTCTTGACCACGTCCGGCTCGAGGCGTTCGCGCGCCGCCTGCAACCGGCCGCGCGCCGCGTCAGCCCGCGCCAGCATGATTCGGCGGGAGTCGGGTGCGCCCGCCTCGGCGGCCAGCGCCTCGACATCGGCGAAGCGTCCCTCGATGAGCGCCCGCTCAGCGGGATCGATTGGCGAGGCGGGCGGTGTCTGTGGTGCCGCAGCGACGAGCGCCGCGGGCGCTCCGGCTGGCGGTGGCGCGGGTGCGCCACCGGCCGGGGGCGGCTGCTGGGCGGCGGGCGTGACCGCCGAGACGAGCGTCAGACCAGCCGCAAGAAGCCACGCAACGGTCCGGGTAAACCCCGGCCCGCCCGAGCGCGCGCGCGTCGGTCGATCCACGCCAGTCATCGGCGACTCTCTTGTGCACCCCGCGAGGGCTGCTGAAAATTATAGTCCCCCGGTCGAGGCTCGGGGTGCTTACTTCGACGCCGGGTGACCTATTACAGTCTGCCCTGCTGAGCCGCCCGCCTGGTAGGAACGAGTGGCCGGTCGCCGTCGTTCGCTAGAAAAACGGCCGCCACGTGAAGAAGAGGACGGCCAGCAGCGCCTGGAAGCCGGCGAACGCCAGGATCACCGCCGCCCGCGGCGTTCCGCGGAGCCGCCAACCGAGGTAGAGGAAGAGCGGAAACAGGGTCGAAGTCAGACGGCCGAGCGACAGGAAGCCGCCGCGCAGAATCGGCGGCGCGATCATCACGAGCAGGAACACCGAGTAGGCGATTCCGAAGCGGCGCGTGATCGGGACCGCCATCGCCGCGGCGGCGAAGACGAACGTCGCGTTGAGCAATTCGATGGGCTGATTGGTCGAGTACGAGTAGAAGCCCTGCGCCGCGATCAGCTCGGCGCGCTCGGTGAAGAGGCCGGCGACGTCGGTGGCGACGCGGCCCCAGGCCTGGTGCGCCTCCATCCACGCCAGCGGATGCCCGGTCAGCGAGTACAAGTAGGCGCTGTAGATCAGCATGCCGACGCCCGGCGCCGCAGCCGCCGCGAGACCGGCCATCGCCACACGCCGGGCCTCCGGCTCGCCCCGCCAGATGGCGCGCCAGTCGGAGAGCGCCAGCAACGCCAGCGGGATGCTGAGCAGGCATCCGTTCGGCCGCGCCAGGCCGGCGACGAGGCCCCAGCCCGCCGCGGCCAGCCAGCCGCGCTCGCGGAGGTGGTACCAGGCGCCGACCACGCCGAGGAAGAAGAGCCCTTCCGTGTAGAAGGCGCTGTAGAAGATCGCGCACGGCCAGGCGCACGCCATCACCACGGCACCGGCGGCGGCATCGTCGTCACCGAGCAGCGACCGCGCCAGCCGGAAAAGGTAGACCAGCGCCCACCCGAAGGCCCCGATCGTGATCAGGATGCCGGCGGCGAGCGCCCGGCGATGGATCGCGTACTGCCATTCGACGCGGTTGCCCGAGGGCGGTTCGTCGGGCCGCATGATCCGGCCTCCGAGCCACGCGGTGGCGACGCGCACGACCATCGGATAGGCCGGGAAGAACGCGACGTTCTGCTGCGCCGTCGAGCGCGCGTTCGGGTCGTAGTCGTAGCCGTTCAAGGCGATGCCGAGATACCAGCCGGCGTCCCAGCGCACGGGCAGGTTGATCATCTCGTTGCGCGAAACCCGGAACGGCGGCTCGTTGTCGGCGTAGCCGACCAGGACGACGGCGAGAAAGCCGACCGCCAGCACCATCACGCGCGAGGCGACGAGGGCCGGCAGGACCACGCGGGTGGCCGGGCCGTGCCAGGCTGTCAGCATGGCGGCCTGGATTCGTGCCGGCCACGACGGCTGCGGCCGCAGCCAATGGCGCAGGCCAACCGACGCGATGAGCACGATCAGCGGGCGCCACGCTTCCTGGGCCGTGAGGCGCAGGTCGCCGAAGCGCAGGCGGAAACCGCCGAAGACGACTATCGAGACGAGCAGCGCCAGCGCCACGCCGCTGGCCAGATCGAGGACGCGCACGAACCAGGGCGTCTGGGGCGCCGGCGCCGCCTCGTTCACCGGACCTCCCGCAGCATGCGCTCTTCGACACGGATGCGCGCCACCAGCAGCGCGCCGAATCCGATCGCGGCGGCGACGCCGGTGAACGGCGCCCGCATCATCAGCGCCACGCCGGCGATCTCCCCCATCAGGCCGACGTAGTTCGGGTGGCGCATGAGGCGATACGGCCCGCTCGTCACCAACGGCGTGCCCGGCACGACCAGCACGTGGAAGGTCCAGAACCGGCCGAGCGACAGGATCGCCCACCACTTGAGGAGCTTGGCAGCGAGAAAGACGGCGATGCCGATCGCGACCAGCGTCGAGCAGGCCGGCGGCGCCAGCGCCCCTTCGATCGTCATCGCTGCGAACATCCCCGGGTAGACGACGCGCATCCAGGCGTAGACGTCGTCCGGCGGCTCGATCGCGCCGGCGGCGCGCAAGGCGCGCTCGTGGCGCCGCGACCGCCACGTTTCGAGCAGCAGCCACGGCACCACGACGACGAGGAGGAGCAGCACCGCCTGCATCGAGGACAGCGTGAACGGATCGGTCGGCGTCACGCCGCGACATCCCCGGCGTAGCGGATCATCTGGCGCAGGATGCCCGGCGCTACCCGTGCGCTGATGGCCAGCGCGCTGACCCGCCGCGGCGAGCCGATCAGCCGGCGCAGCAGCCGGTTGACCCCGTACTTGGTGCGGAAGGCCCGTGCCCGCTCCGCTGCGAGGCGGCCCGGCGCGTCGAAGCTGGCGTCTTCGAGCGCGGCCAGCGCCACGTCGGCGGCGAGCTCGGCGCCGCGGATGGCGAAGCGCAGACCGTCGCCGGTCATCGGATCGACGAAGCCGGCGGCGTCGCCGGCGAGGAGCAGGCCGGGCAGGCCCGCCGCGTGCGCGTCGACCGCGAGCGGACCGAGAATCGAGACCGGCGTGACGCGTCGGGCGGCCGTGGCGCGCGGACCGAGCACGATGTCGGCGGCGAGGTGACGCTCGAGGAGGCCCGCCGGATCGGCGAAGCCCTCGCGCGCCGGCGTGACGAGGCAGACATTGGCGAGTCCGTCGCCGCCGATCGGCGCGACGCCGATGTAGTGCGGGCCGCGGACGTGCATCTCGCCGACGGTCTCGAGGCCGGCCAGCCCCTCGAAGTAGGCGCCGACCGCCCAGCGGCGCGGCGCCGGGGGGTGCCTCACGAGGCCGAGCGAGAACGCCAGCACGGATCGCCGGCCATCGGCGGCGATGGTGATCTGCGCCGGCACGCGCAGCCGCTTGCCCGGCGTCGCGCCCCCGGCGCAGCACAGCACAGCCCCGCGCACCCGGACCCGGCCTGCCTCTTCGTCGACCATCGCGCCTTCGACCCGCACGCCCTCCTGGAACTGCACGCCGGCAGCGACGGCGGCGTCGAGCAGCAGGCTGTCGAGCACGCGCCGGGTGAGCGCCCGGGCGAACAGGTCGCGACCGTAGGTGCCGCGGACGTGGACGCCGGTGCCGCCGGTGATCAGCATGCCCTCGAGCGGACGCGAGGCGGCCTCGATGCGGGCGCGCAGGCCGAGGCCATCGAGGAGGCGCATCGCGCCGGGGTTGAGCGTGTCGCCGCACAGCTTGTCGCGCGGGAAACGGGCGCGGTCGACGAGCAGCACCCGCGCGCCGGCCCGCGCCAGGCGGAGGGCGGCGATCGATCCGGCCGGTCCGGCCCCGGCGATGAGCACGTCGACCATGAGGCTAGGCGTCCGGCGCGCCGAGCACGATGGCGCTGTTCTTCGATCCGAAGCCGAGGCAGTTGCACAAGGCCGCTTCGACCCGGACCGGCCGGCTCGCGTTCGGGATGAAATCGAGGTCGCAGGCCGGATCAGGATCGTGCTGGTTGATGGTCGGCGGCAGCACGCCGCGGCGCAGCGCCAGGGCGGCGGTGGCCAGCCCGCTGGCGCCGCTCGCGCCCTGCGGATGGCCGATCATCGACTTGGTCGACGAGCCCGGCAGCCGTCCCGCGTGGCTGCCGAAGACTCTCTTCACGCACGCCACCTCGATGGCGTCGTTCAGTTGCGTCGAGGTGCCGTGATAGTTGATGTAGCCGATGCTCTCGGCCGGCCGTTCGGCGCGCTCGATCGCCGTCCGCATGGCGCGGACGATCTCGCCGCCGTCGGGATCCATCTGGACGCGGTGATAGGCGTCGCAGGTCGACGCGTAGCCCTCGACCCAGGCGTAGACGCTGGCGCCGCGCGCCCGCGCCATGTCCTCCCGCTCGAGCACCAGCATCCACGCGCCCTCGCCGAGCACGAAGCCGTCGCGGCCGCGATCGAAGGGCCGCGAGGCGCTGCCCGGGGTGTCGTTGTAGTGCGTCGACATCACCCGCATCCGGGCGAAGCCGTAGATCATGCCCGGCGTCACGCAGGCGTCGACGCCGCCCGAGAGCAGCGCGTCGCACTCGCCGTCGCGCAGCAGCGACAGGGCGTAGCCGACCGCGTCGGTCGAGCTCGTGCAGCCGGTGGACAACACGTGGCTGATGCCGCGCAGACGCAGCGCGATCGAGATCTCGCTCGACACCATGCCGACGATCGAGACCGGGATGGCGTAGGGCGTGACCTTCTTGAGGCCGTCGGTGAAGAACTCGCGGTACTGCCGCTCGCCGACCTCGATGCCGCCGGCACCGCTGCCGACGATCACCCCGGCGCGCGGCTGGCCGAGGCGGAGGCCGGCGTCGAGCCAGGCCTCGCGCGCCGCGATGACGCCGGCCAGCGAAGCCCGCGAGTAGCGCCGCGGATCCGAGTGATCCTCGCCCGCCGTCGCGTCGACGCCGTCGATGGCGGGCGCGTCCTCGATCCCGATCGGCGGCAGCGCCGCGGCCACCTGGCAGCCGAACGGCGACGCGTCGAACTCGTCGATTGCACGCGTGCCGCTGACGCCGCGCGTGATGTGATCCCAGAAGCGCTCGCGTCCGACGCCGAACGGGGAGACCACGCCGATGCCGGTGATGGCGATGCGTGGCCGCGCGGCGGCGGTGCGGACGATCATTGCGGTTCTATAATACGCGGCCAGTCGGAGGCTCGTCTGTCGGTCCCAGCTGTATCCGCCACACCGGTTGCCACGTCCGCGTCGCCGCTCGCCCGCGCCTACGTCGTGGGCGGCGCGCTGATCTTCGTCGCCGCGCTCGCCGTCGGCGCCTGGCGCTTCATCGCACTCGGGACGGCACCGGCCGAGGGGTCGCTCGTCGACGGAGCGCTCATCAACACGCTGCTCTTCGGCGCCTTCGCGCTCCATCACAGCCTGCTCGCGCGCGAGCCGGTCAAAATCCGGGTGGCCCGCCTGGTCTCTGCCCCATTGGAGCGTTCCACCTACGTCTGGGTGGCAAGCCTGCTGTTCATCGCCGCGTGCCTGGCCTGGCGGCCGATCGCCGGCACGCTCTACGCGGTCGCGCCGCCGTGGGCCTGGGCGATCGGGGCGGTGCAGCTCACCGGGGGCCTCCTCACGCTCGACGCCGCCCGACGCATCGACGTGCGCGTCCTCGCCGGGCTGGTGCCGGACCCGGGACCGACGGGACCCACGCCCCGAACGGGGCCCGCGACTGAGCCCGAGAC
>JANOIR010000065.1:0-4289 GCA_031407765.1 Vicinamibacteraceae bacterium
CACCTTCGAGGAGGAGGTATGTCGTCCGAGCCCGAAATGCTCGGCGCTTCCGCGCTCGGGGCTCTCGACGCCGCCGATGTCGGCGGCGACGTGTTGATCGTAAGCAGATCGGCGTGACTCAGGAGTAATCCCGACCGCGCGGCCGTCCCACTCATATACTTCAGAGCAACTTGGCCCTCACTCCCGGCACGCACGTCGGTCCCTACGAAATCACCGCGCAAATCGGTGCGGGTGGTATGGGTGAGGTCTATCGCGCCACCGACAGCAATCTCAAGAGGTCCGTCGCGATCAAGGTGCTGCCCGCATCGGTCGCCGGCGACGCGGATCGCCTCGCACGGTTCCAGCGTGAAGCTGAAGTCCTGGCCGCGCTGAACCACCCGAACATTGCCGCGATCTACGGCCTCGAGAAGACGGCCGACCTCACGGCCTTGGTGATGGAACTCGTCGAAGGCGAGGATCTCTCCGCGCACATCGCGCGCGGCGCCATCCCGCTGGCCGAGTCTCTGCCCATCGCCAGACAAATCGCCGACGCGCTCGAAGCGGCACACGAGCAGGGCATCATCCATCGCGATCTGAAACCCGCGAACATCAAGGTCCGTGCTGACGGGACGGTGAAGCTTCTCGACTTCGGTCTTGCCAAAGCGCTGGGGCCCTACGTAGCCAGCGCGACGCCGGACGCGATGCAGTCGCCGACCATGACGGCCCGCGGGACCGAGATGGGTACGATCATCGGCACGGCCGCTTGCATGGCGCCGGAGCAGGCGCGCGGCCGCGCGGTCGATCGACGCGCGGACATCAGGGCGTTTGGCGTCGCCGGAAGGCTGGACATTGGCCAGCCCATCACCTTGTTCGATCTGCCATCGGGCCAGAGCATCGCCCTGGCCGGATACGCAGAGTACGACGTCTCGCGCGACGGCCGCTTTCTGGTCAACGTTCCCGTCGCCAGCCCGACGCCGACCGCGCTTGTCACGCTGAACTGGAAGGCGGGGCTAAAGAAATGGATGAACGGTTCCCTGTGATGACCATCACGATCCGACGCGCGCTCGTGGTCGCCGCCACCACGGTCGCTCTGTTTGGCGTTGTCCGAGCCCAGCAACCGGCTTCTCAGCCTCCGGCCCCGTTCAAGTCGGGCGTGGACGTCGTGCACGTGGACGTATCGGTGCTCGACAAGGAACGCCGTCCCGTTCGCGGCCTCAGCACCGCTGATTTCGTCGTCCGCGAGGACGGCAAGGTCCGGCCGGTCGTGGCCTTCAGCGAAGTCGAACTGTCGCCGCGACCTGGCGAACCGCTGGCCACCTGGATGCGCGACGCCGCGGCGGACGTGGTCACGAATCAGGTGCCGCGGGACGGCCGGCTCGTCGTCATCCTGATCGATCGTACGATCCGGCCCGATGACATGCCTGCCGCGAGGCGCACGGCGGAATCGGCCGTCGACCAGATGGGCCCCGGCGACCTTGCCGCGGTCGTCTTCACGACACAGACGCCCCCGCAGAACTTCACCGCCGACCGCAGCATCCTTCGCGCGGCCATCAACCGGACGTTCGCGGGGCTGGCCGACGACGGGAGCGAAACTGAGCGCGGCGAGTGCAAGTGTGGTGTCTGCACGCTCGAAACGATGACGATCGTGGCCGATTCGCTGCGCGACGTGCCGGAACGCCGGAAGATGCTGCTGTTCATCGGTGCGAGTGTTCCCGTCATTTCGACCGCGATCGCGTGCGGAGACGAGGTTCGAAACGCAAGAGAGACGCTCCTGCGCGCCGCGGGCGTCGCCAATCTCGCCATTCATTCGGTTGACTCCAATCTTCTCGAGACGCTTGCCCCGTCCGCACAGGAGGCGAACCCACCGGCGAATCGGAGCGATGTCGTGCTGGACCACCTGAAACGGCAGGGCAATCTGGCGGTATATCCCGGCTACACGGGCGGGCGCGCCATTCAGAACACCAACGCGCCGCAGGATGTCATGCCGGCAGTCTTCGCGGAGAGTCAGTCCTACTACGTCCTGGGTTTTACTCCGGCATCTCCGAACGCCGACGGCAGGTACCACGGCATCAAGGTCGACGTGAAGCGTCGGGGCGTGTCGGTCCATCCGCGGCAGGGCTACTACGCGCCGTCAGTGGACACGGCGGCGACACCAGCCCCACTGGATGAACCGCCGCCATCCCTCGTCAAGGCGCTCGCCGGCTTCTGGCCCAGCACCGGTCTGCCGCTGAGCGTGGGCGCGGCGGCGTTCGCCGATCCCGACAAAGGGGACGCCTCGGTTGCGGTCGTCGTGCGCGCGCAGGGACGAGTCGCCAGCGGTGAGCAAGGTCAACGGGGTGGGGGCGATCCCGTTGCGGCAGAGATGCGGGTCAACGTGCTGGCCGGCGCGTACGACCGGGATGGTCGATCGATGTCGTCCCACATGCAGACGCTTCGCGTCCCCCGCCCTCCGGATGCGGCTCAGGAGTTCGAGTACGAAGCGCTGTCCAGGCTCCGGCTGAAACCGGGACGTCATGAGGTTCGCGTGGCGGTTGACGATCCGTCGCGGCGTACGAGCGGCAGCGTGTACACGTACGTCGAGGTCCCTGACTTTGCGAAGGCTGCCGTGTCGCTGTCGGGCGTGGTGCTGAGTACGACGGGGCCTCTCGCCGGCAGTCCATTGACCGACGTGCTTCCGCTGACGCCGACGGCCCGACGGCGGTTCCGATCGATCGACGACGTGCACGCGTTTGTTCGCGTCTACCAGGGAGGCACGGACGCTCCGCGTCCGGTCAGGGTGACCGCACGCATCCTGAACGCCGCGAGCGGCGCGGCGTTCGAACACCAGGAAACGGTGTTCGAACAGCCGCAGTCGGCGAGCCGGTCGGCGGACTACCGACTGCCGCTGCCACTGTTGACGCTGACGCCCGGGCCATACCTGCTGATGATCGAGGCGGCCCGCGGTCCACGGGAGATCGTGAGGCGCGACGTCAAGTTCGAGGTCGTGGGTTCCGGGGGCACGACGCTCGCGCCGACCACGCCGCCTCCGGCCACGGTCCTCTCCCTGCTTCGCGCCAGTGGAGCGTATCTGGCGAAGTACGAGCGCGACGCCGCGGCGATCGTCGCGGAAGAAGACTACATGCAGCGCATTCCCGCTGAAGCGGCGAGCCGCCGCCTCCGGTCGGACATGCTGGTGATCCTCGAGAAGAATGAGGGATGGCTCGAATTCAGGGACGTCTTCGAAGTGGACGGCCGTCCCGTCCGGGACCGCGACGAACGGCTCGCCAGGCTCTTCATAAAGCCGAATCCCAATGCCATCGCGCAGGCCAGACGCATCGTCGAAGAGGGCAGCCGCTTCAACCTGAACCCAAGGGAGGCAGGCGTCAACCGCACGATCAATCAGCCGCTCACCGCGCTGAAGTTCCTCCGGTCGGTCAACCAGCCGCGATCGGATTTCAAGATCGAACGCACGCGGACGTCGAGTGGCAGGACCGAGGTCCTGGTCACGTTTACGGAGACGGCCAAACCGCGGCTCATTGCCTCCCCCGACAGCGCCGCAGCGCGCGGCTCGTTCTGGATCGACTCGGCGACCGGGCGGATTACGGCGAGCGAGCTGATGATGCAAACAGGTGCGACGCGCATCGCCATCCGGGTGGGCTTCGCCGAGCAGCGGACGCTCGGGCTCTGGCTGCCGGTCTCGATGGAAGAGACCTACTCGACCAGGCCGGGAATCGAAGGACGCGCGACCTACACGAACTTCCGTCAGTTCAAGGTGGAGACCGATACCATCGTGAAGTGAACCCTGGCGCGAGCTCCAGGCGGCCGTCGTCTTCACGTTGCACGCCGGAATGCCGCCCGCCATTCTCCCACGGCCTTCCACAGAGCTCCGGGTAAATTCCGACACGCGGGCGGATGGGGTTTTAGTCGGTGCCCGAAGCCCAGATTGCGACGACGTCAATCTCGGATGGACGGTATAATCCGCCACGTCCCATGCCTCTCGTCGCCGGCATCCGCCTCGGACCGTACGAGATTCAGTCGCCGATTGGCGCCGGCGGCATGGGTGACGTGTATCGCGCGCGGCACGCAGCGCCGGATTACTCCTGACTAGTCGCTAGCGTTCATCGGAAGTGCCTCGGCGCGCGAGGCTCGACCCGCAGCTCGAGGCGGATGCCGAGGCACTTTCGATAACGAGACTTGAAGGAAGCCGCTGGCGCGGCGGCCGGCTATGGAGCTGGAATTGGGATCTTGGGGCGTGGCCAGTGGTCGATCAAGGGGCTGTCGGCGCGCGAGCGACGGCTGCCCGTGTCCCGCGGGTCGGGCGTACGGACACC
>JANOIR010000082.1:0-19465 GCA_031407765.1 Vicinamibacteraceae bacterium
CATCCCGACCCAGTAAGTGTTCGGGAAGGCCAGCGCCACCCGCAGCCGTCCGGCGTGCGGCTTGACGACGTAGCCGACCTCACGCGACAGGGTGTCGCGCGCGGCTTCGCGTTGCGTGTTCGGTTTGGGAGCGGCCAAGCCTATCAGGGTAACACGCGGGTCCCAGCCTGCCCTTGGCCCTGCCCCTGCCCCGACCCCGAGCCCGGCCGGCCCAACCCGGTTCCGGTCTGGCGCGACGCCCGGCGACCCTACGAGCCGGTTTTGAGGCTCGAAGCGGCCCTGGCGGTGGCGGCCGGCGCGGACGCCGGCGCGGCCGGCGAGGCGGGCCTGTGGGCGCGGGCATAGGCCCGGAACGGCGCCAGGCGATCCTTCCAGCCGCTCATCGGCTGGGTCTGTGGACAGAAGGCCGGCGTCACCAGCTCTCCCTCGTCGAGGTTGGCGAAGATCACGTAGCGGCCGGGGGCGGCCATCTCGAAGACCGACCAGCTGCACTGCGCGGCCTGGGCGTCCCGGACGTCGACGACACCGCTGAGGTTGCCTTTGAAGTTCTCGCGGACGCGGATCACGGCCGTGCCGGTGTCCTCGCCCCCGCCCTTCACTTCGACCAGGTCGCCAATGAAAACGTAGTCGATTTGGTCGAGGAGCTGCTCCGGTCCGGTGGCGCACTTGCAGGCGCCGGTCGGCGGATCCGCCGGCGCGGCAGACGACACGGACGGGGTGGTCGCCAGGAGGGCCGTCGCAAGGAGGAATCGGAGCATTACGATCCTGACATCGGCACGCGAAAGCACGGCCTTGAAGACTGTAGCAAATCGGGACAAATCAGGTTCCCTACCAGGTAGAAACGACCTGGTCGGGCAAGCCGAACCGGCGCCAAGCCCGGCGTTTCAGCCTGCTGGGCTGGCTGGCTCTGGCCACCCAGATAGAAGACGGGTCGATCCACACTCTGGACATGTGCTCGGTGAGCTGGATGCGCGGACGCGGCGCGCTCGTCGTGGTCATGAACCGCGACGAGCGGCACGACCGGCCGGCCGCGCGGCCGCCGCGCCGCTGGCCAGGGGCCGGGGGCGGCTTCACCGCGCCGGTGGACGGCGGGGCGGGAGGGAGCTGGATTGCGGTGCGCGATTCTGGAGTCGTCCTGGCGCTCCTGAATCATCGGCCGCGGCGGGGATCCGGATCGCGGCCGCCGGTTCCGGCGACGCTCCGACGCAGCCGCGGGCACCTGGTGACGGCGCTGGCGGCAGAAGCGACCGTCCCGGACGCGGCACGCGTGCGCGCCTGCGGCCTCGCCGCCTTCGAGCCGTTCCGGCTGCTCGTTGTCGGACCGACGGTGCCGCCGCGGGTCTTCACCTGGACCGGCGCGGTGCTCACCGCACGCCGTCTCCGGCCGCGCCTGGGCTTCATCACCAGTTCATCGTGGCGGCCCGAGAGCGTCATCCCGGCCCGGCACGCGCGGTTCCGGGCGCGCTGGCGCGACGATCTGCCGACGTCGACGGACCTGGTGGCGTTCCACGACGGGGCACAGCATGCGCGCGGGTCCGCCTACGCCGTCCGCATGTCGCGGGAGGACGCGCGCACCGTCAGCCGAACGGTCGTCGAGGTGCGCGGCGGACAGGTGTCGATGGACTATCGCGCCTTCGGCGAGCCGCGCCAGAGCGCCGCAGTGCCTCGGGTCGACGGGTCGCGTGTCGTCGAGCTACGGCGGTCGGATCAGCGGAGACAGGCCACTAGGCGGTGGCGAGCGCAGGCACGGCGAGGCGCGGCAGGTCCACCGTGAAAATGCAGCCGTGCCCCGGCAGGTCCTGAACGGACAGGTGGCCGTCGTTGGCCTCGACACTCCGCAGGCTGAAGGCCAGGCCGAGCCCGAGTCCCGTCCGATCGCGATTCCGCTGTCTGGAGGACCGAGACAGTATCTGATTGCCGCCGTCCTCCAAGCCACCGCACAGATCCGCGATCTGGATCAGCACGCGATCGGCGGTGGCCATGACACCCAGGCGCACCGCCGTCCCCGGCCGGGTGAACTTGAGGGCGTTCTGCAGCAGGTTGACGATGACGGCGGCCAGCACCTGGCGGTCGGCGTGCACCGCCGCGCCTCCGCCGCCGTGGTCCGTCGAGAAGCGCAGGCCACGCTCGGCGGCCTCGAACGCCGCCGCCGGGGCGAGCTCGGCGATCAGGTCGGCGACGACGATCGGCACACGGTTCTGCCGACCCTGGCGAAGCCGAACCTCGGCGACCGACCCGTTGATGAGGTTGCGAAGTCCTGACAGGCTCCGCCCGAGGACCTGCCCTGCCTCCCCGCGCGGAGGACCGCTGCCGTTGAGGACCTCGAACGCGACGAGCGCGGTGTTGACGAGATTGCGGATCTCGTGGACCAGGAAGCCGTAGCTCTCCTGGTCGGTCAGGGAGGATGCGCCGACGGCCAGCCGCGGGAGCGGCCGCGGTATCTCGGAGGTCCGGGCAATCGATTCGTGTGGCATGCGGCCCCCACACGCTCCTCGACCGGCAAGAGAGCCGTCGCGACTCCCATGGGCTTCCACCCGGGAGCCCGGCGGCGCGATGTGGACGACGCAGGTGTTGGACCGGTCAGGCCGGCTGGAGCGCCGGCCCGGCGGTGCGCCGATCCATGCCGTCGAGAGACGTGAGAGCGCGACTGTATGCCCGTCCCGGCGAATTGCCTGTGCTCTTCAGCACATCGATCAGCCGTCCTGGCGCCGCATGAACGCCGGCACGTCGAGCGGATGGGTGTCGGCATCGGGCGCCGCGTCGTTGCCGCGCGATTCGCTCGGCGGCCCGAACGTCACACCCGCCGGCGGCATCTCGACGTAGCTCCGCCGGTTGATCGCGATCCGTCCGCCGCCGCCACCGCCGGCAGCGACCGCGGGGCGCTCGTACGCCTCGTCGCGCCGCCACTGCGTGTAGTGATTCAGGTCGACCGGCGTCGTCGTCGCCGCCGCCGCGAGCTGCGCGTCCGCGCGATCGAAGCCGGTGGCGATCACCGTGATCTTGACCCTGCCCTCCATCGTCGGATCGATGACCGCGCCGAAGATGATGTTGGCGTCCTCGTGCGCGGCTTCCTGGATGATGGTGGCCGCCTCGTTGACCTCGGCCAGCGAGAAGTCGGGCCCGCCGGTGATGTTCAGGATCACGCCGCGGGCGCCCTTGACCGAGGCGTCCTCGAGGAGGGGGCTCGAGATCGCGCCGTGCGCGGCGTCGGTCGCGCGGGTGTCGCCCGTGCCCATGCCAGTGCCCATGATCGCGAAGCCCATCCCCGACATGATGGTCTTCACGTCAGCGAAGTCGAGGTTGATCATGCCGGGCACGAGGATCAGATCCGAGATGCCCTGGATCGCCTGACGGAGGACATCGTCGGCGGCGCAGAACGCCTCGGGCAGCGGCGTCCGGCGATCGATGGTCGCCAGCAGCCGCTCGTTCGGGATGGTGATCACCGTGTCGACGGCGTCACGCAGCTCGCTGAGGCCGCGATCGGCCTGCACCGCCCGGCGCTTGCCCTCGAACTTGAACGGCTTGGTGACGACGGCGATGGTCAGCGCGCCGAGCTCGGAGGCGAGCCCGGCAATCACCGGCGCGGCGCCGGTGCCGGTGCCGCCGCCGAGGCCGGTCGTGACGAACACCATGTCGGCGTCCGAGAGCACCTCGATCAGCTTGTCGGTGTCCTCGAGCGCGGCGCGGCGGCCGATGTCGGGATCGGCGCCGGCGCCGAGGCCCTTGGTCAGCTTGCCGCCGATCTGGATGCGGGTCGGCGCGGCGTTGGCCGCCAGCGCCTGGAGATCGGTGTTGGCGACGATGAACTCGACGCCTTCGAGCCCCGTCCGCACCATGCGGTTGACGGCGTTGCCGCCGCCGCCGCCGACGCCGATCACCTTGATGCGCGCACCGGCGCGACTGGCTTCCTCGAGCTTCAGTCGCAGCGGCTCGATGCGCGTGATGAGTCCGTCGTAGTCCTGTGCCGGGCGCGTGTCGTCGATCATCGGTCCCCTCCGTCGTTCTCGCTGTCTGCTTCTGTGGCGTCCGCCCGCGAACGTAAGGACCCTGGTCGGAATGGAGCGGCCCATTCCGACCACGGTCCTCACCCCAGGAAGTTGTGGAACATGCCCCGCAGCCGGACGAAGGCGCGCGCGAAGGCGCCACCCGATCCGGCCCGGTGCTGCTGTGCGTAGTGCCGGTGCGCGTACATGACGAGGCCGACGGCCGTCGCGCACTCGGGCGTGCTCACGTGATCCATCAGCCCGCCGGCGCCGGCGGGCGCGCCGCGGCGCACGGGCAGATCGAAGATCTGTTCGGCGATCTCGGCCATGCCTTCGAGGTTGGCGCCGCCGCCGGTGAGCACGAGGCCGGAGTTGAGCGAGCGATCGCAGCCCGCGTTGCGGATCTCGTCCCACAGCAGGTGGAAGATCTCCTCGGCCCGCGGCTGCAGGATCTCGGACAGCACCCGGCGCGGCATCAGGCGCGGCTTGCGCCCGCCGACGCTGGCGACCTCCATCGTCTCGTCCTCGCCGACCATCGTGGTCAGGGCGCAGCCGCAGCGGCGCTTGATTTTCTCGGCCTCGGGCAGCGGCGTGCGCAGCCCGACGGCGATGTCGTTGGTGAAGTGATCGCCGCCGACGGCGACCACGCCGGTGTGCCAGACCGCGCCGCGCTCGTAGATCACGATGTCGGTGGTGCCGCCGCCGATGTCGACGAGGGCGACGCCGAGCTCTTTCTCGTCGCGCGTGAGCACCGCTTCGGCGGCGGCCAGCTGGCCGAGGGTCGACTCCATCACGTGGACGCCGGCGCGATTGACGCAGGCAATCAGGTTCTGGGTCGAGCTGGTGGCGCCGTTGACGATGTGAACGTTGACCTCGAGCCGCGCCCCGGTCATGCCGATCGGCGCGCCGATGCCGTCCTGCTCGTCGACGACGAAGTCCTGGGGCAGGACGTGGATGATCTCGCGGCCGGCCGGCAGCGTCACCGCCTTGGCGGCGTCGAGGGCACGGCGCACGTCCTCGCGCATGATCTCGCGGTTCTTGCCGGCGACGGCGACAACGCCGCGGCTGTTCAGCCCGTTCATGTGGGCGCCGGACAGCCCCAGGTACACGGCGTCGATCTCGATGCCGGCGGTGAGCTCCGCTTCCTCGAGCGCCTTCTTGATCGATTCGACCGCGGCCTCGAGATTGACGACGACGCCTCGACGGATCCCGCGCGAATCGGCCAAGCCGACGCCGATGACGTCGAGCGATCCGTCGTCGCGCGCCTCGCCGACGATCGCGGCCACCTTCGACGTGCCCACGTCGAGCCCGACGACGTAGCGTTCCTCGCTGCTTACCATTGCCCCGTCCCCTCTCATCCCCTACGGCTGCCCCGCGTGCGCCGGGCGGCCGCGCGCGGGTCTGACGAACACACGCCCGTCGTAGCGCACGTCCGCTGAGTCGATGGCGTCGACGTGCATGAGCAGCGTCGGCGCCAGATCGCGATAGGCGCGCACGCGGCGCGCGAAGTCTTCGTGGCCCAGGTGCACCCGGGCCGGATCGTCGCCGAGCAGGACCACGGCGTCCTCGACGTCGCTGACGTCGACCTGCGACACCAGGGCGAGGAGGCCCTCCTCCTCGCGCAGCGCTTCGACCAGGCGCCCGACCAGGTCGGCGCGGGCGGCGTCGACGCGGGCCGGGATGCCGACGCCGAGGCCAGGCCCCGACAGCGAGCGGCCCGGCAGCGGCGTCAGGCCGTCGGCAATCGGCAGATCGAAGCCTGCCTGAGCGGGGCCGACGGGGCCGAGGACCATGCCGTCCCGGGCCACCAGCTGGAGGCCGCCGCGCGCCAGCCGCGCCAGCGCCACCGGCTGCCGCTCGGTGATCAGGATCTCGATCGTCGCCGGCAGCTGCCGGCGCAGTGTCGCCTCGGCGATCCACGGCGAGCCGAGCAGGCGGCGGCGGGCCGCCTCGAGGTCGGCGCGGACGATGTTCTGACCGTCGAGCATCTGCACGCGCGCCAGGACGTCGGCCGGCTTGAGATGTCGCTGGCCCTGGACGGCGACGTGGCGGATGCGCAGCGCCGGCGAGTCGGTGACCAGCGCCAGCGCGCGCGCCGTGGTGTAGCCGACGATGCCGGCAACCAGCGTCCACTTGACGAGCGGCCGCACCAGCGCCGTCCAGCGACGCGCGGCCTTGCGCGGCGTCTTGACGCGGCCACGCTTGAAGCGCTTGTCGGCCTGCACCTTGACCGCCATCAGCGCGCATCTCCTGCGTGGCCGGCGCGCGCGACGATCGCGGCGAGCACTTTCGGGCCGACCGTGCCGATCGAGCCGGCGCCCAGCGTGATCACGAGGTCGCCGGGACGAGCGACGGCGGCGACGGCGGCGGGCGCCTCGTCGATGGCCCGGACGATCACGGGCCTGGCGCCGCCGGCGGCCTCGATCGACGCGGCCACGGCGTCGACGGTGATGCCGGGGATCGGATCCTCGCCGGCGGGATAGATGTCGCAGAGCACGACGAGGTCGGCCCCGGCCAGCGTCTCGCCGAACTCGCGGAGCAGCCGCTCGGTGCGGGTGTAGCGGTGCGGCTGGAACACCACCACCAGGCGGCGCTCGAGACCGGCGCGGGCGGCAGCGATCACCGCGGCGATCTCGGTCGGATGGTGGCCGTAGTCGTCGACGACGAGCACGCCGTCCGCTTCGCCGAGCGGCTGGAAGCGCCGATCGGCGCCGCGGAACTCCGCCAGCGCCGCGGCGATCGCCTCGAAGCGCAGGCCCAGCTCGAGGCCGACCGCGACCGCCGACAGCGCGTTCAGCAAGTTGTGGCGGCCAGGCACCACGAGGCGGAGCACGCCCAGGTCGCGCCCGCCGACCAGGACTCGGCAGCTCGATCCGAACGCTTCCAGCGTGACCGCCTCGGCGCGCAGATCGGCGGCGGACGCGTCGATCCCGTAGGTGACGACGCGGCGGGTGATGCGCGGGCGCAGCCCCATCAGCGTCCCGTCGTCGGCGCAGGCGATGACCACCCCCCAGAACGGCACCTTGTTGGCGAAGGCGACGAAGGCGTCGAGAACGCCCTCGAACGAGCCGTAGTGGTCGAGGTGCTCGCGATCGACGTTGGTGATGATGGCCACGACCGGCGAGAGCGCCAGGAACGAGCCGTCGCTCTCGTCGGCCTCGGCGACCAGGTAACTGCCCTGGCCGAGCCGCGCGTTGCTGCCGAAGGCCGACAGCTTGCCGCCGATCACCGCGGTCGGGTCGAGCCCGGCGCGATCGAGCAGGAGCGCGACCATCGACGTCGTGGTGGTCTTGCCATGAGCGCCGGCGACCGCGATGCCCTGCTTGAGGCGCATCAGCTCGGCCAGCATCTCGGCCCGCGGGATCACCGGGATGCCGCGCGGCCGCGCCGCGACCACCTCGGGGTTGGTCGGCCGCACCGCCGACGACACCACGACGACGTCGGCGTCGCCGATGTGCTCGGCGGCGTGGCCGGCGACGACGCGCACCCCCAGCGTCTCGAGACGCCGGGTCACGTCCGACGTCTTGGCGTCCGATCCGCTGACCGCGTAGCCCTGGTTGGCCAGGAGCTCGGCGATGCCGCTCATGCCAATGCCACCAATTCCCACGAAATGAATCCGTCGCGTGCGGCCCAGCATCAGGCGCCTGCGGGCATCCCTCTGGCCAGGTCGAGCACCCGGTCGACGATGACGCGCGCGGCGTCGGGCCGCGCGAAGCGGCGCACCGCGGTGGCCAACTGCGTCCGCCGCGGCTCGTCGTCGAGCAGCGCGAGCACGCGCGAGGCCAGCGTCGCCCCGGACAGCTCGCCTTGATCGAGCACCTCCGCCGCACCCTGGCTCGAGAGCGCCTCGGCGTTCTTGCGCTGGTGATCGTCGGTCGCGGTCGGCAGCGGCACGAGGATCGCGGCGCGCCCGACCGCGGCGATCTCGGCCAGGGTCGTCGACCCGGCGCGGCAGACGATCACGCTCGCCGCGCTCATCTCCTCGTCCATCCGATCGAGGAAGGGCTCGACGCGGGCCGCCAGTCCCGCGCGGGCCAGGCCGTCGCGGACCATCGCCACGTCCCGTTCGCCGGTCTGGTGCGTGACCTGCGGAGGTGGCGTGGCCTTGGCCAGCTGCGATGCTGCCTCGACCACGGCCATGTTGATCGCGTGCGCGCCCTGGGAGCCGCCAAAGATGAGCACCCTCCTCGCCCCCGTTGGCTCGGGCCCGACGTGCAGGAACTGGGGGCGAACCGGGTTCCCGCTGACGAAGCTCTTGTCGCCGAAGCGCGCCGAGGTCTGCTCGTAGGTCAGAGCAATGGCGCGCGCGACACGGGCCACGAGACGATTGGTGAGTCCGGGCTGGGCGTTCTGCTCGTGCAGCAGCACCGGGATGCGGCGCAGCCACGCGGCGATCGCAATCGGCCCCGAGCTGTAGCCGCCGACGCCGATGACGACGTGCGGGCGCCGGCGCGCGATGACGCCCATCGCGTCGACCGCGCTGAGCGGCAACGTCGCCAGGCCGCGGGCCAGGGCAAGCGGCGACTTGCCCTTGAGGCCGAGGCTGCGGATCGTGTCCAGCGCGAAGCCGGCCGCCGGCACGGCGCGGGCCTCGATGCCGCGCGCGGTCCCGGCGAACGACACCACGGCGTCGGGCCGCCGCGTCAGGATCTCGCGGGCGATGGCCAGGCCCGGGAACAGGTGTCCCCCGGTGCCGCCGCCGGCGATGACGACGCGCAGGCTGGTATCGCGCATCATCGTGGTCAATCGGGCACCGCCCGCATCCCGCCGACCAGGCGCGGCGCGGCGTGCTGCGACAGGTTGAGCAGCATCCCGACGGCGAGCATCGAGACGAACATCGAAGAGCCGCCGGCGCTGACGAACGGCAGCGGCAGGCCCTTGTTCGGCAGCACGCCGATGACCACGCTGATGTTGGCCAGCGCCTGCGCCGCGAGGAGCGTCGTCAGGCCGAGGGCCAGGAACGAGCCGTAGGTGTCCGGCATCGTCGTCGCCACGCGGTAGCCGCGCCAGGCGATCACGACGAAGGCGAGCAGCACCAGCGTGGTGCCGATCAGGCCGAACTCCTCGCCGATCACCGCGTAGATGAAGTCGGTGTTCGACTCCGGCAGGAACCCGATCTTCTGCAGGCCCTGCATGAAGCCGCGGCCGGTGATGCCGCCCGAGCCGACGGCGATGAACGACTGGATGATCTGGAAGCCGCCGCCGGCGGCGTCCGACCACGGGTTGATCCACATCATGATCCGCTCGAGGCGCTCCTCGCGGTGCGGCGAGAGCAGGATCAGGGCGGCGAGCGCCGGCAGGACGCAGCCGGCGACGCCGAGCAGGTACTTGTAGTGCAGGCCGGCGGCGAAGATCATGACGACCGACAGCATCACCAGGAACGCCGAGGTGCCGAGGTCCGGCTGCAGCAGCGTGAGCCCGACCAGGCCGCCGAGGACCAAGCCGACCGGCGCCACCACCGCGGTCATCTCGTTGACCTTGTCCATGCGCCGCGCCAGCAGGTCGGCGAGGAACAGGACCAGCGCCAGCTTGGCGAACTCGGACGGCTGCACGCCGATGCCGCCGACGCCGAACCAGCGCTTGCTGCCGTTGATCTCGGGCGCCGCGACCAGCACGGTCAGCAGGCTGACGGCAATGATGCCGAGGCCGGCCCACACCACGAACGGCTGCTGATAGCCGCGGTAGTTGATCTTCATCGTCACCGCCATCAGCAGGAAGCCGGCGATGACCCACGTGCTCTGCTTGAACAGGTAGCGGATGATGTGCCAGTTGTTCTGCAGCGCCGCCGACACCGACGCGCTCGACACCATCACTGCGCTGACGCAGACGAGGAACAGCACGGCGAGAAACAGGCCTTTGTCCGATCGCAGCGTGCGCGCCATTACATCTTCTCCCGCTACCCCTAAAGCCTCGGCCGTAGTCGACCGAGAAACCCCACGTCGCAATTCCCGCTGCCACTCCGGAGTGGTCCGCGGAGTGGACTCCGGAGTCGTCGGCGCCGGACTCCGGAGTCGTCCGCCGTCGGACTCCGGAGTCGTCGACGGGCGGAGCCGTGCGTGAACCGTCAGCAGTCATCAGCCCTCCCGCGGGATGGGACACCGACCTCGCAGGCCAGGGCAGCCTGCGTTCCCAGCGGTCAGTTCGTCATCGCCGCGGTCCGACTGATGACTGCTCACTGCTCACGCACGTGCTGCACCTCGAAGGCGAGGCGGGCGACGGCGTCTTTGAATCGCCGTCCCCGCTCCGCGTAATCCGCGAACATGTCGAAGCTCGCGCACGCCGGCGCGAGCAGTACCGTTCCGCCCGGCAGGGCCATCGCGAAGCCGATCCGCACGGCCTCGTCCATCGACGCGGCCTCGTGCACCGGCACCGCCGAGGCCAGCGCCGCCGCGACGAGCGGCGCCGCTTCGCCGATCGCCACCACCGACGCCATGCGAGCGACGAGCGGCGCCCGCAGCAGCCCGAAGTCGCCGCCCTTGAAGCGGCCGCCCAGGATCACGACCAGCCCGTCACCGAAGCTCTCGATCGCCCGCGCCGCCGCCTCGATGTTGGTCGCCTTCGAGTCGTTGACGAAGCCGACGCCCTGGATCGCCGAGACCGGCTCGAGCGCGTGCTCGAGGCCGGTGAAGCCCTCGACGGCGCGAATCATCGCCTCGGGGCCGACACCGGCGATCTCGGCGACCGCCGCCGCTGCCGCCACGTCGGTGAGCAGGTGCTTGCCGAGCAGCCTCACCGACGCCACCGGCACCAGCGTCGCGTCGACGCCTCCGCGGCGGTGGGCGATGACGTCCGGCGTCACCACGATGCCGTCGGCGATCGACGCCGAGGGACTGAGCGGCACCAGCCGGGCGCGCGTGCGCGCCAGCGCCTGCGCCGCTGCGTCGTCGACGTTGACGATGGCGAAGTCGTTCTCCTGCTGGTTGGCGAAGATGCGCCCCTTGGCCGCGGCGTACTCCTCGAGGGACGCGTGCCGATCGAGGTGATCGGCGGACAGGTTGAGCAGCACCGCGATCCACGGCCGGAACTGCTCGGTGGTCTCGAGCTGGAAGCTGCTCGCCTCCACGACGTGGATCACGTCGGGGGCGGAGCTCGCGACCTGGGCCGACAGCGGCACGCCGATGTTGCCGCCGACCGCCGCCTTGAGGCCGCCGGCTTCGAGCATGCGGCCGATCAGCGTGCTGGTCGTCGACTTGCCCTTGGTGCCGGTGACGGCGACGATGCGGCCGGCGAGCCAGCGCGCCGCCAGCTCCAATTCGCCGATGACCGGGACGCCCGCCGCCCGCGCCGCCGCGACGTCGGCCTGCCGCGGCGACACGCCGGGGCTCAGCACGATCAGGTCGGCGCTGGTCAGCGTCTCGGGGCGATGGCCGCCGAGCTCGAGCACGACACCGGCCCGGCGCAGCTCGTCGGCCGCATCGATGGTCTCGCGCGTATCGGTCAGGACGACGCTGGCGCCGCGTCCTACGAGCAGATGCGCCGCGGCCACACCGCTGCGCGCCGCCCCGACGACGACCACGCGCTGGCCCGACACGCTGAAGGGGGAAGGGGTCGTCATCGCAGCTTCAGGGTGGCCAGGCTGGTGAGCGCGAACACGATCGCGACGATGAGGAAGCGCGCGTAGACCTTCGGCTCGCTCCAGCCGACGAGCTCGAAGTGGTGGTGCAGCGGCGCCATCCGGAAGATGCGCTTGCCGGTCAGCTTGAACGAGGCCACCTGCAGGATCACCGACAGGCCCTCGACCATGAACAGGCCGCCGACGAGCGGCAGCAGCAGCTCCTGCTTGATGAGGAGCGCCACCGTGCCGAGCGCGCCGCCGAGGGCGAGCGAGCCGACATCGCCCATGAACACTTCCGCCGGATACGAGTTGAACCAGAGGAAGCCGAGGCTGGCGCCGACCAGCGCTCCGCAGAACACCGTGATCTCGGCCGCCTGCGTCGAATGCACGAGCAGCAGGTAGCTGGCGAAGGTCTTGTGACCGGTGACGTAGGCCAAGGCGGTCATCGCCGCCGCGGCGACCGCGAACGCGCTGATCGCAAGTCCGTCCAAGCCATCGGTGAGGTTCACGGTGTTCGACCAGAACACCAGGAGGAGCACCGTGAACGGGACGAAGGCCCACCCGAGATCGGGGATCAGATCCTTGAAGAACGGGAAGATCAGCCGGGTCTGGTACTGCTCGTGCTGCGCGAGGTAGTAGAGCGTCAGACCGACGGCCAAGCCGACGATGATCTGGCCGGCCAGCTTGTAGCGGGGCCACAGCCCGTGGTGCGAGCGGCGCGAGATCTTCAGGTAGTCGTCGAGAAAGCCGACCACGCCAAAGGCGAGCGTCGAGACGACGGCGATCCAGACGTAGGCGCTCTTCAGGTCGGCCCAGAGCAGCGTCGGCACGATCGCCGCGGCCAGGATCAGCAGGCCGCCCATCGTCGGCGTCCCGGCCTTGGGTCGATGGCTGACCGGGCCGTCCGGCCGGATCACCTGCCCGAACTGGAAGCCCTTCAGCCGCTTGATCAGGATGGGGCCGACGACGAGACTGATCAGCATCGCGGTGATGCTGGCGGCGGCGGTGCGGAAGGTGATGTAGCGGGTGACGTTGAGCGCGCCGAGCCACGGCGTCGAGTCGTGCAGCCACAGGAACAGGTGGTAGAGCATCAGCGCGCCCCTTCCGCCAGGCGATCGACGACACGCTCGAGGCGCACGCCACGCGAGCCCTTTACGAGCACGAGATCGCCCGGCCGCACGAGGCCGGCGACGATCTCCGCCGCCTCGTCGCTGCCGTCGGCGTGACGGACCGCGTCGGCGGCGAGGCCGGCGTCGATCGCGCCGCGACCGAGGGCGAAAGCCGGAGCCCCGCCGACGGTCACGAGCAGGGCGACGCCGGCGCGGGCGGCGGCGCGGCCGACGCGGGCGTGCAGCGACGCCGAGTCCGGCCCGAGCTCCAGCATCTCGCCGAGCACGGCGACGCGCCGGACGCCAGCTTCGGCGCCGAGCACGTCGAGGGCCTTCTCCACGGCGAGCGGGTTGGCGTTGTAGGCGTCGTCGATGACCGTCACGCCCGAGGCGAGGGCGCGCACTTCGCCGCGATGCGCCGGCGGGGTGAGCGTCGCCGCGCGCGCCGCCATGGCGTCGAGCGGCACGCCGGCGTCGAGACCGACGGCGAGGCCGGCCAGCACGTTGGCCAGGTTGCCGCGCCCGATGAGCGGCGTCTCGAGCCGGACCGTGCCCTCCGAGGTGGCGACGTCGGCAGCCATGCCGCGGATGCCGCGCGATTCGATGTTCGTGGCCGAGACGTCGGCCGGGCGATCGAAGTCGAACGTCACCGTGCGGCCGGCGAAGCGCGTGGCCCGCGCCATCACCCGCGCGTCGCCGCCGTTGGCGACGAGCACGCTGCCGGCGTCGGCACCTTCGAGGATCTCGGCCTTGGCGTCGGCGATCGCCTCGACCGACGGGAAGTGCTCCAGGTGCGCTTCGGCAACGTTCGTCCACACCCGCACGTCGGGCTCGGCGATCCCGACGAGCGTGCGGATCTCGCCGGGCGCGCTCATCCCGAGCTCGACGACCGCCATGCTCGGGACGTCGGCCTCGCGCCCGAGCTCGAGCAGCGACAACGGCAGGCCGATGTGGTTGTTCAGGTTGCCGCGGTTGCGGAAGGTGCGGTGCCGCAGCGCGAGGAACGCCGCCGCCACTTCCTTGGTCGTGGTCTTGCCGGCCGATCCGGTGATGGCGATCACGCGCGCCCCGCTCTTGCGCCGCATCGCGCGGCCCATCCGCTGCAGCGCCAGCGTCGTGTCCGCGACCTCGACGACGACCGGCTCCGGATCCCGACCGGCCGCCGCCTCGCCGCGGCCCGTAGCCACGACCACGCCGCGGGCGCCGCGATCGAGGGCGTCGCCGACGAAGCTGTGTCCGTCGTGGCGATCGCCGGCGATGGCGACGAACAGCTGGCCGGAAACGATCGCGCGCGAGTCGATGCCGAACACGCCGAAGGCGGCGCCGGCGTCGCCGCGGACGACGCGCCCGCCGGCCGCCGCCGCCATTTCGCGGCCGCTCAAGGTCAGGACCGGCTCACTCATCGGTCCGCCCCGCTAGCGAGACGCTCTTCGAGCCGCGCCGATCGAGCGCGGCGCGGGCCACGACGACGTCGTCGAACGGCAGCGACTTGTCGCCGACGACCTGGTACTTCTCGTGCCCCTTGCCGGCGATCAGCACGGTGTCGCCGGGACGAGCCTCGCGCACCGCGCGCTCGATGGCGGCGCCGCGATCGACGATCGCCAGGTGCGGCGTGACCCGGATCGGCGGCAGCACCTGGCCGTGGTGCATGGCCGGGCGATCGCCCGGCGGCACGATGCCGCGCGTGATCTCGTCGATGATCGTCTGCGGATCCTCGCCGCGCGGGTTGTCCGAGGTCAGGACGACGAGATCGCTCAGCCGCGCCGCGACGGCGCCCATCAGCGGCCGCTTCGATCGATCGCGCTCGCCGCCGCAGCCGAACACGGTGACGAGCCGGCCCTTGGCCATCGGCCGCACCGTCTCGAGCAGGTTCTTCAGCGCATCGTCGGTGTGGGCGTAGTCGACGACGACGCAGACGTCGTCGTTGGCCCCGGAGACGCGCTCGAAGCGGCCGGGCACGCGCGTGACCCGGGCGATGCCCTGCCGGATGGCGCGATGCGGCAGGTCGAGGCCGACGGCGACCGCGGCCGCGGCGAGGATGTTCGACACGTTCGGCCGGCCGGGCAGCGTCGAACGCACCGGGATCGAGCCGCGCGACGTCTGGATGTCGAAGCTGACGCCCTCGAGCGACAGATCGAACGGCCCGGCGTTGACGTCGGCGGGCTCGTCGATGCCGAAGGTGATGCGGCGCTTGAGCGAGCCGGCGAGCTCGCGGCCGTAGGCGTCGTCGACGTTGACCGCGGCGGTCGCGCCGGCCGGCAGCAGGTCGAAGAGCCGCCGCTTGGCCGCGAAGTACGACCCCATGTCGCGATGGAAATCGAGGTGATCACGGGTCAGGTTGGTGAAAACGCCCGCGGCGAAGCGGACGTGGTCGACCCGCCGCAGCACCAGCGCGTGCGACGACACCTCGGCGGCGCAGGCGCCGCAGCCGTTGGTCGCCATCTCGCGCAGCATGCGCTGGAAGTCGGTGGCCTCGGGTGTCGTGCGCGGGGCTTCGCGCTCGATCCCGCCGACGTCGTAGGACACCGTGCCGAGGCGACCGCAGCGCACGCCGCCCTCGTCGAAGATGCCGGCGGTCAGGTAGCTGGTCGTGGTCTTGCCGTTGGTGCCGGTGATGCCGACGACGAGCAGGTCGTCGCTCGGATGTCCGTAGAACACCGCCGCCAGGGCCGCCAGGGCGGCATGATCGTCGGCGACCTTGACCCACGGCAGCGTCCACCCGGCCGGTGCCGGCACTTCCGCCACCACCGCGCAGGCACCTTTGACCAGCGCCTGCTGGGCGTAGACCGCGCCATCGGCCTTCTGTCCCTTCATCCCGACGAAGAGGCTGCCGGCGACGACGCGGCGCGAGTCGAACTCGACGCTGGCGACGGTGCGCGCCCGGTCGGCGGCGCCGAGCGGCGCGACGAGATCGAGGGCGACGAGCGACGACGTGCGTTCGAGGAGCTGACCTAACGTCATGGCTCGAGCCCGCGCTCTGGATCGGGTTGCGCGATGGCACGAACGAGGACCAGGTCGCAGACCTGGCCGTCGCGGATCACCGTCCCGGGGGCGGGCCACTGCTTCGCCACCACGCCGCTGCCGGACAGACGTGGCTCGACGCCGGCGCGGAGCAGGACGCGCGTGGCTTCGCGCGCCGACAGGCCGCGGACGTCGGGCACCGTGCCGGGCGCGACGGCGACGAGCGGGGTCATGTCGACGTCCTGGCCGGGGCGCGCGAGCACCGGCAGGCTCACCGGCGTCGGCCCCATCGGCGGGTTCGAGCCGGCCAGCAGGCCATGCGGATCGGGCGCGTTGGGCGCCACGCCCAAACGGCGCAGCGTCGCCTCGGCTACGGTGCGGAACACCGGGGCCGCGACGGCGCCGCCGGTGCGGCCGCCGTGGCGCGGCGAGTCGATGATCGTGAGGATGACCGCGCGCGGATGCCGCGACGGCACGAAGCCGACGAACGACACGTTGTTGTGAATCTTCGAGTAGCGGCCGTTCTCGAGCTTCTCGGCCGTGCCCGTCTTGCCGGCGATCGTGTAGCCGGGAATCTGTGCCGCCTTGGCCGTGCCCCGCGCCACCACCTGCTCGAGGATGGTGGTCAGCTCGTCGGCGATCTCGGTCGGGATCGTCCGCCGCACGACCTGGCGCGGCACCTCGGTGCGGACGCCGTCGACGATCGTCGCGCGCACGACGTGCGGCGCGATCAGCTCGCCGCCGTTGGCGATGGAGCCGACCGCCGCGATCATCTGCAGCGGCGTCACGCCAATCTGGTAGCCCATCGAGAGCGAGGCCAGCTCGCTCGGCTTGAACTGCGGCAGCCGCTTGTCGACCAGGCCGGCACGCTGGTGCGGGATGTCGCGAGCCAGCACCTCGCCGAAGCCGAAGCGGTAGACGTAGCGGCTGACGACGTCCGAGCCGAGCGCCTGGCCGATCTTGATGGCGCCGACGTTGCTCGACTTGACGATGACGTCCGTGAACGACAGCGCCTGGTAGCGGTGCATGTCGTGGATCCGCCGCGACCCGAAGGTGATGTAGCCGGCGCTGGTGTCGAACATCCGCGTCGTCGGCATGTGCAGGACTTCGAGCGCCGCCGCGGCGACGAACGACTTGAAGGTCGAGCCGGGCTCGTAGATGTGCTGCGCGGCGCGATTGAGCTTCGCCGCGTCGGTCGCGGTCGTGTACTCGTTCAGGTCGAAGGTCGGCGCATTGGCCAGGGCCAGGATCTCGCCGTTCATCGGGTCCATGATGATGACGGCGCCGCCGTCCGCCTCGTTCTCGGCGACGGCGTCACTGAGGGCCCGCTCGGCCAGGAACTGCAGGTCGCGATCGATCGTGGTCTCGATGATCGCGCCCGGCACGGGTGCGCGCAGCGGCCGCGTCAGCAGCCGCGAGTGGCCGGGCAGCGGCGACTTGACGACCAGCTGCAGGCCGGGCCGCCCGGCGAGGATCGAGTCCATCGCCAACTCGACGCCGGTCTGGCCCTTGTTGTCGATGTCGGTGTGGCCGATCAGGTGCGCCGCGGTGATGCCGCCCGGGTAGGAGCGGTGCGGTACCTCGACGACGCGGACGTGCGGCTCGCCCAGTTCCTGGATCGCGCGCGCCTCGTCGTCCTTCAGCTTGCGGCGCAGGAAGACGTAGCGCGAGCCGCGGCCGGCCCAGCGCAGCTGTTTCTCGAGCGCCTGCCGCGCCGCCGCGTCGCAGGCGAGCACCGGGCACAGACGGCCGGCGACGGCGGCCGGATCGGCGATCAGCGAGCGTGTGGCCTCGAGCGCGAAGCCGGGCACCGTCATCGCCAGCGGGCTGCCGTCGCGGGCGCGGATCTCGCCGCGCGGCGCCGGGATCAGCTGTCGCGACTGCTGCTGCTCCTCGGCGCGCTCGAGCAGGACCCCGTGCTGGACGACGGGCCGGTAGACGAGGCGCGCCTCGACGACGCCGACCCAGGCGACGAAGATCCCGGCGTGCACGCTCAGCCGGCTCGTGAAGGTGGCGCGCCAGTCGGTCATCGCAGTGCCTCGGTCCCGCGCGTCCGGGCGGCGGCCGCGATCTGCGGCGCGGTCCGGGCGGCGACCTGTTCGCCGCGCGACGCGTCGGCCGGGCGCACGATGATCCGAGTGGTGGTGCGATCGGCGTGGACCATGTGGGCCCGCAGCGCCAGCTGCTCGATACGCCGCGACGACGACAGCCGCTCGACGTCGAGACGCAGGCGGCGCTGCACCTCGAGCGCCTGCGACAGCTCGCGCTGCGTGCTCTCGATGTGGGTTTCCGTCCGCATCACGCTGAAGCGCTGCCAGAGCGAGAAGAGGATCACGCCGACCAGCGCGCCGCCGACCAGCATCCATCGCCACAGTTCGCGCTGCCGCGCCCGATCCAGCTCGCGCACGATCGGGTTGTTGCGAACGTCCATCTTGATGGCGTGTTCGAAGTCCATCCTCACGCTCCAGCTCCCGCCAGCCGCTCGGCGGCGCGCAGCTTGGCGCTGCGCGCACGCGGGTTGCGCTGGATCTCGTCCTCGCCGGCGATCTCAGGACGCGCCGTCAGCACCCGGACCACGCCGGCCTCGCGATCGAGGCCGCGCAGTGTGTGCTTGACGATGCGGTCCTCGAGCGAGTGGAAGGCGATGACCACCAGCCGGGCGCCGGTGCGCAGCCACCGGACCGCGTCCTGCACGAAGCGATCGAGGCCCTCGAGCTCCCCGTTGACCCAGATCCGCAGCGCCTGGAAGGTGCGCGTCGCCGGGTCGATGCGCTGCCAGCCCTTGTGCGGCACGGCCCGCCTCACGATGGCGGCGACCTCGCCGGTCGTCGCCAGGGGCCGCTCGTCGCGGGCCCGGACCAGCGCCCGGGCCACCCGCCGCGCGAATCGCTCCTCGCCGTACTGGTAGATGACGTCGGCCAGCTCGCCCTCGCTCACCTCGCGCAGCCGATCGGCCGCGGTCGGCCCCTGGCTGCGATCCATCCGCATGTCGAGCGGCGCGTCGCCGCGAAAACTGAACCCGCGCTCCAGCGCATCGAGCTGCATCGAGGAGACGCCGAGGTCGGCGAGCACGCCGTCGACGGCGGTGAGGCCGCGCGCCTCGAGCACCGCGCCGAGGTCACGGTAGTTGGCGTGGGCGATGTCCACGCGATCGCCGAAGACGTCGAGGCGCTCACGCGCCATGGCAATGGCCTCCGCATCGCGATCGATGGCGACCACGCGCGACGCCCCACCTTCGAGCAGCGCCCGCGAGTGCCCGCCCAGCCCCAGAGTGCAGTCCACGAACACGCCGCCCCGCGCCGGCTCCAGCCACCGCAGCGCCTCGGCCACCATCACCGGCGCATGACCCGTCATGGCCGTTCTCAGATCCCGAACTCGGACAACCGGTTGTGGTTCTCGACCGTGAGCTTCTCGGTCTCGACCTGACTGATGAAGCGTTCGCGGTTCCAGACTTCGAGAAAGTCGCCGCTGCCGAGCACGACCACGTCGCCCTGCATCAGGGCCGGGTCCCGCAGCTGCGGCGGAATCAGCACCCGCCCCTGGGTGTCGATCTCGCCTTCCTGGCCATACAAGCTGGTCCACCGCTGGAAGCGGCGCCGGGCCAGGTCGGTTGAGGGCATGGTGAGGAGCTTTTGTTCGACACCTTCCCAGACCGGAAGGGGGTAGACTCGGACGTATGCGCCGGCGGAGTCGTCACACGTCAGGTAGACCGCTGCCGACTTCCATGTCGTATCGATGTACGAGCGGAAGGTGGTCGGGAGCTTGAGGCGTCCCTTTTCGTCAATTTTCGCCTGGTGACTGCCCCTTAGCACTTACGCCACTCCACTCAGCTCCACTCTGGTCCACTGAGAGAGTAG
>JANOIR010000091.1:0-4971 GCA_031407765.1 Vicinamibacteraceae bacterium
CTTCACCGCGGTCGACGTGCTGCGCCGCACGCTGCGCCACGTCGCCAAGCTGCCGGTGCACGGGGTGATGAATTTCACCGACGTCGACGATCGCACCATCCTCGAGTCGAACAAGGCCGGCGTGCCGCTGCGCGAGTACACCGATACCTACGACAAGGCGTTCGACGAGGACGCCGCGACGCTCGGGCTCGAGGCGATCGAGGATCGCCCGCGCGCGACCGACGAGGCCAACCTGCGCGCGATGAGCGAGATGGTCGCGGCGCTCGAACAGAACGGCCACACCTACCGCAGCGACGGCTCGATCTACTTCCGCATCGCCTCGCTGCCCGACTACGGCAAGCTGGCGCGCCTCGACCATTCCGGCATCCAGGCCGGTGCGCGCGTCGACTCCGACAAGTACGAGAAGGAGAACGCCCGCGACTTCGTGCTGTGGAAGGCCACCCAACCCGACGAGCCGACCTGGGACTTCGGTATCGGCCCCGGCCGCCCGGGCTGGCACATCGAGTGCTCGGCGATGGCGCTGCGCATCCTCGGCGAGGCGCCGATCGACATCCACTGCGGCGGGATCGATTTGGTCTTTCCGCACCACGAGAACGAGATCGCCCAGGCCGAGGGCGCCACCAAGCGCCAGTTCTCGCGCTTCTGGTTCCACGTCGAACATCTGCTGATGGACGACGAGAAGATGTCGAAGTCGCTCGGCAACGTCTTCAACGTCAAGGATCTCGTCGACCAGGGCCACCGCCCGTCGACGCTGCGCTACCTGCTGCTGTCGGTGCACTACCGCAAGCAATTGAAGTTCTCGCTGGCGACGCTGTCGCAATGCGACGAAGCGCTCAAGCGCCTGATGGACTTCCTGTCGCGCCTGGACACGGTCACCGCGGCGGGCGCGCATCCCGCCGTCGCCGAGCGGGTGGCCGCGGCCCGCGCCGAGTTCGACGCGCACCTGCTCGCCGACGTCAACGCGCCGGGCGGGCTGGGCGTGCTGTTCGAGCTGGTGCGCGGCCTCAACGCCGCGATCGACGCCGGCGAGGTCGGCACCGAGGACGCGGCGATCATCCGCGCCGCTTTCGACCACTTCGACCTCGTCCTCGGCTTCATCGCCATGCGCCGCGCCGAGGATGCGGCGCCGCCGGTTCCCGTCGACGAGATCGAGCGCCTGATCGTCGAGCGACGCGAAGCCCGGCAGCGCCGCGACTTCGCCCGCGCCGACGCGATCCGCCAGGATCTGGCCGCGCGCGGTATCCTGCTCGAGGATTCGCCGGCCGGCACGCGCTGGAAGCGCGGCTAGCTGGGCTGGCGGCCGGTCCCCTCAGGACCGGCCGCGGGCCGCGCGTGGAGCGTGCGGTCTGCTATTCGCGGCGCTAGGCGCGCCGCGGCGTCCGCACGCGCGCGGCACTCTGGAGACATATGTCGTTACCGAAGCTCGTCACGGCCCTGCCCGGACCGAATGCGCAGGCGATCATCGCCCGCGACGCGAAGGCGGTGTCGCCGTCCTACACCCGCGGCTATCCCCTGGTCATGGCTCGCGGTGAGGGCGCCATCGTCGAGGACGTCGATGGCAACCGATTCCTCGACTGTGCCGCCGGCATCGCCGTCAACTCGACGGGCCACTCCCATCCGGAGGTCGTTGGCGCGATCGTCCAGCAGGCACACAAGTTCCTGCACATGTCGGGGACCGACTTCTACTACGAGCCGCAGGTGCGCCTCGCCGAGGAAATCGGGCGCATCGTTCCCATCGACGGCGGGGTCAAGAGCTTCTTCAGCAACTCCGGGACCGAGGCCAACGAGGCGGCGATCAAGCTGGCGCGGTACCACACCAAGCGGCCGTTCCTGATCGCGTTCCTCGGCTCGTTCCACGGCCGCACGCTCGGCTCGCTCGGCCTCACCTCGAGCCGCGCGGTGCAGCGCAAGGGCTTCGGTCCGGTGACGACACCGGGCGTGTTCCATGCGCCGTACCCGGACGTCTATCGCGCTGCCGCCGGCGTGTCGCCGGCGCAGGTCGCCGCCGAGTCGATTGCCTGGATCGAGGATCGGCTGTTCATGAACCTCGTGTCGCCCGACGAGGTCGCCGGCATCGTCGTCGAGCCGATCCAGGGTGAGGGCGGCTACATCGTGCCGCCGATCGAGTTCCACCAGCGGCTGCGCGAGCTGACGACGAAACACGGCATCCTGCTCGTCGTCGACGAAGTGCAGTCGGGCATGGGCCGCACCGGCAAGATGTTCGCCTCGGAGCACTTCGGTCTGCAGCCGGACATCGTGTCGATCGCCAAGGGCATCGCCTCGGGCCTGCCGCTCGGCGTGACCGCGGCCCGCGCCGACGTCATGGACTGGCCGCCGGGCGCACATGCCAGCACGTTCGGCGGCAACCCGGTCGCCTGCGCCGCCGCGTCAGCGACGATCAAGCTGCTCGAGGGCGGGCTGATCGCGAACGCCGCACGGGTGGGGGAGCACCTCCTCGGGCGGCTGCGCGAGCTGATGGGGAAGCATCGCCTGATCGGCGACGTCCGCGGCAAGGGCCTGATGATCGGCGTCGAGCTGGTCAAGGACCGCGCCACCAAGGTGCGCGCCATCGAGGAGCGCGACCTCGTCGTCGATCGGATGTTCGCCAAGGGCGTCCTCGTGCTCGGGGCGGGCCGCAACGCGATCCGCCTGTGCCCGCCGCTGGTGCTGTCGCTCGAGCAGGCCGACTGTGCCGTCGACGCCCTCGACCAGGCGATCGGCGAAATCGCCAGGGAGCGCGGCCTGGCCTGACGACTCCGGAGTCGTTGGCCATTTCGACTCCGGAGTCCAAGCTCGTGACGACTCCGGAGTCGTTCGGCGGCACGGCGCTTGCCCCTCCGGTTGGGCATGTCGCTGCCTCCGGATCGGATCACCCTCGGAAAAGCAGGGGAAGATTACGCCTGCCGCGAGCTCGAACGCTGCGGGTACGAGATTCTCGCCCGCCGCTTCCGGACCCGGCTGGGAGAAATAGACATCGTCGCGCGCGAGGGCGACACCCTGGTGTTCATCGAGGTCAAGGCGCGCCGCACGACCCGGTTCGGCGAGCCGATCGAGGCGGTCGACTGGCGCAAGCGGCAGACCATCGCCCGTCTCGCCGCCGAGTACGTGCTGCGCCACAGCATCGGCAACGCCAGCTGCCGTTTCGACGTGGTCTCGATCGTCTTCGGCGACGGCCTGCGGCCGCGGATCGCCATCGTCCGGGACGCCTTCGATGGGCGCGCTCGGTAGGCTCGTTCGGCCCAAAAACCGGGCTCCCGGGGGGCCCTCCGTTGCCTTGCCCCCCTCGTGACGCCTGTGCTACGCTATCGATTCGTCGCCAGGGCGAGCGGGAATAACTCAGTGGTAGAGTGCGACCTTGCCAAGGTCGAAGTCGCGGGTTCGAATCCCGTTTCCCGCTCCATCATCTCTCCGGGCGACACCCTCCAGAGCCGCGAATAGCATCCGCCGCGGCGCCGTAGCCAAGTGGTAAGGCAGAGGTCTGCAAAACCTCCATCCCCGGTTCAAATCCGGGCGGCGCCTCCATTTTCCGGTGTAAATTCGCTCGCTTGTTCGTCCGCGCCACAAGCGTCGCGTTCTTAGATGGACTGTACTGACTCGGCTTCGGCCATCACAGAATCCGCAAAGCGTTGAATCCCCTTTAGTTGTCCGATTGGCATCTGTGAAGGGCGGAGGTTTCCAGGACCTCCCCCTTTTCGCAGTTGGGGCTGTTCAGTGGGTCGCCATCCTCACAGGGTCGAAGAATGGCCCGTGGGGCGCCGGATTCCTTCCTGGGAGATTTCCTGCTGCGCTGCTGGGTTCGGAGGCGCTGAGCGCGATGGCCAGCGGCATCGCGGTGGTCTTGGCGTCGGTCCTCGCTGCGCTGCTGGACACGATCGGCCAAGCGAAGTCGAAGCCGCATTCCGCGGCATTCTCTCGAATTCCTCCGGCATCAATCGACTGTCGCTGGCGCGGATGGCCCTCTTCGCTGCCCGGGATGTCTGGTTCGTCGTGAGGGTTCCGCTGTTCCTGGCCGCCTCGCGGGACTGGACGTTCACACAGATCGGAACGTTCATGGCATTGTGGTCAACGGCTACGGCGCCGTGCAGAGT
Source organism: Vicinamibacteraceae bacterium (assembly GCA_031407765.1). Lineage (GTDB taxonomy): Bacteria > Acidobacteriota > Vicinamibacteria > Vicinamibacterales > Vicinamibacteraceae > JBDSLU01. Next base: position 4,089 of record JANOIR010000091.1, read on the forward strand.
GCATCTCGGCTCGTACTCCGCACCCTCGGCGGCGGCCGGACGCCCGGACCAGGGCTGACGTCGGGGCTTGGCCTGTCGTTGGTAGCCGTGACGGCGCTGATCCCCCTCGGCCTCGCCTACGGTTTGCCGGCGTCGATAACCATGCTCGCGGGCCTGGGCCCTCGTCGGCATCGCCTTCGCACTCAATTCGGCGGTCCACTCGTACCTCGTCTTCGCCTTCTCGGAAGCAGACCGCGTGTCGCTCAGCGTGGGCTTCTACTACATGGCCAACGCTGCCGGACGCTTGATTGGCACGATCCTGTCGCGCGTGCTGCACCAGACGGCCGGAGTCGCGGAGTTGACCTGCTGTCGCCGTGGATCTCACGCACACGCGGCCCCGCCGCTGTCGGCCGGCGCGCCTCCATCTGACGCAGCGCGTCCCAATAGCTGCGCCGATGTCACGGCGGCGTCAAGACGGTCTTCGTCGAACGCCTACGTGCTTCCTATCAATCGGGGAGAGGGTTGACCGATACAACCTCGCCCCAAGGGTCAACAACTAAGGACAGACGTCGAACTCCCGGCCCCGTCTCGACGGCGGCAATGGCACGCCAGACCACTTCCGGAGTCCAGTGCGAATCGGCGAGAGCCTTGAACGTATCGGCCGATGGGTCAAACACCGGCACGGTAACGCTCTTTATCGGACCGACAGCGTCCAGCATCGCTCTAGTGGCGGCAAGGCGTTCCAAGGGGGGAGGCTCATCAACATACGGAGCCCCTGCGCCCCGCAGAGCCTGTACAACATCAGATAGGCTCTTGGCCTTTCCGGCCAGTGCCCCGCGAACCGACGCCAATCGGCGCGCGCCCGCAGTCTGGTTGGTGCCGTATACCGTTAGCCTGCCCCGGT
>JANOIR010000104.1:0-3642 GCA_031407765.1 Vicinamibacteraceae bacterium
CCGGCGCCGTGGGGCGCCACCAACCCCCCCCCACCAGCGCCCCCCCCGGCGCCGACGACAAGATCATCGCGGGCGAAGGCAACAACACGATCCTCGGCGGGATGGGCGCGGACACGATCAGCGTCCTGAACGGCACCGATACGATCCTTGGCGACAACGGCGTCGTTCAGATGGACGCGAACGGCGCCAAATTCGAGCAGATTTCGACTCGCACCCAGGCCTCCGCGGGCGGCGGCACGATGGATCTCGGCGGCAACGACTTCATCACGGCGCTTAACGGCACGAAGACCGTGCTGGGCGGCGACGGCGGCGACAGGATCGAGATGGGCCTGGGCACGCACACGGTGCTGGGCGACAACGGCCTGATCGACTACGTGGACCTGGGCCAGCCGGTGGGCGCGGGCGAGGTGCGGTTGGTGAGCTCGAGCGACACGCTGGCCGCGACGGGCGGCAACGACCAGATCATCTCGCTTGCGGGCGACAACGTGATCGTGGGCGGCATGGGCGCGGACCAGATCACGACGGCGGTGGGCACGGACACGATCGTGGGCGACAACGGCACGGTGACCTTCGACGCCGAGGGCGGGAACCTGGCGAGCGTGGTGACGATGTCGCAGCCCTCGACGGGTGGCGTGAATGTGGACCTCGGCGGCGCCGACCTCATCACGACGACGGACGGCCAGAAGACGATCGTCGGCGGCGACGGCGGCGACACGATCGGCATGGGCGCGGGCACGCATACGGTGCTGGGCGACAACGGCCTGATCGACTACGTGGACCTGGGCCAGCCGGTGGGCGCGGGCGAGGTGCGGTTGGCGAGCTCGAGCGACACGCTGGCCGCGACGGGCGGCAACGACCAGATCATCTCGCTTGCGGGCGACAACGTGATCGTGGGCGGCATGGGCGCGGACCAGATCACGACGGCGGTGGGCAGCGACACGATCGTGGGCGACAACGGCACGGTGCAGTTCGATGCGCAGGGCGGGAACCTGGCGCAGGTGGTGACGCAGTCACAGACCTCGGCCGGCGGCGGCACGGTGGACCTGGGCGCTGCGGACGTGATCACCACGACCGACGGCAACAAGGTGATCGTGGGCGGCGACGGTGGCGACACAGTGACCGCCGGCACCGGAAATCACACGCTGCTGGGCGACAACGGCAGCGTCGCCTACGTCGCGCTGGGCCAGACGGGCGCCGGCAACGTGCTGACAGTCGCGACCGCGGACACGCTCGCTGCCACGGGTGGCGCGGACACGCTTACCGTGACAGGCGACGGCAACAACACGGTCCTGGGCGGCATGGGCGCGGACCAGGTCACGACCCAGGACGGCCAGGACATGATCCTCGGCGACAACGGCAGCGTGCAGATGGATGCCACGGGCCAGTTCTTCCGGCAGGTTGACAGCACAGTGACGCTCCAGGGCACGGGCGACGTCATCGCCTCCGGCGACGGCGCGAAGACCGTGGTGGCCGGCATGGGCGACGACACGGTCGGCGTCGGTACCGGCACGCATACGCTGCTCGGCGACAACGGCAGCCTCAGCTACGGCCCGACCGGCATCCTTTCGTACGTCACGACAACCGAACCCACCCGGGGCGGCGCTGACGGAATCACGGCCGCAGGTGGCGACACCGTCGTGATCGCGGGCCTCGGCGACGACGCCGTCACCACGGGCGCGGGAGTGGACGTGCTGGTGGGCGACAACGGGCGGATGTCCTTCGACACGCTCGGGCGTCCCGCGATGGTCGAATCCACACAACCCGGCATTGGCGGCAGCGACACCATCGATTCAGGCTCCGGCAACAATGTCCTGATCGGCGGCTTCGGGCCCGACACCCTGGTCGCGGGCGGCGGCGTCGACATGCTGATGGGCGACGGCGGCCGGGTCACCTATGCCAACGGCGGGTTGTATCTCGTGGAGAGCACCGATGCCTTCCTCGGCGCGGGCGACTTCCTCGATGGCGGCGGCGGCCAGAACGTCCTGATCGCGGGCGACGGCGACGACGTCATGGTCGGCGACCTCACCAACGACATCCTCGCGGGCGACTATGCCGCCGTGACCTTCGACCCTTCGGGCCACGTCACTTCCGTGATGCGCTTCGGCGGCCAGGGCGACCTGATCGCGCAGATCCAGGACAGCCTGTTCACCTATGCGCGCCCGGACGATTCGGCTGCGGCAGAACCGACGGTGTATCGCGGCACGCTGATCCTGGTCGGCGACGCTGCAAGCGAGGCGCGCCGCCTGTACACGCTCGGCGACTACCTCTCTCTGCCGACCTTCGCCGGATTCGATTTCGTCTCGGCCCAGCACCACAGCAGCTCGAGCATGGCCTCGCAGCCGGCCTCTTCGGCGACGCCCGGCACCGAGTCCGGAGCGCCTGCCAGTGAACCCGGCGCTGCCCCTGCAGGCGAGGAAGGACAGGGAGGACAAGGTCCGGCCGAAGGCGCGCAGGAGGGCACGCAGCCGGCGGCGACCTCGAACGAGCTCGGCGGCGAAGGTGCGGTCCTGCAGAACCTGGAGCTGCCGCAGGTCGAGGGCCGGGCCACCCCTGGCTCCACCGCCGTGATCAGCCTTCAGGCCGCAAGCGACGAGTCCGACCGGCAGCAGCTGGCGCTGGCGGGTCTCGTGGGTGCGCAGGCCTGGTATGGACGCCGGCAGGAAGGCGTCGCCGCGCAGCGCAAGGCCGGAACGACGGCGGCGACCTCGGGCGCCTGGGTTCGCGAGAATGGCGCCACCGATGGCGAGGTCATGCTGGATCGCCGGTCGCAGCCGAGGACCGGCCCGGCCAGGCCACTTGCCTCGGGCGCGGTCGAGCAGACCGCGCGCGCGTGGCTGGACGGCGCGCTCGGCATGAATGCGACCGTCGATTCGAAGGATCCCTCCGCCCAGGGCAAGCCGGGTCTGCGCATCGACTGGGGCGGATCCCGGGATTCCACGCCAGGCGCCCCCGACGCGCCCAAGGCGAACAAGCAGGGCTGACCGGCTGGCAGTACCGCGCGGCGCAGGCGCTTTGCACCGCGCCTTTCTTCTTTACTATTACGAACTTTAAGGAGCTTGCATGGCTACCAAACCCCCCAGTCCTGGCGAAGCATCGACGCTTGACACCGCCAAACGCACGGTCGATCCCCAGCGCGTCGTCTGGGACGACTCGCGGCTCAGCACCTCGTATTCGAACGTCTGCAACGTGCTCGGCTCGCGCGAGGAAATCACGCTGCTGTTCGGCGCGAACCAGGCGTGGCATTCCGGCCAGAAAGAGGTGAAGGTCATGCTGTCGGACCGCATCATCCTCAATCCCTACGCGGCCAAACGCCTGCAGACGCTGCTGCAGCGGGTGCTGAAGGAGTACGAGACCCGCTTCGGCGAACTGAAGATCGAGAACTGAGCTCGGAGCTGGATGCGCGAGGCGCAGCGATGCCGGGTTCCGCTCTCGAGCAAACCGCCGCCACGCTGAGCGGCGGTGACGCGCTCTGGCGGCAGCATGCCGCGGCGCAATCCGCGGACGCCTACCTTCGAAGCTGGCTTGCGCTGCAGTGTTCGATGATCGCGGGCGCGGCTCGCGGCGTGCTGCTGCTCGGCGCACCCGATGCCGGCCCGTACGTGCCGGCCGCATTCTGGCCGGCGGCGCAGAACGCCAGCCCGC